>JAFUMU010000051.1 GCA_017482495.1 Clostridia bacterium | reverse complement strand
TAATGATCAGCTCAGAGGTTATGTGACCTGGAGGACAGGCGTCAGAGAGGGTCATATAGAGGAAGCTTCTTTTTCCTTTGCTTATGTATACGTCTATGAGCTTCTCAACCTTATAGGAGTCAAGGATGCAACAGAGGGTTTTGAAGCACTGTGTCGCTTCAGGGAGGAATACTGCAACTACGACGCTTTGCTTGAAAAATATCTTGACACATGGATATGCGATTTTGCGGCGTACTACGGTATCGACCCTAAGATCGCCTCAGTAGGTTGCTCCGGAGACTATGACGTGGCACTTATTACCTTGAAGGACACATGTAACAAAAGTGATAAGGAGATATTTGACGCTATCTGTCAGCTTTCATCCTACCGTATAGGCGCATCAAGATTTGCTAAAGAGTATACCGATGATGTTATGGCAGTTTGCCGCAGGGTATACGAGCAGTATTCCGAATTTTATAGCAAAAACAGAAAGCGTACTCTTTTTGAGGTGCTCTTCGGCTCTGTCACTACTTTTCCATATTACCGTATGTTTTCTAATGCAGTTTTCTACAGCCGAATAGGACACACGGACCATGTTTATGAAATCAATCCCATAAGACGCTATACCTTCAGCCGTGGAATATGGTCGAGGGAAATGATGGGAGACGGAGCCGGAAAAAGCAGTAAGCTTGGAGAAATAACTAAAAGCATCGATAGTATAATGCGTGTAAAGTACGGTTATAAGCACACCTTGAAATATGAATGTCCCACCAAGCAGCTTGCGACTGTTATTGAAAAAGTCATAGATGTATACATTAAGGAAAAGAGAGAAGCGGAAAGGGAAGCGGAAAGGTTGAAAAAGCCGGAGATCGTTATTGACCTTTCAAGACTTGCGGGTATAAGAAGTGCCGCGGATATTACAAGGGACAGGCTGATAATCGATGAGCCTGAGGAGGAAGAGTTAGCAGAGATCGAGGTGCCTGAGGTGCAGGAGAGCGTTTCAACTGAAAATGAGGCAGGACTTGAGGAAAATGAATTCAGATTTCTTTACATGCTTTTGTACGGCGGGGACTACGTGTCCTTTGTCAGTGAGAAACGTCTGATGATGTCTGTGCTTGTGGATTCTGTTAATGAGAAGCTGTATGAAATACTTTGTGATACAGCCATCGAGTTCGACGGTGAGACTCCCATATTGGTTAGTGATTATATAGATGAGCTGAAAGGACTGATAAAATGAAGATACCGAAGAGAATAGCATCAGCAGTTATAAACTCTCTCAAGGGAGGAGTCGTTCCGAGAATAGGTCTGCCATATATTGCTGTAGGCAGAGATACGGAGATAAATGCACTGCTGCACGATGTTGACATTATAAGCGAGGGTGGAGCTTCATTCCGATTTATCGTCGGTAAATACGGTAGTGGTAAGAGCTTTCTTTTGCAAACCATAAGAAACTATGTTATGGACCGCAATTTTGTAGTGGTGGATGCAGACCTTTCACCTGAGAGAAGACTGCAGGGTACAAAAGGACAGGGGCTTGCTACCTACAAGGAGCTTATCCGAAATATGTCGACAAAGACCAAGCCCGAGGGCGGCGCGCTTACGCTTATCCTGGACAGATGGATAAATAATGTAAGAGGTGAGGTAGCAGCAGAGTGCAGTATGGACAGCCCCGATTTTAATTACCTTGTGGAAAGGCGAATTTTCGAGGTGGTCAATTCTCTGTCCGAGATGGTACACGGCTTTGATTTTGCCAAGCTGCTGGCTCTTTACTACAGAGCCTATGTTTCAGGTGATGATGAAACAAAAAGCAAGGTTGTCAAATGGTTCCGAGGTGAGTATAATACCAAATCCGAGGCAAAGGGGGAGCTTGGAGTAAATATCGTTATCACTGATGACGATTGGTATGAGTATATCAAGCTTTTTGCCATGTTCCTAAAAAAAGCAGGCTATAGCGGCATGCTTATTCTGATCGATGAGCTTGTAAATATTTATAAGATACCCAACAGCATTACCAGACAGTACAACTACGAAAAGATACTGACTATGTATAATGATACCCTCCAGGGGAAGGCACAGTATCTTGGTATGATCATGTGCGGAACTCCGCAGTGTATAGAGGATACAAGACGCGGTGTATATAGCTACGAGGCGCTTCGCTCCCGACTTGCTGAGGGAAGATTCGGACGTGAGGGAACGAGGGATATGCTTGCTCCCGTTATCAAACTTTCGCCTCTCGGACACGAGGAGATGTTGGTTCTCACCGAAAAGCTGGCCGAGATCCACGCAGGTCTGTTTGATTATGAAAGAATACTTACAGAGGATGACCTTGTAACCTTTATAAAGATAGAGTATAGCCGCATCGGCGCTGATACCAATATTACGCCTCGAGAGGTCATCCGTGATTTTATTGAGCTTTTGAATATTGTATATCAGAATCCTCAGATAAATATTTCATCACTGCTTTCTTCCAACGAATTTTCCTTTGCCAAAACTCAGCTTGAGGATAGTGAGGATGCAGGCGATTTTGCAGAATTTGATGTTTGAGAATTATAAGGAAAGGAGAGCAAATGAACGTTTTTGACAGATATGCGCCATTTGTGCAGGATTTTATATATAGAAACAATTGGGAAAACTTGCGTGCTATTCAGGTAGCTGCAGGAGATGCTATATTCAATACGGATGATAATGTTCTCCTTACAGCTTCTACCGCTGCGGGTAAAACGGAGGCGGCGTTCTTTCCTATTCTCACACTTTTTTCAGAGGATATGCCCACCTCCGTGGGCGCTATATATATCGGACCGCTTAAGGCTCTTATCAACGACCAGTTTTCAAGGCTCAATGACCTTTGTGCCGAGGCTCATATACCCGTTTGGCATTGGCACGGTGATGTTTCTCAGTCGCACAAGGCAAAGCTTCTGAAAAATCCCTCGGGTATACTGCAGATAACTCCCGAATCTCTTGAGGCGCTTTTGCTTCATAAGCATTCTGCAATAACCAAGCTGTTCGGCGACCTTAGATTTATCGTAATAGACGAGGTTCATTCACTTATGCGCGGAGACCGTGGCGGACAGACTCTGTGCCTTATTGAGCGCCTTTCCAAAATGGCGGGAGTCAATCCCAGAAGGATAGGTCTCTCAGCTACCATTGGCGACCCTGAGGGTACAGGTGTATTTCTGTCACAGGGGACAGGCAGGAAAACATATATACCAAGGATAGAGGCCAAGGGGGCTAAGTGGAGGCTGTCAATGGAGCATTTCTATGTGGCAGGACCACAGTCGGGTGAGGGAAAGGATGTAGGAGAGCATCTCCCGCTCCTTGAAGCTCCCACAGATAAGGCGCCTCTTGATGCAGACCCCGGTATAGGGTATATTTTTGAGCACACGAGAGGAAAAAAGTGTCTTGTATTTGTAAACTCAAGAGAGGAATGCGAGGCTGTCACAACAAGCCTGAGAGGATACTGCGAAATAAAGCATGAGCCTGACAGATTCCTTATACATCACGGTAATCTTTCCGCCTCCTATAGGGAAACGGCTGAGGAGATAATGAAGGACGAGGAGCAGTATCAGACGACAGTCACAACTGCAACTCTTGAGCTTGGGATAGATATAGGCAGGCTTGAGAGAGCCTTTCAGATAGATGCGCCGTTTATGGTGTCATCCTTTTTGCAGAGAATGGGTAGAACGGGCAGACGCGATCTTCCTCCGGAGATGTGGTTCGTTATGAGAGAGGATATGCCTGAGGCACGGGCTATGCTCCCTTCTACCGTACCGTGGAAGTTGCTTCAGGGCATTGCGCTTGTTCAGCTCTATCTTGAAGAAAAGTGGGTAGAGCCTCCTAAGCTTGACAGACTTCCGTACAGTCTGCTTTATCACCAAACTATGAGCACCCTTGCTTCCGGAGGTGAAATGACTGCGGCGCAGCTTGCATCAAAGGTGCTGACTCTTAGCTATTTCTATAGGATATCCAAGGAGGACTATAGGATACTTCTGCGTCATCTCATTGAAACCGATCACATTGCAAGAACGGAACAGGGAGGACTTATAGTCGGTCTTAAGGGAGAGAGACAGATAAATTCATTTAAATTTTATGCGGTGTTTCAGGAGAGCGAGGAGTACACGGTCAGGTGTAATTCTCATGAGCTTGGTACTATCGTTAAGCCTCCGCCTGTTGGTGAGAAGATCGCTATTGCGGGCCACGTGTGGATAGTTGAGGAGGTGGACCACAAGCGTCACCTTGTTTACTGTGAGCAGGTGAAGGGAAAGGTACCTGCTTATTTCGGAGATTGTCCCGGTGATATCAATACTAAAGTGCTTGAAAAAATGCGAAGCATCCTTACCGATGATAAGGGCTATCCCTATCTGATGAAAAATGCTGTTGCGAGGCTTGCGCAGGCGAGACATACAGCAAAGTTTTCAGGAGTTTGCAGTGAGCCTCTTATATGCCTTGGCGGCGATATGTGGTGTCTTTTTCCTTGGTTAGGTACATATGCTTTTTTTGCAATGGAGCGTTTTCTTAAGGTAAAATGCGCCGCAAGGCTGGGGCTTCGAGGACTTGATGCGTCGAGACCTTATTTTATACAGTTTAAGATGAAAGCCACGAAGGAGGAATTCCTTGCAGTTCTCAGAGATGAGGCGTTGAAAAGCTTTGATCCCATGGATCTTGTTTATGCCGGTGAGGTACCTTATTTTGAAAAGTATGACGAGTTCATTCCTGACGAGCTTGTGAAAAAGGGCTTTGCATACGGTATTCTTGATATTGAAGGCATGAGAGAAAGGATACTTGGGTGGGGAAATGACGATGATAACTGAGCTTTTCGAGCTTGCGGACGAGGAGTACAGAGATTTTAATTCCGCACTTCTTCCTACTGTTCCCAAGGAAAGGATAATAGGCGTTAGGACACCACACCTTCGAGGTCTTGCTAAAAGTACGGACGAATCATTTTTGAAGGAGCTTCCTCATAAATATTTTGAAGAAGATCAGATACATGCTTTCATGATATCTGAGATGAAGGAGTTTGACAGGAGTGTAGCTGAGCTTGAAGTATTTCTGCCATATGTTGATAACTGGGCTACCTGTGATCAGATGTCTCCCAAGAGCTTTGCGAAAAATAAAGAAAGGCTGATTTCACATATAGATTCATGGATCGCCTCAGATCATGCATATACGGTGAGATTTGCCGTGAATATGCTTATGCGCCATTTTCTCTCTGATGATTTTAAACTGAAGTATGCACAGAAGGTTGCCGATATCGTAAGCGACCACTATTATGTGAATATGGCAAGAGCATGGTATTTTGCAACGGCTCTTGCGAAAAATTGGGATGAAACGGTTTCGTTTGTGACGCAGTACCGCCTTGATAAGTGGACCCATAATAAAACTATCAGAAAGGCGTCGGAAAGCTTCAGAATTACTAAAGAACAAAAGGAATTTCTTATTAGATTCAAAATCAGACAGTAAAGCCTCACTTATATCAAGTGAGGCTTTTGTAAGAAATAATTGACTTTATATACAAAATATGATACCATAATAGTATATTAATGAACGGAGGATAAAATAGTGAAACGCTTTTTATCAGTTTTGCTGATGACCATGCTTGTATGCTTAATGTGTGTGGCTGTTTTTTCGAGTTCTGCTGAAGAGATAACAGATCCCTCACAGGTCTATGAGGTTCAGAAGGCGCCTTATGAGGATGAGAGCATTGACCTTTGGTTTGAGCATTCATTTAAAAAGGTCATGACAAGTGACACGATCCCTTCGGATATGAACACGTATTCAGTATATATGGGTAAAAATGAGATTGAAAATGCTCAGTTCGTTTTGTATTCCGATGAAACAAAGACAAAGCTCAGAGCAACGGTTACTGACTTTACAGATGCAGAGGGCAATACAGTTGATGCTGAAATATACTATCAGATGTATGTTACTCTTGATAACGTCGGTACAACTGCGTATCTGGGCGCAACGGAGGAAAATACCTTCATACGTAACGGAGAGCAGCCTGACCCTGTTGTACCCTTCAGCTCAATTAAGCTCTTTCAGCTTAACGGCGGTAAGAGCCAGGCGTTTTATATCCGACTTAAGACAACTGAAGATTCTAAGTCCGGTTGGTACTCCGCTCAGCTTGACATCAAAAATGCTAAGGGACAAATAATCAAAACAGCAACCGTATATGCCTATGTTTGGGACTTCGTTATTGAAGACAAGCCTGCTCTGCAGACGTCCTTCTTTATGGGCAACATCCCCGATCAGTACGGCGGATATAAGGACTATTATGATTATCTCCTTGAAAACAGAATGAACGCAATGGATGTTCCGGGAGATCTCAATTCATCTAACCCATATCTTACAAACGACAGAGTAGGTGCTGTTAGAGTAACCTTTTCTAACGGAGGTAATTCCGGCACGTATATGGAGAGCTATGCTCCTCAGTATTATCAGTATGAAGATATCTATACTGATCTTTCGTCTATGAAGGAATGGGACGATATTAAGGATAAGTTCTATTTTTATACTGTAGATGAGCCCATGTCGCAGGAGCATCAGGATAATATTGCAGGTATTACTCATACAAGCGGTCATACAGTTGACGATGTTAAAAAGACCTCTAACGCACTTAAGAAGTATTGGCCAAATGCTGCAACAGTAGTTCCTTACCACGAAAACCATCCCTATCCATATTATACATATACAAAGCACATGGCTGATATGGATCCGGCTCTCATTAAGGACGCAACGCAGGAAATGATCGATACGGCATCATGCACTGTATGGTGTCCCGACATCTTTGCTCTTACTCCTATCTCCTTTCTTGAGGAAAACGGATATACGGGATATGACTTTGTCGGCAAGGTAAGAGGTATCTCAGGTACTATCTCCGGTAATATCAATTATGGCGAGAGTGCTTTTCTCTGGGAAAAGATATACGGTGACTTCTCCGACAGAATCCTTTCCAACAATATCGTCCGCAACAGAGAAGGCAACAACGACCGTATGTGGATGTATACAGCAGGCTGGAGCAACTCCTATACATATGCTCATCATATGGTTGAGCATACAGGTCTGCAGACAAAGATGCTGTTCTGGCAGATGTATCAGGAGGACGTTACAGGCTATCTGTACTATGACGTCGCTAAATGGAATGTTGAAGATGTTGACAGTACCGTAACAGGCAACAGAACAGGCAGATGGAAGATGAATATCAACACTACAGCGCAAGGCTATTCCACATATAATAGCGGTATCCTGTTCTATCAGGCAACTCAGGGCGGCTTCACAGACGGTACACCTTACGTTGGCTCTATCAGAGTTGAAATGATACGTGACGGTATCGAGGAATATCAGATGCTAACAATGCTTGAAGAGCTTCGCGGTAATAAGGCGTCGGACGATATCGTTGGCTCTGTAAGCAACCATATCGCAAGCTATCTCTCGCTGCCTTATTTTGACCGTAGTGCTTTCGATCCTGAAATGGATGACTACGACGTTATGGCATCTGTAAGGATTCGCCTTGGCAACGAGCTTGAGGCGGCAACCAATGATGTATGTGAGCATACGTACGACGAGGGTACAGTAACT
>JAFUMU010000050.1 GCA_017482495.1 Clostridia bacterium | reverse complement strand
TTCGCTTTTTGTTGATGCCGGTAAGGTTAAGCTTGCACGAGCTATGGCAGAGTCTGCAGGCGATCTGACATTGAATACCGCTATGACAAACTATGACACGAAGTTAAAAGACCTTTATGGTTTGTTAGCGACAGCGCAGGATACAACAGATTTGTTTGCAAAGTTAGAGGAATATTATCGAACCTGCATAACATCATCGGGAGTCTCTGATGAAGATGCTGCAACATATGTTGAGCAAATAATGGCTCAGCTTGGCATCGTGGCAGAGAGTAGCGACACAGCAGATATTATGAACATGGAATTGGTAGATTTCTCTGTGCAAAAGTATAGCGGTGCAGATCTTGCAAATGCTACCATATTGAAAAAACAAATTGTTGATTTCATGAAATACAGAGCACCGATCAACACCGGTTTGAGCTTTGTATCTTCGTTAAAGAGTTTTACTACTTTAAGCAAGCAAACAGAACTTGTTGAGAAAAAACAAGATTATTATGAAGCTCAGCAAACTATGCTTGAAGATCTTAAAACGGCATGGTCGTATATATCGTATTATAACAGTAGTCCTATTGTAACTGACTCGAAGTATATCACTGATATCAAACCGACATTGGATGATTACGCAGATGACTATAAGGATTATGTTGAGCGAACTATAATGTCTCTTTATCATAAACAGAGTCCAATTATTGAGTATCAATATTCTTTAAATGTTGAAACCGTTAGTGTGAACGATTATGACATCGAGGAAGGACAAAGAAATGACAAAGTAGATGTATGGGAAATCGAATATGATGGTGCATCTTACCATTCATACTTGAGTCCCAATTACAACAATCCATATAGCTTTGAAGATAACAAATTTCCTACCGTTAGTGATGTAAAAAAGGCAGTAGAAGGCTTCTACAATGCAAAAAATAATCTGGATAACAAACATGCACCCAATTTCGAAAGTACTTACTACGAAATCCAGTTTATGGCACAAAAAAAGAGCGAGATAGAAACATATACTTCAGCGGCAATCAACTTCTATATTGCATATCAAAAACTGAAAAATGTTTGTATGTGGCTTGATGGATATGACAGAGTTGAAACAGAGATCAAAGATGCTGATGGTAAGGTCATTACAGAGTCATCTATTCTCTCAAACAAGTTGACGATTGGAAAGACAACACAAACGTTACGTCAATGGCTTTCCGATCTTAAGGCAGATTCTGTGTATGAGCGTAATATGTATGACCTTTCTCAAAACGCGAAAATCTATACGCAGTGTGCCAGTAATGCAGCATACGACTATAGGCAGCAATATTATGTAGACGGTGATATAGATATTGATACGGCGCTCACCGAAATATATAATACATCAAAAGGCTATGTAACAACACTTGATGCCGCAATTCATAACCTTGAGAAGGCTGTTGAATATTTGGGTTATGCAAAATCGAAGCTGGTCGGATCTGTTGCTACAGCTAAATCCAACTGGAATAACGTAGCTGATGATAGTGCTATCAGTGATACATCCTTGGCTAAGCAGGATAAGGCTGAGATCAATCAATTAGATACATACTTAAATGAAACTAATATTCAAAAACTTATTACGAGATTAGAAAACATAAAAGCCGATTTAACAGATGTTCGTGATCAAGTTAAAATGTACACCTTTTCAGGCATATTTATTGGCGAGATCAAAGGATATTTTGGAGATACCGGATTGGAAAAAAGGTCCGGAGACAAATGGAACGATTTGAACAGTCTTTCCATGGAGGAAGCTGAGATATCTAAAACAGCTGTTACGAGAGCGACGTCTGCTTGCGGCAAAGGGAATATTAACACTGATTGGGTCAAGCAATCTAGCCATCAGCCGGATTTGCTTCAAGATAAGGTGGCGCTGTATACCTACTTGTCGTCTCACTTTGCAGGAACTGAAGTTGATAGTGGAGCTGCAAGTACAACTATTAAACCTGAAGAAACCGGAGACGGAAAAGACTTTTATCAAAAAATTAAAGAAACTGCGGAATCAAAGTCCGATAGTTCTTCTGAAGGAACTGACAGTGGACAGGCAGGAACCGAAAATAGTAAGAAGAATAATATCACTGCTACAGTCTTTACAGATCTTCCTTCAAAGATATCTTCAGTCCAAGGCGGCAGCGATACACCTTCAGGGTCTGTAAGTACAAAGATAGACGGAACAAAAGACGAAAAGGGTGCAGCCGGAAAATCTGCAAATGCGCTGAACGGTCTCTTTAGCTCCAACTTTTTGTCTGCCATTGCAGACATGGGTGAGGATCTGCGTGACAAGCTATATATATCTGACTACATCATGAGTATGTTTAGTTATGATACTATTGAAAATGAGTATAATGTTAAGAATGGTAAAGCTAAGGGAACTGCAATTGAGCCGGGTACAATCCTCACTCTGACAAAGAATGATATAAGTACAACTAACAATTATGCTTATGGTGCAGAGATAGAATACATTCTTTACGGAGGCACGAATTCGCAGAACCTTACCAAGGCATATGGTACGATTTATGGTATCCGATTTGGTTTTAATCTCGTATATGCTTTTGCAACATCCGAGATTCGTGATAGCGCACTTGCAATTGCGACGCCTATATCTGCAGCAACATTAGGTGTAATACCGGTACCGTTGATTCAGGCTGTTATTATTATCGGTATTGCCTGTTGTGAATCTGCATTTGATTTAGATGCTTTGCGAAATGGCGAAGAGGTACCTTTGTATAAGTCCTCAGAATCATGGAGATGTTCTATAACCGGCTTGATAAATGTTGCTAAGGGTAAAGCCGGAGAGATACTCAAAGAGGTAACAGGAACAGTTATCTCTGAAGGTGTTAACCAACTCAACTCCTTCCTTGATATGACTGACGAAGAACTTGCTGAGGCAATAAAAGGCGGAACTAACCAGATTGAACAAGCTGTAACAAATGCTTATGACCAGGTAATTACTGAAAACGCCAATGCTGCAATACAACAGTTAACTACGCTTATTAATACGGCTGTTGAGAGCTCTACTCTGTTAAATGCTGGAGAGACATACGAGACGAAGAAAACGCAGATGAAGTCTTGGGTAAAGACACAGTTGCAGGAGTGGGGCAATCAGTTTACTGGAGATGATCTTGCATCTACTGTAAAGAGAGAAGCTGTAAACCTTATTGTTAGTAAGAGCGATGAATACATAGGCGAATTCTTTGATACAGTTGAGAATTCGGTCAGAAATTCCTCGGCAGGTGATGCAATTGACAGCATTCTTAATGGCGCAACAACCGTTCAGAATGGTGTCGATCAGTTGGGCGGAGAAATCATGGAATTCATTACTGATATTAGAGATGAGATTTCAGATTCAATAATCAGAACAAGCGAGGAATTCAATAGGTTAAAGAGTGAAGCCCTTGAGAATATCAAGAAGAAGGCTGAAGAGGGCGCCGATGAACTAAAAACATACATAAATGGACAAATCGATGGTGTTTTTGGAACTGAAACCGGAACGGATAATAGTACTGGAATGGCTTCTCTGTGCTCGTTTAGCTATAGCGAGTATCTTAGACTTTTCCTACTTATTGGCTTATATACAAACGAGGGGAAAATCATACTGAGAACCGCGGATGTAATTCAGGCTAATATGGTTCACACTGGTAGTACGGGTTTTGAACTTCAAAACTCTGCAGCATATGTGAAGTTGACTGCGACCATACAGGTCAAGCCTACTTTGTTAGCATTGCCCATTTTTGCCGATGTTGAGTCAAATCCTATCGATAACTCAAATTGGTATACAATAACTTACACCGGTATAGCCGGCTATTAAGAAAGGAGCAAAGGGATGAAACCACTGCTTGCAAAAATATTAGTATTACTTCTTACTTTTGCATTCGTTTTGAGTTTGGTAGCTTGCAATACAAATGACGATAATCAGACCAAACCTACTGATACAGGTTCCCAGCAACAGACAGATAATACAAGTGAACCTGATGATACGACAAGTCAGGGTGATAATGCAGAAAATAATCTTTTGAGTGGCACATACAAAGTTGCAAGAAAAAATATCTATGTAGATACCCCAAATTATAATATGATCGAAGAAGGTTATACTCGTATTTTCTTGGATGGCTCAACTAAGTATGTTACTTTCACCTGTGTTAAGAGTGAAACTGCAGAGAGTCTTGAAGATGCTCATGCTAAGGCTTTTGATCGCTTTAAGTCGGGAGTTGACTCACATCATCATATTAACGACGGAGATAATCTTCAGACTGTTAATGTTACAGTAAATTCTGTAACCGCTATTCAATATGAAGGAACAGTAAGTGCTGGTAATAATCCCGTCTATGATGCCTATACATATGGATATTCATTTATTTTTGAAGGGTTACCCTGTGCAATTATAGGCGTTGTTCATGATGAGGATCAGCCGGAAGAAGAAAAGCAACTTCTTAAAGAGATCGTCGATGAAATGATGAAGACTGTACGAAACAGTAAATAAGCATATATTTTATTAGAATGTTGCAAAAGGAGAGATTGATAATGAAGAGAAAGTTTAGAGATGAGTCAGGATCTGTGACGGTCGAAGCTACGATCTCTCTTTCTGCATTCATGTTTGCAATTGTAACTATTCTGACGATAGTAAATATTTGTGTCGTTCAGGCAAAGATGAGTATTGCAATTAATGCAACTGCAAAAGAACTGTCACATTATTCATATCTATATTCACTTACGGGTATTCCGGGTGGCCAAGCTAAGCTTGCAGAAGCTGCAGCAAACACCGAAAAAGATATTAACGGTGTTCTTTCCGATGTTAATACTGTATTTTCTGAGATTCAAAATATCGGCAAAGATGACCGCGAAGAATCACAGGACATTACAGGAATGCTTAACGGTCTCAAAGGCAGTTATGATAATATTTCCGCTGCCGGCGGTTCTTTGAAACAGCAACTCGAGGAATTGGCAAAAGACCCCAAGGGGGTTGCGATGGGACTGGTTAAGATTGCTGCAACTGATGGTTGGAACCTTGCAACATCACGGCTAATTGCTGCTCCTCTGTCCAAAGGATTGTGTAAAAAGAATCTTGTTTCGGAAAAGAATGGAGATGTTGAAGCATATTTGAAGCATCTTGGAGTTGTTCCCGATGCAAACGGATCATACCTCGATGGCTTGGATTTTTCTAAGTCTACATTGTTCCCGGATGGATCAAATGAGATTAGGGTCACGGTGTCATATGATGTGAAAGTGATCGCACTTTTGCCCATTGACTTTTCATTTCATTTCACGCAAACTGCGGTGACTCACGGATGGCTTTCCGGAGAGGAAAGCTATAGAAGTACATCTGATGTATTGAGTACAGAGTCTAATAGTAATATTTGGACTGAGGGTACGGTTAAAGAGCGTTCTGATCTGATTCGTCATCAAGGGATTAAGGATTATGTAGCAGATGGATATGTTCAGGTAGCGGGCAGAAGTTTTTCCGATGTTCATGTGTACAATAGCGAAACAAATGAGTTTGTTGCATTCCATTCCATGAATCCCTTGTATAGTGCTGAAGGTCAGGATACTCTTACGTTAGATGATATAAGTGATGTTGCCATAAAAGAGCAACTAGAGTATCTATGCGCAGGCATTGATGATTCAACCAAGAATTTGAAAACCGTGGAAACAAAAACAACAGCGTCAGATGGTACAGTTACAAAAAAAGAATATAATTGTGAGAATAGCACACAAAAAGTAGTATTAGTCATCCCTAAGGATGAAGGACTCAGCGAAAAAATACAGGCAATTGTTGATACTTGTGATACCAGAGGAGTCACTATTGAATTATTGCCTAGATACGGCAATGGCGCGAGAACAACAACTGTTGTTTCAAATGAAGGAGGTGGGGAAGAGTAATGTATTTTATTGATATTGTTTTTAGCTTGTTACTATTTGCTGCCGGTTATGTGAGTGTTTGCTGCTATTTGAATGGAGAAAAAATACATAAGTTAAAATTCAATAGCTTAAAAATGACCAAGCATAGGTTGTTATACTTAATTGTCGGTACAGTGACTGTCGCTGTATTAGTGGCATGTCTCAATATAGTTTATACTATTGATCTTCTTCCTCGTTTAAGCTTGATCACGCTGATATTGTTGATCTTACCTGTTTCTGCGATAGATATGAAATTGCAGAAAATACCTAATCTATTTCTTTTGGTTGGGCTAATAGTAAGAGCTGTGTACTTAGTATTGATGTATATACAGGATGTGAGCAACGCGTGGCTCATAACAAAAGATTCACTCATTGGTGCAGCTATAATAGGAGTGTTCTTCTTGTTCTTACTTGTTGTATTTAAGAACAGCATTGGAATGGGTGATGTAAAACTGTTTGCTCTGATGGGCTTGTATCAGGGATTATGGGGCGCAATAAACTCTGTTTTCTTCTCTTTAGTGGTTTCGTTCTTTGTTTCAATTATACTGCTGATTACAAAGAAGAAAGGAAGAAAGGATACAATTTCCTTTGGACCAAGTATTTATTTGGGTACACTTATAGCAATGTGTATGGCGGGTATGTAATGGAGGGTAACAATTATGAAAAAGTATAGAGCTTTGGTCCCAATAGTAATGGTTGTAATTATGGTTGCCTCCTGGTATATGTTGATTACCAATGCGGAAAAAGTTGAGACGCAGTATAATGAGTATCTAACCGCAGCCAGAGGCTTTGCTGAAGATGGTATTACGAAATATGCTATCAATAACTATACCCTGGCATTAGAGATCAAAAGCAGTCCTGAATTGTATAAAGAGATAGCTGATTATTATAAGGGTCAAAACAAAAAGGATGATTACCTTGAATGGTGTGAGGAATTCATTGATAATTATCCCAAAGAAGCACTTGCTTACGAATGCTTGATCGATGCGTATGTAATGGATTCAGACTATGAAGCTTGTTATGATTTAATATATACGGCACAAAAAAGAAATATCCAATCGGATTATTTAACAAAGATTGCAGATGAGATTAAGTATGTATATAAGCTTGATTTCAGTACATACGACGATATTAATGTCTACAGCAACAATTATTGTGCTGTGAACAATAAGGGCTTATGGGGATTCGTTGATCGCTACGGTGAATTAAGAATCTCAACAAAATATGCAAATACAGGTGCTTTCACGCAAAGTGCTCTCGCTTCCGTGGTGAATCAAAATGAGGAAGCTTACTTTATCGATAAGTCCGGCTCGAAGGTCTTGGTTTCCAAAGACCAGTATTCTCGATTTGGGTTATTGGTAAACAATATTATAGCAGCTGAAAAAAACGATGGTAAATATACATATGTGAGTAACGAGTTCGAAGTTTTGTTTGGTGACTATGAATATGCTTCGACAATGAATAATAACCGTGCCGCAGTAAAGAAAGATGGACAGTGGTATATAATCAATGAAAAGGGTGACACGATCGGTTCTCAGGCTTATATGGATATTATCCTTGATGAAAAGGAAATTGCCTTTAGAAATGATCGTATGTTTGTTTCTGAGACGGAAGGAAGATATATTCTTGTCGATGGTTCCGGAACACAGGTTGGTACTCTTGAGTTTGAGGATGCAACACTATTCATGGGCGAGCAGCCTGCCGCTGTTAAGATAGATGGCAAATGGCAGTTTATAGATAAGGACGGAAAGCTTGTATCTGATAAATCATACGAAGGCGCAAAATCCTTTATGAACGGGATGGCAGCTGTATGCATTGAAGGTAAATGGGGGTTCGTTGACGAAACAGAGAATGTGGTTATCGAACCCAAATTCCAGGATGCATCGTACTTTACCGAAAAGGGCAGTTGTTTTGTGAAGATGAATGACAAGTGGCAACTTCTAAAGCTTTATAGATTGAATAGGTAGGAATAAAAATGAAATTCACATACGAAACACAAGGAAACAATACGTATCTCGTATATGAGATCGGTGACAGTGATATTATTGACACTATGAGCCTCGGCATGATCATAAACAACAGGATCCCCGGCATTGCCCAGACCCTCTTTACCCAGATGGATGCGAGCAAGCTAATCAGATTCAATGTGTCCGCCAAGGTAAATATTGCTCAGTTCTTCTCCGGGGTAGTAAACAAGAAGCGCCTTATGGGCGTTTTCACCGGAATCGTTGATGCAATGCTTGCCGCTGAAGATTATATGCTGAACGAGAACTCTCTTCTTCTCGACAGAGAATACATCTTCACAGATGTATCCACCTGCGAGACGGTAATGATCTGCCTGCCTGTCGATAATGCAGAGACAGAGTCCTACGATATAGGCGCGTTCTTCAAGGACATAATGTTCGCTACACGCTTTGACCAGACAGAAAACTGCGATTATATCGCAAAGATCATAAACTACCTTAATGCGGCTCCTCGCTTCTCTCTCGTTGACTTTAAGGCTGTCCTCGATGAGATAAACCTCGGCGCTGCAAGCGCGGCTCCCGCACAGGCGCAGACTCCCCCTCCCGCGCCGTCTCCTGCAAGACCGGTGCAGACACCGCCTCAGGCGCAGATGCCTCCCCAGATGCAGACACCGCCTCAGGCGCAGACGCCTCCCCGGATGCAGACACCGCCTCAGGCACAGCCGCCGCAGCAGACTCCCGCGAGACCTGCTCAGCAAATGCCGCCTCAGGGGCAGATGCCGCCTCAGGGCCAGCATCAATATGCAGTGCCCCCGGCTCAGGGACAGAGACCCGGTATGCCTCCGATCCCTCCCGCAAACGGCGCAAATGTAAGAGGAAATGCTCCCGCGCAGGGACAGGCGGCGCCTCAGGCAGCTCCCGAGGGAAAGGGCATGAGCTGGCTCTACCTTATGCAGCACTACAACAAAGAAAACGCGGCTGCATATAAGGCTCAAAAGGAAGCTCGTAAGAGAGCGGCTGCCGGACAGATGCCGCCTCAGCAGATGCCGCCTCAGGGTCAGATGCCCACGAAGACAGCTCCCGCTCAGGCGCCTCAGGGCGGATTTGGATTTGCAGTACCCGGTGCTATGCCGCCTCAGCCTCCCAAGGCAGGAAAGCATCCCGCAGCTCCCGTGCCGCAGGTTCCTCAGGGAGTTCCCGTTCAGCCTGCCATAAATTACGCTCAGCCACAGCCTGCACCGGCTCCTGCTCCGCAGGCGGCACCTCAGATGCCTCCGCAGAACGCCTTCAATACTCCGGCATCACCAGCAGGACAGATGGCTAACTTCGGCGAGACCACGGTCCTCGGCGGCGGAAGCATCGGCGAGACCACAGTCCTCGGCGCGGCAACCCCCGCGAATTCCGCACCTCAGCCTGTGCTTATCCGCGTAAAGAACAACGAGCGTATTCCCCTGAATAAGCCCGTATTCAGAGTTGGCAAGGAAAGAAGCTATGTTGACTATTTCGTAGGTGACAACCCCGCCATTTCAAGAAGCCATGCCAACTTTATCATCCGCGATGGCGAGTATTTCGTGGTGGACACCAACTCCACGAACCATACATACGTAAACGAGGTCATGATCAACAGCAGCGTCGAGACAAAGATCTCAAGCGGCGACAAGATCAGACTCGCCAACGAGAATTTCGAGTTCAAGGTGCTTTGACGGCGCCTGTAAGCTATTCGGAAAGGTCGGAATAATCCTGTGAATTATATCGTAGCGGCGACGACCGACATCGGTCTGACCAAAAAGACAAACCAAGACAGCTACAAGGTGCGCGTGTTTACCACCGACATGGGAAAGGTGGTCCTCGCCGTTCTGTGCGACGGAATGGGCGGTCTTGCCAAAGGCGAGGTTGCCAGCGCATCACTCATAAATGCTTTTTCCGAGTGGTCGGAAACGCGTCTCCCTCTGCTTTGCGCTTCAGGCATCACCGACAGCGATATCCGCAATGATTGGGTGAACATAGCTGTTGATTATAACCGCAAGATCAAAAGCTACGCGGCTTCCTACGGCATCAATATGGGTACAACGGTGACGGCAATGCTCCTTACCGAGACACGGTACTACATAATGAATGTGGGAGACACCCGCGCTTATGAGATCAGCAACGGTGTCAATATCCTGACACGTGACCAGACCGTGGTCGCACGTGAGGTGGAGCTTGGCAAGCTGACTCCCGAGGAAGCAGAACGCGACCCTCGCAGAAGCGTGCTTCTCCAGTGCGTTGGAGCATCGGACGAGGTATATCCCGATATGTTCTTCGGAGACATAAAAAAGGATGCCGTTTATATGCTTTGCTCTGACGGATTCAGACATGAGATCACTCCCGATGAGATATATGCTTATCTCAATCCCGCAGTCATGACTGAGGTCAACGGAATGAAGAAAAACATGGAATCTCTTATATCTCTCAACAAGTACAGGCAGGAAAGGGATAATATCACCGTCGTGTCTGTAAGAACCTATTGATCGGAGGACTTACATATGCTTCAAATAGGATCTCTCGTTGACGGAAGATATAAAATTCTGAGCGAAGTCGGACGAGGCGGAATGAGCGTCGTCTATATGGCGATCAACGAGAAAGCAAATAAGACATGGGCGGTCAAGGAGGTCCGTAAGGACGGAAAGATGGACTTCAACATGGTGCGTCAGGGTCTTCTCGCAGAGATCGACACACTGAAAAAGCTGAAGCACCCCAACCTGCCCAGCATCGTAGACGTTATCGAGGATGACGACAGCTTCGTCATCGTAATGGACTACATTGAGGGCCGAAGCCTTGACAAGATCATCGCGGAGAACGGCGCACAGCCGGAATCCTACGTGGTGGAGTGGGCAAAGCAGCTCTGTGACGTATTCGGATATCTCCATTCGAGAACGCCCCCCATCATCTACCGAGACATGAAGCCCGCCAACGTAATGCTGAAGCCTGACGGAAACATCATGGTGATCGATTTCGGTACGGCAAAGAATTACGAGATCAATTACGGCGAGACCACCGGTATCGGTACCATCGGATACGCGGCTCCCGAGCAGTATATCAACAGCGGACTTGGACGAACAGACGCAAGAACGGATATTTACTGTCTCGGCATAACCATGTACCACCTCCTTACCGATGTGGACCCGTGTAAGAACCTTATCAGCAACAGATCGGTGCGAGCAATAAACCCTGCGCTTTCCAGGGGACTTGATGCTATCATACAGAAATGCACCGAGCACAACCCCAACGACAGATATCAGTCCTGCGCTGAGCTCATGTATGACCTCGATAACTACGAGGAGCTTGAGCCGAAATTCAAAAAGAAGCAAAAGCGCAAGCTGGGACTCTTCATTATAACGCTGTTCCTTTCCATAGCATTTGCTGTGTCCGGCTTCGTCCTTAACGCTGCGGCATCAAAGAAGGCTACGGATACATACGAAACGAAGCTTTATGAGGCATCCAAGACAACCGATTATGAATCGAAGATCGGGCTGTATGAGGAATGTATAGCCATACCGAATAAAGCGGGAGAGAAGGAAGCGTACCTCGGTCTCATACAGACCTTCAAGGAGGACGACAACGTTTTTTCCGTTGAAGAGGCAAAGCTCCTTGAAAAGCTCATCAAGAACAACCAGGAGTCCCTTCGTAAGGATACAGACAGCTATGTTGAGATATGCTTTGAGACAGGTAAGCTGTTCTGGTATTATTACAACTACGGTGAGGGCTCACAGCTTGTAAGGGCAAAGAGCTCTGTTCAGTGGTTCCAGGATGTTATAGAGAATGCCGATGAGAATTATGAGAACATGGGCATGGCGAAGGTATATGCCAACATCGGTATGTTCTACCGCGACATTGATACCAACATAAACGAGGGACAGGAAAACGGAAAGTTCTCAGAGCTTTACCGCAACCTTAGTGAGCTTATGTCCACGGTTGCCGCTGACGGCAACGAAAGCGAGATCGTCCGCTTTGAGCTCATTGAGCTTACAAGAAGCGCACTCCAGAAGTACGCGACGAATCTCAAGAAGGACGGCATCCAAGAGGATGAGCTTATGAGCCTTTACGATTCCGTTGAGGATGCAGTGAATTCCATCGAGGCTACCGCAGGTAAGGCGGTTGACCTTCAGGCATCCACTAAAGCCAACCTTGAAGCCACACTGGAATCTATACGGAAGGCTTACGCTACCGATGCGAAGGGCGGTGAAACAAAATGACAGTTGAACTTCTCCAGACCCTTTCGGTCGTATCATTTATAGCCGCCGGCGTATTTTTGCTGACGGGTATCGCGCTGTTCTTCCTTCTTGATGTTCCGAAGCTTTACGGAGACATATCCGGACGAAGTGCCAAGAAAGCCATTGAGGCGATCAGACGCCAGAATGACGAGACCGGAGCCGGCGGATACAAGGCGAGCACGGTCAATGCTGTTCGCGGCAAGATCACCGATAAGATCACCCATTCGGGACGCCTCAATATAGTGACCTCCGACCTGCCGGTAACGGTCGGCACCTCAAAAATGCCGAAGGCAAATGAGACCACGGTCCTTGACAGCTCGGGTTCAAAGAAGGGAGCATTTGCTCCGGCGCCCGAGACGACAGTTCTCGCAGACAACGCACCGGCGGCAGCCTATGCTCCTGCCAATGAGACCACAGTTCTCGCAGGCAACGCGCAGGCAGCTCCCGTGTTCGGAGGAAATGAGACGGCTCTGCTGACGGCGGATGCTCCTGCAGCACCTACACTTCAGCCTGTGAAGGTCGGTGTCTTTACCATAGACATAGAGCTTGCCTTTATGGGTACCAATGAGATCATAAGGTAAGGGGTGCGTCTCATGAAAAGATCAAAAACCCTTAGCTTACAAAAAAAGCGCATCCTGCTTGCACTTTTCACGCTTACTCTGCTCATATGCTCAATAGGCATATTTTTGATGCCTTGCGCCATGGAGCAGAGAGGGGTCGCAAGATGGCTTTCCGTTCTGTCGGGAGCTATGGTGTGGCTTGGCGGAATATCCTGCATCGTTACCGAGCTGTATATCAGCCATAAGCGGAGAAGAGACAGGAGCTTCTGTGCCGAATTCGGAAGAGCTCCGCGGTACGGAGCAATAAGATTTTTCAGAAACAAGGCGGCGGCAGTTGCGGATGTTGTAACAGCGGCGGCGCTTGTAGGCGGGATCATATTCTTTGTGATCTCAAATATTCGTTTGTTCTTTGCGTTTCTTGCATTGTTTGTATTCTCCTTCGGAATGCACGCTATGCTTAACGGAATAAATTTCATCTATATAAATCATTCATTAAGGAGCAAAAGAAAATCATGAGTTATACTGAAAACAGTATTTTCAACCGAGTGCTGGCGGCAGTATTGTCCTTCATTATGGTAGTGACGCTTCTGCCCATGAGCATTCTGCCTGTTATTGCGGCGGGCGAGGAAACTGTCAGCGGATATACCGTGAAGGTACTTGATACTGACGGCAACGCAATCGAAGGGGCGACAGTCACTCTTTCGGGAACGAGAAGGGTAATGTTCGCTCAAGAGGATTGGTCTGTTTCTCTCGAAACAGATAAAGACGGTGCTGCTGTCTTTACGGCAACAGAGCTTGGCGACAATCTTGTTGGATATACCGAGACCGATGTGACGATCGCTGTAGCTAAGGAAGGCTACGAGGCGGGAAGTGCGACTGCAAAGCTGGCACCTTGGAACTATGCAGGTGGAAGCACTGAAGTCAAGCTTGCAGCTATCCCGAAGTATACCGTAAGTGTCGAAACAGCAGAAAATTCTACAGTCACTCTCAACGACAGCGTGACAGATTATGTTACCGATTATAAGGATAAAAAGGTAAAAGTTGTTATCACGCCTGAGGACGGATATGCCATTACCGAGGTGCAGTACAACTGCATATACATGGAGGTTCCCGAGAAAGGCGCGGCTTTTGAGAACGAAATAACGCTTTCGGAACACGTAAATATCACATACACCGTAACTGCACGCGAGTACACCGTAGACTTTGCTGACGGAAGCGATGAACACGGTGATATCGTGCTCTCCGAGGACAATCCAGAGAAGCTTACATACAACTCGGATTTTAAGGCTACCGTAACTGCAGAGGAGGGATTTGTTATTTCCTCTGTTGCTGTGAACGGTTCTGAATATACTGCCGAGCACAAAAATGTAGCTGAAGCTGAGATAGCATTCAATGTTACCGGTAATACAACTATCACCGTAACATATGCAGCGCTTCATACCGTTAATATCGAGATCGGCGAAAACGGCACAGGCTCAGGTACGTACGGAAACACGAGCGGAACAGCGCTTGCCGATGTTGTCAATGGCGATAAGGTGACGATCACAGCAGAACCGAACGTTGGCTATGAGATATTTGAGGTGTTCGAAATCGTTGGCGAAACCGAAAAAGAGATTACTGTTGATAAAGCAGGCTTCAAACAGGAGTTTGAAATCACCGCTGATACCGAGTACACCATAAGCTTTGTAATAAAGCAGTATGGCATCACAGTAAACAGCGATGCTAAAAAGGGCAAGGTCGAAGCTCCTGCAACAGTTGCGCACGGCAGCGATGCTGTGATCAAAGTAACCCCCGAGAACGGCTACGTTGTTGACAAGATCACCGTAGGCGAAGAAGAGGTAGCTTTTACAGCAGAAGATGATGTTGCCACATATACTGCTAAAAATGTAACGGCGGCACTTGTGGTCACGGTTACATACAAGCTCAAGCAGTATGGCATCACAGTAAACGGCGATGCTGAAAAGGGTACGGTCGAAGCTCCCGAAACAGTTGAGCACGGCAGCGATGCTGTGATCACCGTAACCCCCGCGACCGGCTACGTTGTTGACAAGATCACCGTAGACGGCGAAGAGGTAGATTTTACAGCAGAAAACGATGTTGCCAAATATACTGTTGAAACTGTAACGGCGGCACATGAGATCACGGTTACATACAAGCTCAAGCAGTATGTGATCAACGTAGTTCTTACCGGCGGAGACGTAACTCTTTGGCTGGGTGACGAACAGATCGAAACTAAAACAACAGATAGCGGAGTAATGGCAACAGTTGAGCACGGCAGCGATGTTACAATTAAGGTAACGCCTGAAATCGGACTCATAGTTAAAAGCGTTGATGTAAATAATAATAATGATATTGAATTCAGTACAGATGCAGAATCCGATGAATGTTCGATTTCTTTAGAGGATGTTGGGGAAAACAAGCGAGTTTTGTTTACCTATACATACAAGAGCACGACGGCGGACAAATCACTGATGAATCTTATCTTTGCTGACGGCTGTCTGCTCAGGGAGGCAGAGGTCGGTACTGAGACCAAAAAGATCAACGGTGAGAAAAAAGATTTTTCTGTAATAACTTACGTTATCAAGTCCGGCGGAACAGTTAGTATTGTTGGCGCAGATGGCGTAAAGAAGTATTCCTATAATTATTCTTATAACGGTGGTTCCTCAAATTATAGTAAGCTGAATACCAATTCAGCAACCCCTTTTACTGTCAATGAAACAACAAAACAGATAGATATCTGGAACATAGGTGTTTCTACTGAAAATGGTCCCGAGGTAGTAACGGACGATAACAAAAACAGAATACTCTATCGTTTCGTTATCGACGAAGAGGCGCCTTCCGTTGAAATGGAGCCCTCCAATGTAAACGGTGCTCCCGGATATCACAAGGACAGCTTTGAAGTTACCATAACTGCAAACGATCTTCCTGGGGATTACTACTCCGGAATCGCTAAGGTTGAGCTTGGTTATTCCTATTTAATCGGCGATGCGCCTGTAACAGGTACTATTGCTGTTGCTCGCAACGCCGACGCAGAGGATGAATGGACAGCGGCTGTTGACCTTTCCCAATTCCCCGAGACAGATGTGACTCTTACTGTCACCGTAACTGACCTTGCGGGAAACAGCACTCCCGATTCCTACAAGTTTGTTGCAGATAGGACAGCTCCCGTCATCGACGTTTCGTTTGACAACAATGTCGTTAAAAACGAAAAGTATTTCTCAGCTGACAGAACTGCAACTGTCACCGTAACAGATGTAAACTTTGATCCTGCAAATACATTTGCCTTAATAAACGGCAATCGTATTGACTGGACTGAGGATAAAAATTTTGCTACGGACGATCCTGCAAAGCATAGAATGATTGTTGAGTTCGAAAAGGACGGCGATTATACCTTTGATGTTAAGACCACCGACAAGGCAGGCAATGCGGCAGCGGGTGTAAATTACGCAGAGGGCACTGCAGCTCCCGAGGAGTTCACAGTTGACAAGACCAAACCTACAGAGCTTAATATATCTTACTCCGATGGAATTTTTGATACTGTCATCAACGGTCTTTCCTTCGGATTCTTCGGTAAGGATACTGTTGAAGTAACTCTTACTGCTGGGGATGCTCTCTCCGGTATCGACTACTTTATTTACTACGCTCCCGTAGAAAATAATGATAACGGCATAACTTACGATTTCATCGAAATTAACAAATCTGCCACTCATTCCTTTGACATTCCCGCCCAGTACCGCGGCAAGGTCAAGTTTATAGCGGTAGATATGGCAGGTAATCAGGTCAGCCTTGAGGATGACAAGATCATCGTAGTTGACAACATTGATCCCATAGTCTCTGTTGATCTTACGACAGATTCCGGAAATGCTCCCGCAGAGAACAACGGCGAGCAGTTCTATAAGGAAAATGTAACCGCTACGATCACTATCACGGAAGCAAACTTCTTCGGCACAGAAGAGTGGGCGTTTGAGGATTACAATTCCGCTGATAAAAATGTTAAAGCGCCTTATCTTGCAGTGACTGTCATCAAGACATATAATGACGGCACCACTGCAACAGAGCACATGAAGCCTGTATTCACAAAGCAGGACGGCGACACCTATATTTCCGAGGCGATCGTACTTGACGAGGACGCCGATTACGAATTCAAGGTGAATTATAAGGATCACTCCGGCAACAGCGGCTCTGCTTCCAAGAACTTCACCATTGACAAGATAGCCCCCGTCATCGACGTTGAGTTTGACAACAACAACGTTAAAAACGACTTCTACTTCAATGCAGACCGTATTGCTACTATTACAGTAACAGAGCATAAATTCAATGCTGAAAAAACATTCGTTGTTATAAACGGTACTTCTATCTGCTGGACAGAGTATGATGAGCTTGAGTCCGCAAACGCAGACGTGCATATCATCGAGCTTCCCATCACAGAAGACGGCGATTATACCTTTACTGTTGAGACCACCGACAAGGCAGGCAATGCGGCAACCGGTGTAAACTACGCAGAGGGTACCAAGGCTCCCGAGGAGTTCACCATCGACAAGACCGAGCCTGTAAATGCAACTGTTACATATCAGGACACAGGTGTATTCCACACACTTCTTGAAAGCATGAAGTTCGGCTTCTACAAGGAAACCGCCGATGTTACATTTACCGTTGAGGACAGCCTTTCCGGTATTGATTACATCGAATACTTCACTGCTGTAGATGATGATACAGAGCCTGTAAAGACTACCGTGGATATGAACGGAGCAAAGGAGACTGTAAGCCATACCGTGACAATAGATGCACAGTATCGCGGAAAGCTCACCTTTGTCGCATACAACATGGCAGGCAACGCAGTAAAGCTCACAGGTGAGACTACTGTAGTCGTTGACAATATCGCTCCCGAGCTTTCAGTTGAATATACGACGGAATCCGGAAAGGGACCTGTAGAAAACGGCGGCAAGCTTTACTATGGCGAAGATGTAACAGCTACGATCACTATCACGGAAGCAAACTTCTTCGGCACAGAAGAGTGGAACGCAGACGATTATTATACACTCATTCCGGGCGCTGAGGACAAGGATACTCAGTACCTTGAGGTGACTGTCACAACGACTTATAACGACGGAAGCGAGGTTACAAAGTCCCTCTATCCCAAGTTTACCAAGACCGGCGATACAGACACCTACGTTTCGGATTCCATTAAATTCATCGCTGATGCAGACTATGTGATCACCGTTGAGTATTCCGACCGCTCCGGCAACGAAAGAAAGTCTGACACCGCTATATACACAGTAGACAAGATAGCCCCCGTGATCGACGTTGAGTTTAGAAACAACGATGTTGTAAACGAAAAGTATTTCTCGGCGAACAGAACTGCGATCATAACAGTAACAGAGCATAACTTCGATCCTGAAAAAACATTCGTTGTTATAAACGGTACTCCTATCTGCTGGACAGAGTATACTGAGCTTGAGTCCGCAATTGCAGACGCACACACCATCGAACATCCCTTCACAGAAGACGGCGATTATACCTTTACTGTTGAGACCACCGACAAGGCGGGTAAAGAGGCAAAGGGTGTAAACTACGCAGAGGGTACCAAGGCTCCTGAAGAGTTCACCATCGACAAGACTGCACCTACAGATCTTGAGATCTCTTACTCCGGCAGCATCTTCGAGACTATCATCAACGCTCTTACCTTCGGCTTCTTCGGAGATGACAAGGTCACAGTAACCCTTACCGTAAAGGATGATATCTCCGGTATCGACTATATCACCTACTCCGCTCCCGTTGAGGAAGGCGCAAGCAGTGTAAATACAGGTATCGTTGAGACTACCCGAGATTATTCTAACGACAAGACTGTAAGCTACTCCTTTGACATTCCCGCACAGTACCGCGGCAAGGTCAAGTTTACAGCGGTAAACATGGCTGCCCTCCAGAGCACCCTTGAGGATGGCAAGACTGTCGTAGTTGATAACATTGATCCCATAGTCTCTGTTGATCTTACGACAGAATCAGGAGATGCTCCCGCAGAGAACAACGGCGAGCAGTTCTATGATGAAAATGTAACCGCTACGATCACTATCACGGAAGCAAACTTCTTCGGCACAGAAGAGTGGGTGCTTGAGGATTACGACCCCGCTGATGATAATGTTAAAGCGCCTTATCTTGCAGTAACTGTCATCAAGACATATAACGACGGCACCACTGCAACAGAGGACATGAAGCCCGTATTCACAAAGCAGGACGGCGACATCTATGTATCCGCTCCTATAGTGCTTGACGAGGACGCCGATTACGAATTCAAGGTAAATTATAAGGATCACTCCGGCAACAGCGGCTCTGATTCCAAGAAGTTCACCATTGACAAGACCGCTCCCCTCATCAATGTTGAATATGACAACAATGATGTCAGAAACGGCGAATTCTTCAACGCAGACCGTACTGTTACCATCACTGTAACAGAGCACAACTTCGATCCTGCACTCATTACAATTCCACTCAAGGTAACAGACATTGATCCTGTTATAGTTAATAACTATACAGAAGCAGTCAAAAATCTTGCAAAGCTTGAAAACTGGACTTCCGTCGGCGATGACGTATACGCGGCTTACATCGAGATGACAGACGAAGCACGCTACTCGTTCTCCGTAAGCGGAACAGACAAGGCAGGCAATGCAAACCAGACAGTTACCTATTCTGCAGGAACAGCGGCTCCCGCATACTTCACCATCGACAAGACATCCCCCACGGACCTCAAGATCGAGCTTTTTGACAGCGTTAAGAACGAGACTGTAAGCATTCTCGGAAATAACACTGTAGCATTCGGAACCTTCTACGATCATCCCGTTACCGTTAAGCTTTCCGCAAACGGCGGTCTCAGTAATATTTCCGCACTTGAGTACCAGAAGGTATCCTCAGTTAAGGACTATGACCCCAACGGAAGCTGGATAGCTTACAATGATGACATGGGAATCAGCATCGGTACAGGCGAGAAGTTTGTTATCTTCTTCAATGCGACCGACCGTTCCGGAAACGACAACCTTAACGACGGCGGCAAGAGCACAGTTGCAAATTCCATCGGTATCATCGTGGATAACAAGGCTCCTGTCGGAATCGAAAGCGAGCTTGAAATTGACATCCTTCCTCAGGATTATACGGATGACAAGATCTACGCAGGTGACGTTACCGTAGACTTCAAGGTAACAGACCCCAAGTATATCGGCGAGAATAAGAACGAGAACGGCTTCTACGCAGGTATCGCGAGCATAACCTACAAGATCGAAGCTGCTGACATCGGCAAGGTGGTTGAAGGCGTGCTCTTCTCCGCAGATACTGTTCCCGCGACTACATTCGCACAGCATGACGGCGACGGACTTGCTCACACTGTAACGGGAAGCCTTGTTATTGACTCGGAAATCTTCAACAGCAATAACATCGTTGTCACCATTACTGCAGTGGACAATGCCGGCAACGAGAAGGTAACCTTCACTGAGGCAGGCGCTATCAAGATCGACACCACAATGCCTCAGATAAGCGTAACCTATGACAACAATACTGCTGACAGCGGAAAGTATTTCGATGCAGACCGCGTTGCAACTATCGTTGTTACAGAGAGAAACTTTAACGCTGATGACTTCCTGTACAGCATCACACGCGACGGCGCTGCTTATCCCGTGACACTTACATGGGCAAGCGCTCCCGCAGGCGACAACGGCGATGCTACAACATGGACAGCAACAGTAAGCTACACCACAGACGGTGACTACGTATTTACAGTAGACAGCTTTACCGACCTGGCAGGCAACAAGCTTGACGGCGCGGCTACCGACTACGGCACAAGCGTAGCTCCCAATGAGTTCACCCTTGACTACATAAAGCCCGTGATCAATGTTACATATAGCAACAACAATTCCGCAAACGGAAACTACTACAATGCAGACCGCGTTGCAACAGTTGTTATTACAGAGCACAACCTTGATCCCAACGGCGCAGACCAAGACAGGATCGTCGTTACCGTAGGCGCTACAGATGACGGTGTTCCCACAGCGGTTCCCGTTATCACAGCTTGGACAACAGTCGGTGATACTCATACTGCAAGCATAAGCTATACTGCAGATGCACTCTACACCTTCGACATCTCCGTTGCCGACAAGGCAGGAAATGACTCCGTTGACTTTGCACAGCAGAGCTTCTATGTGGATAAGACCGCTCCTTCTCTCTCCATTACGGGAGTTGAGAACGAGTCTGCTAACAACGGCGAGGTCATCCCCGTTATTACATACTCCGATACAAACTTCAATGCGGACGCTGTTTCCATCACACTCTCCGGTGCAAACAGAGGCGCGCTTGAGCTTGACGGAAGCTATGCAGATATCCACAACGGACTTGTATTTACATTCAGCGACTTCGAGCGAGAGGAAGATGCAGACGATATCTATACTCTCTCCGTTGAGCTGGTTGACATGGCAGGTAATGCTTCAAGCGAGACCATCGTATTCTCCGTAAACCGTTTCGGTTCCACATATGCATTGGACGACAGCACCAAGGAGCTTATCGGACAGTATGTAAAGGTTCCCACAGACGTTATCGTTACAGAGACAAACGCAAACGAGCTTTCCGGCATCAAGGTAACACTCTTCAAGAACAACGAGACTATCGTGCTCACAGAGGGTGAGGACTACAGGATCGACCTTGAGGGCGGCGAAGGAAACTGGTACAAGTATACCTACGTGATCTTCGCAAAGAACTTTGAGGCAGACGGCGTATACAGCATTACCGTTGAGTCTGATGACGCGGCAGGCAACGAGGCAAAGAATAACCTCGATACAAAGAACACCGAGATCACCTTCGGTGTGGATAATACTTTGCCGATCATCAATATCGCAAACCTCGAAGACAGAAACACATACGCTACAGATAAGCTTACCGTTGAAATGAGCGTCGAAGATAACCTGAAGCTTGCAAAGGTTATAGTTGAGCTTGACGGCAAGAATATCAAGGAGTGGATGGGCGATGAGCTGACAGCTCTTGTAAACGGCGGCGGAAACTTCACCTTCGACATTGACGGTACCTCCACTGAGGCTCACAAGCTTGTAGTTTACGCTATAGACGCGGCAGGCAACGGTGAGATCATTGCAGAGGAAGAGCTTCCCGCAAATGCCGAGACCGTTGAGGACTTCTTCGTAACAACGAACCTCTGGGTACGTTATTTCACAAACAAGCCCCTGTTCTTCGGCTCCATCGCGGCAGCAGTTCTTGCTGTAGGTCTTGTGATCTTCCTTATCATCTTCAAGAAAAAGAAGAAGGAAGACAAGAAGGAAGGCAAGTAAGCTGTAGCTGAAAGCAAATCAAATAAAGAATCTCCGTAAAGGGAAACCTTTTCGCTCAAAGGGACAAAAATTGACCAATGGGTGAAAGCCGGTACGGGACAAGAGAAAATCCGATCATCGAAAAGATGGTCGGATTTTTCTTTATATACAGATGAAAACAGCTCCGAGGTCACAACGATCTCCGAGCTGTTTGGCTTTTATGAGTTCATATTTGGGGTAATACCTATGCTTTTGAGCAGCTCGGCAAGCTCCTGTCGGCTGTGGACGTTCAGTTTCTTATACGCCTTTCTGAGATAATAGTTCACCGTATTGACGGTAACGCCGGGATCCTCGGCGATCTGCTTTACGGTCATGCCGTCGGCATATTTCAGGACCGTCTCGTTTTCCTTTACGGAAAGTCCGTAGGTGCGAAGCGGCCCCTCGCAGGTGTGGACGTTAATGGTCGGCTTAT
>JAFUMU010000049.1 GCA_017482495.1 Clostridia bacterium | reverse complement strand
TGTCATAATGCTTATCAAAATACCACGCAAGCATCATAATAACAGCAACCTTTCCAAGCTCAGAGGGCTGGAAGGTAAATCCTCCCAGGGCAAGCCATCGCTTGGCCACGCCCTCACTGGTTCCTATAATAAGTACTATAACCAAGAGCGCCACAGATGTAATATACAGGGACGGTGTAAGCTTTTTATACAGATTATACGGAACAAAGGAAAACCCCATCATTACAACACTTCCGCCCACAGCAAATAAAAGCTGTCTGGTCAGATAATGTGTACTGTTTCCGTATTTATTGTACGCACTGGGGAAGCTGGCACTGAACACCATTACAGTTCCTAACACAAGGATAATGAGAATTATAGCCAACATAGGACGGTCCACTCCTTGACGGACACGTTCTATTCCAAGCTCCCATCTTTCTTCCTTTTGTTTTTTTGCAAGTGCTCTGCCGCCAAGCTTTACTACGGACCTGTGACTCTCGTTCTCATGTCCCGTTTTATCATCTTTCCTGACCGGTCTGCGACTCGGTCTGCCACTCTGATATTTATTATTCAACTGACCGGTCTCCTTTACATTTGTTTTATCTGAGTCCGAACCACGCAAAAACGCAGAACAGAACAGTTACTGCTGAAAACACTGCCACGATCTTTGTTTCCTTCCATCCACACTTTTCAAAGTGATGGTGGATAGGTGACATTTTAAAGAGGCGCTTGCCGTGTGTAAGCTTGAAATAGCCCACCTGGAGCATTACAGATGCTGTTTCGACAATAAACATGATACCGCATACTACAACTATCAGAGGATTATTCATGATAAATGCTCCGCCTACCACAAGTCCGCCGAAGAAAAGTGATCCCGTATCACCCATGAACACCCTTGCGGGATAAAAATTATATACAAGAAATCCGATTGCACTTCCCGCCATAAGAGCGCCCACGATTGCAAGGGGCACATTGAACACTTCAAAGGCAAGAAATGCGGCAAGTGAATAAAAGACTGCTACAAAAAAAGTTACAGAGCTTGCCAGTCCGTCTATTCCGTCTGTGAGATTGACGCTGTTATCAACGCCTACTATAAGAAGCAGTGCCACAACATAGTATCCCCATCCCAAAGGAAGCTCTATATTGAAATAGGGAATATAGATATCTGTTTCCAGTCCGCAAAGGAATGTCATCCCCACAAGATAAAGAATGGCAACCACCACCTGCAGAAGAAATTTCTGAGCAGCAGTAAGTCCTTCATTTTGCTTTTTTCTCAGCTTAGCCATATCATCGATTATGCCTATGCATCCGTAAAGAGTTGCCATTGCAAGAGTTAGTATCAAAGGAAGTGCACTTTCGCTTCCCTTCGTGACCCACACAATCGCTGACGCAATACCGCCGCATATAACAGAGGCTATTATAAATGCAAGACCGCCCATTGTAGGGGTGCCTTCTTTCGACTTATGCCAACGGGGGCCGATATCAAGTATCTTCTGTCCCATTTTATGGCTCGCAAGCACAGGTATCAGCTTTCTGGATATTAACACCGTTACCAAAAATGTCGCAGCAAGCACGCACAAAAAGATAATTTGATCTGTCATTTCTATTACCGTTCCTTATTTATAATTGTTTTTATTTTACCATACAAAATATCACAGGTCAACCTTGCAGAATATCTGAGACGATTTCTTTTTCACTGAAGTGATGCTTGCCTGACGCATCAGTTTCATAATCCTCGTGACCTTTGCCGCAAAGGAGTATTATCTCATCATGCACAGCAGTAAGCAAAGAATATCTTATAGCCTCCGCTCTGTCAGTTATTACCCTAACTTTTTCAAACCGTCTTACGCCCGAAAGGATATCACGTATTATTTTTTCCTTTTCTTCACTTCTGGGATTATCACTTGTTACTATAGCTCTATCTGCCTTCTCTGAGGCTATCTGCCCCATACGGGGACGCTTACTTGCATCTCTATCTCCTCCGCAACCGAACACCACGGTAAGTCGTCTGTAAGGTGCAAATTGTTTAACTGTACTGACGGCTTTTTCAAGCGCATCGGGAGTATGAGCGTAATCAATAAAAACATCTAAATTCTTTTTGCTATCGGTTCCTATCTTCTCCATCCTGCCGGGAATACTCTTAACACAAGCAATCCCTCTTTGCAATGCATCCGCTTTCCCGCCGAGCAACCGTCCAACCTTCGCCGCAAGCATTGTATTCTGAACAGTAAATGCTCCGGGAACATTGCTATGTATATGCAATCCTTCATATTCATAGCTGACGCCGCCATCTGTCAAAACGACACCTTCAGCATCACTGCTGCATACTCTGACCGTTTTTCTTGTTTCTTCTGCAAGACGCACTCCGTAAGGAGAATCACAGCATATCACAGACATTTTGCACCTGGAAAACATAGAAGCTTTAACCCTGTAATACTCTTCCATTGATCCGTGATAATCAAGATGATCAGGTGTCAGATTCGTGAACACTCCCACTTCAAAAATAAGGGGAGCGATCTTCCTCTGCGCAATTGCATGACTTGAGACCTCCATAACGACTGCCTCTGCGCCTTTTTTTCTGAGAGATGCAAGAGTCTTATAAAGTATTTCAGGATCGGGGGTTGTCATTGCTGCAGGAACATCGTCGACCTCGGCACCGTCAGTTGACAACGTCTCCCCCCCGAAGCTACATCCAAGAGTACCAAGCAATGCTGTCGGTATGCCCATTTCATTCATTACTGATGCAATAAACATCGCTGTAGAAGTCTTCCCATTTGTCCCCGTCACTCCTATAAGCCTCAGCCCGTTTGCAGGTCTGAGAGACAGGTTATTCCATATGACCGCGTCTGCCAATCTGGTATCCTTGACTACAATACACGGTATTCGCGGCAAATAATGATCACACACCACAGCCACCGCTCCGCGCCTCATTGCATCGCAGGCGTAATCATGACCGTCACGCCTTGTGCCTCTAAGACATATAAAGACACTACCGAATGTTATCCTTCTGGAATCACTTGCCGCCCCTGACACATATCCTCTCAAATTGACGCCATATGTATTGTATTTAAGCCCTGACAAAAGCTCAGCTATGAGCATATATACCTCCGGAAGTTAAAATAGTGTTATTTTAACTTCCGGTATTTTTAGTCATCCGTTATATCAGTATGCACGATATTTATTTCCACAACAGTGCCTCGCGCAACCATTGTTCCCGGCTCAACTGACTGAGATATTACTGTCGCGCTTTGGCTGTCCTTTGCGCCCATTATACGCACGTTTAGTCCGGCATTTACAAGTATTCTGTTTGCCGCCTCACCTGTCTTACCCTGAACATCGGGCACCTCTACAGTAGGCTCAGCACTTTCACTTCCCGTATAAAGAATCACTCTTCCGTTGAGCTTGGAAACAGTGCTACCCTCGGCAGGCACCTGACTTACAACATGCTGACCATCACCTACAACCTCGCAGATAAGCCCTCTGCTTTCGATATCCGCCTTCGCTGTATCAAGATAATAGCCCTTATAATTAAGGATATTCACATCCACGTTTTTAAGCTCCTCCTCAGTATACTGCGGCTCATAGCCCAGATAAGGAAGAACATTTGCCATAAAGTTTGCTACATAAGGCGCTGCCACACGGCTACCGTAAACCACACCTCCCATAGGCTCATCGACCATAATGAGGATCGCTATTTCAGGATCATCATAAGGAGCATAAGCTACTGTGGATGATACTCTGAGAGCCGCATCCGTTATATCTCTTTTTTCAGATGTACCGGTCTTTGCCGCGATCTTATAGCCCTTTACATAGGCATTTTTAGCACCGCCGTCACCGGAAACTCCATCCTCAAGGATCTCGGATATAGTTTTGCACACCTCTGTGCTTACGACCTGTCTCTTAACATCTGTTTCGTATGTTTTGATGACATTCCCGTCATCATCAACCACCTCACCCAACAGATGAGGGGTAACAAGGTAACCGCCGTTTGCCACAGCAGATATGGCTGTTATCTGCTGTATAGGTGTTGTTTTATATGTCTGGCCAAAGGAATATACCGCAAGAGAAACGTGTGTAAAGTCTTTTTCTGGAGTATAGAGTCCCGCAGCTTCTCCGGGGAGGTCGATTCCTGTTATTCCTGTATAGCCGAAGTTTTCAAAATATCTGAAAAACTTACTTTCTCCAAGTCTGAACGAAGCAAGCATAAGAGTGGGGTTACAGGATTGTTGCAGACCTCTCGCATACGATACTGTACCGTGACCTTTATGATCGTGACAGCTTATAGGCCTTGGGAAGCCTTCGACCTTCAAGGCTCCTGTACATGTAAACGAGTCCGTAGGCTTTACCACTCCCTCTTCAAATACCATTGCCGTTGTAATGATCTTTGAAGTAGAACCGGGCTCATAAAGTTCTGTTATAGCTTTATTTTTCCACATGGCATACGTAAGCTCAAATTTCTTATTTGTATATGCCTGTTCATAAAGAGTATTATAATTCTCTTTATAATATGACTGAACCTTTCCTTCAAATTCAGAGGATTCCTCATTGAGGGAGGGCTCATCATTCTTCACCTGTTTTTTTGCCAATTCAAGTGCATCCTCTTTCCTCTCGTCTGAGTTTTCGTACTTATCCAGCTTCTC
>JAFUMU010000048.1 GCA_017482495.1 Clostridia bacterium | reverse complement strand
GGGGAGGGGATTTTAAGGAAATCCCCTCCCCCTTATACCCCCTCCCAAACCTTTTCGAACAGGATACATACCAAGTTAATGTTTTTTATTATTCTATCAAATATAGGCTATAATCTAATATGAGCATTTTGTATAAAAAGCATTACATACTAAAATACTATATTGGTGGGTATTGACAAAACTGAAAATTTACTGTATAATCTAATTGGAGTGAATTAATGGAGGTATATTCCAATGGCATATTAGTTTTCATACAAGGTTTAACGAAAGGAATGATTTTATGTTTTTCAATAGGGAAATTGCAGTAACCAGAGATTTGGAACGATGCAACTTTATCAGAGAACAATTAGCGAATGCAAATATTGAATCCTTTGTTGTAACTAATACACCTACAAACTCAGGAAGACACCATGGAGTACCTTTTTCCAAATCTGAGTATTCATATGAATACCATGTTTTTGTTAAAAGAAAAAATTACGCCGAGGCTAAAAAAGTTTTGAATAAGTGAGGTGGATTATATGAAAAAATTATATGTTTGTATTATATCCGTAATGTTGATGATTTCATTTGTAGTACCGGTGTATTCCTTGAATTTAAACGAAGGATATTTCAATGACAGATTATTATTAAAGAAAAATGAAAAAATTCTTGATATAGATATATTGGAAAACAGAGCTAAGAATGGAATTCATGACGCTCCACGTCATGTGGTTGAAAATATAGCAGAAAATACTGTGCTATCTATTGATGACGAGATACAGCTTGAAGCCCCACTGCTAACAACAGAACTTCTGTCAGTTAGCATTGATAATAACAACAATATTAATAAGGAATACGCTACAACAGCTATTTCAGATTTATATGTTACTAGTTCTGGAGTTGTAACGAGAAGAGAAACAGCAACAGAAGAGCATGAATCTGAATATGGCGAAATAAAGTTAATAACTACGATATATTATGATTTAGGTACATACGATGGAATTGATTATATTTCATTGACCAAGGTATATACTTATGCTATCGCACTAGAGCCGCGTATGCAAGTAGAGCATGTAAAAGCACGATACGGTTATGCTGGTTACAATTTGGAAACTGGCAGAGCCAGTAGTCATACTTCGGGCTGGTTTACTAACAGGGATACGTCGTATACCATTAGTTCAATTAATTGTCCTTTGTTAGAGCATACATCGGGTGGTGTATATTATTCTGTTTGGGGTGAAGGATTTGCATATTTTTCAAGAGATAGCTGGACTTCCTCTGCATCTCATCAAGTTCATTGCTCCGGTTGGGGTTGATATATTAATATTAAGTATGTGTAAGAAATAACTACTTTAGCATAATATACAGCTGTTAAGCATATCAAAAGAGCCACTCAAAAAGAGTGGCTCTTTAAATATTTAAATTATAAATTAGTTAGTGTAGTTGTCGAAGTAGCCCTGAACCAGGATAACGGGAGTACCCTTGTCGCCGGAGCCGCTTGTAAGGTCGCAGAGAGAACCGATAAGGTCTGTGAGACGGCGGGGTGTTGTACCCTGGGAAGCCATCTGACCGGAGAGGTCAGCTTCCTTCTGACGGATACGGTCCTCGATCGCCTTCTTAAGAGCTTCGCCGGAGAGATCTGCAAAGTCGTTATCTGCAAGATACTTAAGCTTAAGCTCGTTGGGTGTGCCCTCAAGACCGGGTGTGTTAGCTACGGAAACGCTGGGGTCTGCAAGCTCCCAGATCTTACCAACGGGATCCTTGAATGCACCGTCGCCGTATACCATAACCTCGATGTGCTTGCCTGTTCTGTCCAGCATTTCCTTCTGGATGTTCATAACAAGGTCTGTGCACTCGCGGGGGAAGAGCTTGATAGTGTCTTCTGTAGACTTGTTGGAGCCGAGAAGACCGAACTTTTCGTTGCAGCCGCTGCCGTCAACGCTTTCTGTAAGGATATCGTCAAGACCGCAAACCTTCTCTGCGCCTGCAGCGTTGAGAAGTCTCTTTGTTCTTGCTCTTGTGTGGATATCGCAGTTGAGAACGTTCTTTGTATAATTAAGGATCACTCTGGGATCGTTAGCGAAGATGATCTCTACCTCGGCTCCTGACTCGCGAATAAGGTCGCCGTAGTACTGAACATAGTCAACGCAGGTGAAGGGATGCATATTCACGCCGAACAGCTCGCGGTACTTTTCAAGAGAAAGTACGTCGCTGTAGGGGTTAACTCCTGCTTCGTCCAGCTTATCAAGGGAAACGAGCTCGTTACCAACCTCGTCACTGGGATAGCTGAGCATAAGAACAACCTTCTTTGCACCCTTAGCAATACCTCTGAGGCATATAGCGAAGCGGTTACGGGACAGAATGGGGAAGATAACGCCGATGGTCTCTCCGCCAAGCTTATTGCGAACGTCCTTTGCAATAGCATCTACAGAAGCATAGTTACCCTGTGATCTTGCAACAACGGACTCTGTTATAGCAACAACGTCGCGGTCACGGATCTCGAACCCTTCGCTTTCGGCAGCTGCAAGAACGCTGTCAACAGTTATCTTAGCAAGATCGTCGCCCTCACGGATTATGGGACAACGGATGCCGCGGGAAGTAGTTCCAACTCTTCTTTCCATATATTACCTCTTTCCTCGAAACCGTCAAGCGGTATCGGATAAAATCTATTTAACAGGGCTATTATAGCGCAAAATGAGACTATTCACAATATTTTTTTGCAAATTTTTTCGAAAAATACGAAAAAAATTATGGAAATGCCCTTAAATATGCAGGATTTATTTATTATTCATGCCATCCGTCAAGCTCACGACGTTCAATGGCGCCGAGTATTCTTCTGTAAAGTCCCCTATGTTGACGGTCGAAGCCTCTCAGATATTCCTTCATGTTTTCCCTCTCTGTATGTCCGTCTTCCGGGCAAGGACTTGTTTCAACGGGAAGAAATGCATGCTTTGCAAAGCTTTTTATCATAGACTCCTCGCACAGGATAAGAGGCCGTATCATAATAAGCTCTTTTCTTGAAAGCAAAGTGACGGGAGAGAATGTTCCCACCCTTCCTTCAAAGAAAAGGTTCAGCATAAATGTTTCCACAGCGTCGTCTGCGTGGTGTCCAAGAGCTATCTTATTACAACCAAGCTCCTGAGCTGCATCATGTAGACAGCCACGCCTCATTCTTGCGCAGAGTGAACAGGGATTTGACTCCTTGCGCACATCAAAAATTATATGTGCAAGCTCAGTTTCTTTCACATAATACGGAACTTTTAGTCTGCGGCAAAGCTCTGCTATTTCGCGGTGCCCGTTTTTCGGAGCGGGAGACTTCTCGCAGGTGTGAAAGCCCATATCCAGAGTCAGAGCCACTACCTCATATTTTTGCGGCAAAAAACGGCGCATTTCGGCAAGGGCGCAAAGCAGTGCAAGAGAGTCCTTGCCTCCCGAGACGCCGACGGCTATTTTGTCTCCGTCCTCTATCATATTATATTTTTCAATAGCTGAGCGTGCGCGGCTCATTATTTTTTGAAGTTCTTTCATAACATCCTCGTTACTTTGAGAATATACTGTAAATATACTTACAGAAAGAGGTATCTACAGTATGGCAATTAAAGTATATATCGATCAGGGGCACAACCCCGTCAATCCCAATGCAGGTGCGGAAGGAAACGGATACAGAGAGCAGGATCTTGTTTACACTATTGGCGTCCTTACTGCAGAATATCTGCGGGCGGCAGGTATAGATGTACGTCTGTCAAGACCTACTCCCGACACTCAGCTTGGAACCTCAGTTTCCTCCTCTCTCGCAGAGAGGGTGAGGGATGCAAACTCCTGGGGAGCGGATTATTTTATCAGCCTTCATGCTAATGCGTCTGATATAACTACCGCATCAGGCTCTGAGGCGTATGTTTTTTCTCTTCAGTCCTCGTCAGTCCCACTGGCAGAGAACATACTTGAGCAGCTCAGTATAAACACAGGACTTCCCTCGCGCGGTGTTTTTCCACGTCCGTCTTTATACGTACTCAGAAGAACGCAGATGCCTGCGACTCTTATTGAGCTTGGATTTATTACAAACCCTTATGATGCTGCACTTATGGCACAGTCTCCTCAGTTATTTGCCGCGGGCGTTGCTAATGGAGTGTTGGCGTATTTAGGATATCTTTGAGCCATCTGATATTTTTAATTCAAACCAGAAGGTACTTCCTTTGCCCACAGTACTTGAAACGCCGAAATCTGCACCGTGCAGTATCAACGCATTTTTTACTATGGAAAGTCCAAGGCCTGTTCCCATAACTGCGCGGCGGTGATGCTCGCTTGCCTTATAATATCTGTCCCATATGAGGGGCAGCTTCTCGGGGGGGATGCCTTCTCCCGTGTCGCTTACGGAGAATCGGCATATACCGTTTTGGCTTGTCAGAGAAACAGTTATTGTTTTGTCCTCTCCTGAATAGTTTATTGCATTGTTTATCAGATTATATATTACCTGAAGAATAAGAGTCTCGTCGGCTTCGACATGGAATTCTTCCGTACAGTTGAATATGAATCTATACCCGTCTCTTTCTCTGAGTCTGTTATATCTTTCAAGCGTAAGGCGCACGCAATCTGTCAGCGAAAATACAGAAAGGTTCAGCCTTCTCTGTCCCCCTGTTATCCTTGAAAGGTCCAGCATATCGCTGACCAGTGAGGAAAGTCGTGCTGTTTCATCAATGATGATCTGAATATTTTCGGGTGTCATCTCTCCGGGAATATCGCGCATTACCTCGCTGTAGCCCGATATCATTGTAAGGGGAGTCCGCAGGTCGTGAGAAATATTGGCTATTAGCTCTTTTTGCATTGTGTCCAACTTGGAAAGCTCGTCTGCGGCGTAGTTAAGAGTTGCCGCAAGCTCGGATGTTTCAAGAAACTCTCCGCCGTCAAAGTTGACGTCATAGTTACCCACGGCAAGGCGCTTTGCCTCGCTGTTCATTTTTGCAACAGGGCGTGTTATAGCCTTGGATATGAGATATGATATGACTAATGTAACTATTGCAAGAATGACTGTTATCCATATAAGCAGATATCTTAGGGTGGTGACTGTTGCTTCAACGGGCTGGATCTCCGTGTTCAGTATCACAAGCACCTCCTCATCCTCAAAATCTACAAGGGATGAGCATATGATAGTGTTGGAAAAATTTTTATTGTGAGCTTCTATGTGATTGGTATATATACCACCCTTTTTAGCTCCCCTATACATTTCCGTCAGCAATCCGTCGTTAAAGGTGGAGTGTATCAGGCAATGAGGTTGTATATGAGCACTCAGCTTAGCCTCTGAGTACCCACCTTCGATGTAGTATACCGAAATGCAGGTGTTCTGACGCTGAGCGAGCTCATACACCTTTTCCTCCATGTCTGCGTCGCCGATGACCTCTGATATATAAGCAGTATCCGATTTTATTCCGTTTTCCTTAATGCTTCTGTAAATGTCGTCAAGAAAAACCGTTTGCAGCAGCCATATGACAGAAAGCATGATCGCAGCAAATATCAGCATATAAACCAGAATCTTCTGCTGCATTTTAGGCTTGCGCAGCCTTACCACATTATGCTTCTGTGTCAAAACGGTAGCCAACTCCTCTCAGGGTAACGATATACTTTGCGTAGGGACCAAGGCTCTTTCTCAGAAGCTTTATATGAGTGTCCAATGTTCTATCGTCTCCGTAGTAGTCGTAGCCCCACACCTCTGTTATAAGCTTCTCTCTTGAAAGGGCTATATTTTTGTTTTTCAGCATATAGAAGAACAAATCGTACTCTTTTGGTGACATGTCTGCTCTGCTGCCGTCAATATATACTATCCTTGCTGACAGATCTGCTTTAAGCCCTCCAAGCGTAAAGACATCCTTTGCTTCTTCCACTGTATCCTTTCTTGCATTAACTCTCTTCATAATGGCGTCTATTCGCATCATTAGCTCCTTGGGAGAAAAAGGCTTGACTACATAGTCGTCGATCCCAAGCCCGAAGCCGTTTATTTTGTCATATTCCTCACCTCTGGCAGAAAGCATGATGATTGGTATGTCCGAAAATCGTCTTATCTCTCTGCACGCAGAAAATCCGTCAAGCTCAGGCATCATTATGTCACAGATCACTATGTCATAATCGCCGTTTCTGCATTTCGATACAGCCTCCATTCCGTCGCACGCTTCCTCTACAGTGTGACCCTCAAAAACCGCATACTTTGAGATAAGTCTGCGTATCATTTCTTCATCGTCTACTATCAGTATCTTATACAAGGTCAATTACATCCTTCATTTTTTATTTTGTGTCAGTATATCATATACCGCTATGTGAATCAAGGCTGAAAAAGTAAACTTTAGCTTTTCAAGAGGGAATGGTAAGTATTTTTTTGTGGGGGGATTTTGAGGAAATCCCCCCACGCCCCCAAACCTTTTTACACT
>JAFUMU010000047.1 GCA_017482495.1 Clostridia bacterium | reverse complement strand
CAGTTATCGGAGAGGGAGCGGCTCAGCTTTCTCAAGGTCAGAAACAGTTGTTGGCTATTTCAAGAATTATGAAGGGACTTCCTCCCATGCTCATTCTTGACGAGGCAACAAGCTCAATTGACACAAGAACGGAAATGATAATTCAAGAGGCGTTTGCCCGTCTCACCGAGGGCAGAACCTCATTTATAGTAGCACACCGCCTTTCAACCGTACGAAATGCTGATGTTATTCTTTATATGGAAAACGGAAGCGTTAAGGAAAAGGGAACTCACGAGGAGCTTCTCACTCTTGGCGGCGGATATGCAAAGCTTTATAACAGTCAATTTAATTAACTAATTATATTATGCGAGGTATGTAAGATGACAGTCAGTTATATTCTGAACGGAACAACGCTCACATTTAACCGTGAAACAGGCGCGCTTTATTCAGTTGCTCACCCCGAGGCGGGCACCCTGATCGAAGGCGGAAAGGGCATTCTTGATATTGCATGGCCTTATCACACCGATTATGACACTCTGCGTGTAAATGCCACGGCTCAGTACAGAGGCGAGGCTCCCCAGATCATCGCCGAGGAAGGCAAGGTAACAGTCAAGTATTCCAAAATGGCGAGAACTATCGACACAGGCGCAGTAGACGAGCTTGAGGGCGGCATTGCAGCTGAGGTGATTTTCGCTGAGTGCGAGGACGGCAAGAGCATTTCTCTCAGATGCCATATTAAGAACAATTCAAAAACAATTATCCGACAGGTGCTTTTCCCTGATATATCAGGCATCGTTTCAAGAACTGACGACAGAAGCGACAAGATCACATTCCTTGCAGGTGTTTGCGAACCCTTCAGAGAGCTCCGCAGCACGCCCGAAACAAGAGAGAACTTCTTTGCATGGACAGAGAGCTGCGCAGGTAGATTTTATCATGCAGGCGGACTTCAGGAAGCTCCTATGACAGGTCGTTGGTACGATTTCGGTACAAGATTCGGTGGTTTCGGTATGTACAGAAAGCATTGGGGTTGGGGTCCTGAAAGCCTTGAAGATATGGGCTATAACGAAAAGCTTTGGGTTAAGCTTGATAATATCGAGGATAAGCTCCGTCTTGCATTCGTCAAGGATATTAAAATTGAGAGCGACGGCGAGTACGATTCAGGCGAATATATTCTCACCTGCCACGGAGGCACATGGCTTAACGGTATTGCTCCCTATAAGGAATATATTGCAGAAAATGTGCACAGAGTAGTTCCCGTTCCTCAGCGAGCTAAGGAAATGCTCGGCTTCAGAACGATCTTTATGAACGACGGCTATCCCAAGGATCCCACAGACTATAGCTGGAAGTATTCCGATATGCCCATGATCGGTGAGGATATGGCAGAGCATGGACTCTATGATATGAACCTTTGGTATTGCTATTCTCTTGCGCTCCCCTTCGGCAAGGATAAATTCTACGAAGAATGGGGCGGAGAAGAGGAATTTAAGAAGAGCGTTCAGAAGCTTAAGGAGATGGGCATCGTTGCAACTCCCCTTGTTTCATGGATCTCTCTTTGGGATGATTCCTGTAAGCACTACGGCATTGAAAAGAGAACAGGCTCATGGGCAGAAACGCCTAAATCCGTTCCTATGTTTGCAGCTCCTTATTGCAACAAGTGGGCTTGCTTCCAGATCAGCGATCATTCACTCCAGCAGTGGAGAGAGGACGTTCTCGCAGGTCTCCGCTATCTCAGAGATGAGGTGGGATGCCCCAATATCTGTTGGGACCAGTATGTTCTCGGTAAAAACTGTGATAATTTCGTTCACGACGTTATCAACGAATTCCGTCTTGAAACCGAAGAAATGTATCCCGGAACTCTGTTCTCCTCTGAGTCAACACTCTATTTTGAGAGCGAGCTTGATAACACCGACTTCACTTGGAACTGGCAGTACTGGAACGGTAAAAAGGCAAAAGACCTCCGTCCCTATATGCACGCTGTAACAACCTGCCGTCCCAATATGAACGTAGACTCAGATCCCGTTAAGGTTAAGTATATCTTTATGGATAACCTTATGCTTAACGCATATCCCACACGTCCCGAAAGCTATAACGGTAGCGCGCTTATTTCTGAGTATCCCGAGTTTTCGAAGGCGATCAAAACAGTTGCAGCTCTTCGTAAGGCGTATCTTGATTATTTTGTTGACAGCACGATGATTTCCGACTGCGCAGTAACGGTTGAACCTGAATGCCGTACAACAGGATACGTTAAGGATGGAAAGATGCTTCTTATCGTTTATAAGGATAAGGACGAAGATTGCACATTGCCCCTTGATCTCACCCCCTTCCTTGCAGGAGAAAAATTCAATGTTCGCATCTGCGATGAGGATATGAACGAAACAGCAAATTATGCTATTGGCGCAAAGGATAATCTCACAGTAAGCGGCAAGGGCAGCCAGCTGTATATGGTAGAGATTTCAGCAAGATAAGAGAAAAAAGATAAGAGAGAAAAATGTAGAAATCCGCTTGAAAGGCGGATTTCTACCGTCAAAATTCACTTTTCACCATTCACTTGTTATATGTCACCCATTCAATATCAGATTTTAATAATGTTTATAATAATGGCGGTGGGCTTCATCTGCGGAAAGGTGAAGCTCATAACGCCTGAGGTGAACCGCGGTCTTTCCAATCTTGCGCTGATGCTCGTAAATCCGCTGACCACCTTCACCTCTTATCAGACAGCCTATTCAAACGAAATAGCGCTTAATCTGCTTTTCGCTTTTGTTCTTGCAATAATCGCGTTTGCCTTGCAGATCCCCCTTTCAATGCTTATAATAAAAAAGAGCAGAAAAGAATATAGAATAGAGCGACTTTCTATCCTTTTATCAAACTGTTCCTATATAGGCATTCCCCTTGTGCAGAGTATGT
>JAFUMU010000046.1 GCA_017482495.1 Clostridia bacterium | reverse complement strand
GAAACCGTTCATATCAAGAAGATAGGGGTCATTTGTCTTTCTGTGTACGGTCTTTTCCATACGGAAGAAGCTATCGTCCTTTTCATTGATAAGGTCAACTATGGGGGATACTCTCTTTCTGAAGCTCTGGTATGATGTCCTGCTGGAATACACAACGTCCTTGTCCAGTGCTATAACGTTAAGAAGTCCTGCACAGAAAAGCTCAAGAGTACAAAGAATGGCAAGGATAAGAGCTGTTGTTTTGCGAAGCTCCTTATCGGGCATGGTAGCTGCTCTCAGCACTGCAAGATAAATGGCGACGATGATAAGTGAACACCACACTGTTTTAAGGTCGTCAACATTTTTGAGCTCCAGCTTTTGCAGTACGAGTATTATGCCTGCAACTGCTGCACAGCTTCCGATGACCTTGCGGTAACCGATCTCAGAGATTCTTTCATATGCCTTATAAGCCATAAGCAGGATAATAAAGCAAAGTATATAGCTGTAGCGGTAGTTGAGCCAGTTGGGCTTTTGCATTCCGTGCCACACAAGGTCAAGGGTGGATGCGTTGAAGGAGAGAAAGAAGAATACTACAAGGATACCTGTGGCGATCTTTTCTCTTGTTTTGATATGAGGTGCAAAGAAATAAAGTGGAGCGAGAATAACTGCCAGCATGCCGCAATAGAGCCAGGGAAGTCCCTCCGGACGGACAGTGTCATAGCTTCCGAAGTAGAATTTGGAAAGCATATCCATCCAATCAAAACGTTGGGTAAGGCCGTAGTTGGGATTGGAAAACTCTGTTTTACCGAAATTCAGAGAATAGTAGGTGCAAAGAAGCAGTGCGGCGCAAATCAGGATGACGATAACGGAAAATACTGCAATACGCGCAAAGCTTTTGGGGAAGTGCTTTTTTTCGCCCATGGGATTCCTCACGGACTCTTCATTTGCAAAATAGTAGTAGAAGAAATATACTGCAACGAAGATACAGGACATATATCCTATATAGAAGTTGGAGAATATTGCCATTGCAAGGCTTATGACAAACATCTTATACTTGCCATATTTTATCATGTTCTCAACGGAGAGCATTATAACAGGCAGGAGGATGAGGTTATCTATCCACATTGTATTGTGCTGCATAACCACGGCATATCCGCAGAGAGCGTACATTGCAGAGAAGATAACTGTTGCAATGGGATCCTTTTTTCTTGTGGCGTCGATATATATACCGAAGGTCAGGCCGCAGCAGCCTGTTTTGAGAAGAAACATTATAAGAAGTGCTTCGGTCATATATGCGTCGGGGAAAAGTGCTACGATAAATGAAAACGGGCTGGAAAGATAGTATGCAAATATTCCGAAGAATTCGCCGCCCATTGCTCGGCTGAAGGTATAGAGCAAGCTTCCGTCGCCGTAGATTATATTTTTTAACTCCTCGAAGAAGTAAACATACTGACCGTTAAGGTCAAGCACGAGAACGCTTTCCTCTCCGAAGGGGAATACCTCCATACAGATGTAGATGACCCACATAACGATCATGGGCAGTAAAAAGCAAGCCCAGAGATATTTGCGATCGCCTTTGAATAATGATTTAAGGTAGCTCCTTACATCTGTGGGAGACGTGTAGGGAGCGAGAAGCTGAGTGTTGTTCAATTTGCAGGGTTCCTTTCTTTTTCGGGAGATGATGCTTCACATCTGATTATTTTTCTTACAGCTTTTTCAAGCTTGATGCGGGGAATAGTCATGTCCCGACCGCATCCGGTGCAGATTATTCGGATGTCACTGCCAAGTCTTGCGCATCGAAACTGCTTTGAGCCGCAAGGATGAGGCTTTTTCAACTCTAAAATGTCGTCCAGAGCTATTTTCAGTATTTCTGCCATCCTGCCATTTTCCCCTTTTCTTCAATTAGATTCATTATACCACAAACCACTTCTAAAGTAAAGAAATATTACAATAAATTTATACTCATTTCCTTATTTTGTGTATTTGTAAGTAAATTGTAAAAAAAGAGAAAAAGTATGCGTAAATCTTTGACTTGTCGGCAGTGTTGTGTTATAATAACCTATTATGGGAGCACTGCACCCGATGGAAAGGAGAAGTCATATGATCATACTTGGTATCGACCCCGGTATTGCCATTGTTGGCTGGGGAGTGCTTCAGTATAACGGCATCAAATTCCGTCCTGTGGCATATGGCTCGATCCAGACCAAGGCAGGGCTCAGCACTGAGGAGCGTCTCCGTCAGGTCTATGACGGTATGTGCGCCATAATAGAAAAGTATAAGCCCGATGCAATGAGCATCGAAGAGCTTTTTTGGAATACCAATCAAAAAACCGGCATTGTAGTTGCAGAGGCAAGAGGAGTTATACTGCTCAGTGCCCATCAGAACGGGATACCTATATATGAGTATACCCCCCTGCAGGTCAAGCAGTCCATAGTAGGCTACGGACGGGCGGAAAAAAAGCAGGTAATAGCTATGGTAACGGGGTTTTTAGGGCTAAGAGAGCCTCCCAAGCCTGACGATACGGCTGATGCTCTTGCAATAGCTATCTGCCACGGACACGCAAGTATGTCCAAGCTGGCTCAATATTATAACAAATAAAGGGAACATAAATTATGTGGTATAGTAATAAATGGCAGGATTATGAGCTTCTGGACGCATCAGGCGGAGAGAGACTTGAGAGATGGGGAGATTATATCCTTATCAGACCCGACCCTCAGATAATATGGGACAGTCCACGACGCCATCCTCTGTGGAAGAATGCTCACGGAGTTTACAGAAGAAGCAAAAGCGGAGGAGGAAAGTGGGTAGTTTCCAATATGCCTGATGATTGGTGTATAAGCTACGGAGAGCTCACCTTCAAGCTTCGTCCCATGGGGTTTAAGCATACGGGACTTTTTCCTGAGCAGGCGGTTAACTGGGACTGGTTTTCGGATATAATAAGAAAAGCAAAGAAGGAAGACCCCGAGAGAGAGGTCAGAGTTCTTAACCTTTTTGCATACACAGGCGGCGCAACTGCGGCGGCAGCAAAGGCAGGCGCATCTGTTTGTCACGTAGACGCATCCAAGGGAATGGTGCAGGCGGCAAAGGAAAACTTGAAGTTAAGCGGGCTCGGAGACGCGCCGGTAAGATATATTGTTGACGATTGCAGGAAATTTATCGAAAGGGAAATACGCCGAGGTAAGAAATATGAGGGTATAATCATGGACCCTCCCTCCTACGGCAGAGGACCTAACGGTGAAGTATGGAAGCTGGAGGAATGCGCCAATGATCTTATAAAGCTGGCGGCAGAGGTCCTTTCCGACGATCCTCTTTTCTTCCTCGTCAATTCCTATACAACAGGACTTTCCCCCGCCACGATGGGATATATGGTGGCAACAGCCGTTAAAACGGAGGGAACTTTTGAGGCAGGCGAGATAGGTCTTCCCGTAACAGAAACAGGACTCCCTCTTCCGGCAGGCGCCAGCGCAAGATGGACAGCTAAGAGGAAGTGACCTCCAAACCTTCCCGCGAATGGATGAGAAGGACTTACTCCAAACCTTCCCCAGCGGGGAAGGGGGACCACGAAGTGGTGGATGAGGAGAATCTATAACACAAAGTAAAATTAAAAAAATGCAAAATATCAACAGTTGAAAACGTGAGGGCTCTCCTCACCCACCGCTGACGCGGTCCCCCCTCCCCGCTGGGGAGTGTAAAGGCAGAGATCGACGTTCAGCTTCAACGGATGATGTTTGCAGGAAAATAAAGTTATAATTTAATCCAAGATCTCACCAAGAGCAGATGAAGAGAATCCACCCCAAACCTTCCCCAGCGGGGAAGGGGGACCACGAAGTGGTGGATGAGGAGAATTCTTAACCCAGAGTAAATATAAAAAGCTTGTAAAATGAATATAGTTGCAGGTGTGAGGGCCTCCTCACCCACTAACACCTGTAAGGTGTGGATCCCCCGTCTCCCCGCTGGGGAGTGTAAGGGGCGACCAACGTACAGCCGCAACGGATGATATTTGCAGGTTAATAAAGCATCTTGAGATTTATCAATAACAATGAGTGGGATATCACGTAAATTTATCCCAATTGAAACTAATGAAAAGGAATCTTCACCCAAACCTTCCCCAGCGGGGAAGGGGGACCACGAAGTGGTGGATGAGGAGAATCTCAAACACAAACAAATACTAATGACTAAAATACATTAACAGTTGAAATGGTAAATTTTCTCCTCACCCACCGCTGACGCGGTCCCCCCTCCCCGCTGGGGAGTGTAAAGGCGGCGACCGACACTCAGCTTCAACGGATGATGTTTGCAGGATAATAGAGTTATAATACAAGACATCCCCAAGAGTGGATGAGGAGAATCTAAAACACAAACTAATTTGCATAGAAATAAAAATAATATGTCATACGAATACAACAAAAGATTTGTCGGAATAGCGCAGGTCCTTCGAAAAAATATGACACCGGAGGAGAAAAAACTTTGGTATCAATTCTTAAAGCGCTTTCCTGTAACTGTCAACCGTCAAAAAAATATAGGAAACTATATAGTTGATTTCTTCATTTCAAGCTCAAAGATAGCTATAGAGATCGACGGTCGTCAGCACCTGATGCCGGATAATAAGGCCGACGATATTGAAAGAGACAATTATCTTGCATCTCTCGGTATTAAGGTCTTAAGATATTCCAATAAGAGCATCAACAGCAATTTCAGTGGCGTTTGTAAGGACATATTAAAGCATACAGGATTTGAATATTCAGACATGAAGAAACATTCACCAAAAAGAAGGACGGGAGACAACTGAATGAACAAAATAATAGAGGCATCGCATCTTTCCTATGCCTATCCGGCAGATGAAGAGGGAATGGCGCCCCATGTTGCGCTGAGAGATGTGAGCTTTAGTGTAAACGAAGGGGAATTTGTAGCTATTCTCGGTCATAACGGAAGCGGCAAAAGCACCCTTGCCAAGCTGCTTTGTCTGGTGCTTGAGCCTGACGGAGGTCAGCTTTATATCGGCGGTAAAAACATGACAGATGAAAATGTGTCTGATGAAGATGTCTATGCGGCGCGGCGTCAGGTGGGTATGGTGTTCCAGAATCCCGATAACCAGCTTGTTGCCACTATCGTAGAGGAAGACGTTGCCTTCGGATGTGAGAATCTGGGGCTTCCATCGGAGAAGATAAGAAAGAGAGTAGACAGCGCGCTTGCTACTGTAGGTATGACAAAATATGCCCGTCACGAGGCTCACCGTCTTTCAGGCGGTCAGAAACAGAGAGTTGCAATTGCGGGAGCTATCGCTATGAGGCGCAAGTGCATCATTTTTGATGAAAGCACAGCGATGCTTGATCCTGCAGGACGCAAGGAGGTAATGGAGACTATAACAAAGCTCAACCGAGAGGAAGGAGTTACAGTGCTCCATATTACCCACTATATGAATGAAGCCACCATGGCCGACAGAGTCATAGTGATGAGCGACGGATGCATACTAATGGACGGTACCCCCTCTGAGGTATTCAGCCGTCCCGAGGAGCTATGGAAGGCAAATCTTGATGTTCCTCAGACAACAGAGCTGCTGTGGAGAATGAAGAAGGCGGGCTATGATGTCCGACTTGATATATTTGATCCTCGCCTTTGCGCCGAGGAGATAGCACGAGCGCTTGATGAGAAGAAAGACTGATTATGGCAGAAATAGTAATTAAAGATCTCACATATGTTTACGGTAAGGGAACTCCTTATGAGATGAAGGCGCTGGATAACGTGACAGTGACCTTCAAAGATAATATGATAACAGGGCTTATCGGACACACGGGAAGCGGTAAATCTACCCTTGTGCAGATGCTTAACGGGCTTCTTCGTCCCGATAGCGGAGAGGTGTTCCTTGACGGTAAGAATATCTGGGATGAACCTAAAGAGATAAGTAAGGTGCGCTTTAAGGTGGGACTTGTGATGCAGTACCCGGAGTATCAGCTTTTTGATGAGACAGTGCGCCGTGACATAGCCTTCGGACCCGGAAATATGGGGATGAAGCCTGATGAGATAGAGAAGGCTGTGGAAGAGGCTGCAAGATTTGCCGGTCTTAAGCCGCACCTTCTTGAAAAGAGCCCCTTTGACCTGTCTGGAGGACAGAAGAGAAGAGCGGCGCTGGCAGGCGTTATAGCAATGCACCCTGAGGTGCTTGTGCTCGATGAGCCTGCGGCGGGGCTGGATCCCGGTGCAAGGCGGGAGATACTTCAGAGAATAAGAGACTATCAGAGAGAAAGCGGAAAGAGCGTTATAATCGTATCTCACAGTATGGAGGATATGGCTATGTACTGCGACAGAGTAGTGGTCATGGCAAACGGCGCTCCTGTTATAGAGGGAACTCCTGCGGAGGTTTTCAGTCGGGCTGAGGAGCTTTACAGCGTGGGACTTGACGTTCCCGAGGTCACTAAAGTGGCAAGAGCTCTGAGAGATTGCGGAGTTGATATAGGTCTCGATATATATACGGTCAAATTTGCGGCAAGCAGACTTCCGGGGGTGATCGAACAGTGAAAAACAGTATAGCCTTCGGACAGTATTGCGAAGGAAGCAGCTTTCTTCATAAGCTGGACCCAAGATGGAAGCTGGTACTTGCAGTGCTTTATATTGTGACAATATTTCTGTGTAAAAATGTTTTCAGCTTTGTGCTTGTGGGTGTCACAGCCGTCGGACTTGTGCTTCTCAGCGAGATAAAGCCGGTGTTGATACTTCGCTCCCTTAAGCCACTGATAATGATAATCTGTATAACAGCAGTTATCAATATTTTCTGGCTCAAGGGCGAGACACTTTTGTGGCAATTTGGCCCCGTGAGTATATATCTTGAAGGTATCTTCAATGCATTGCTTATAGTTGTCAGAGTGGTGCTTCTTGTGGCGGTAACTACTCTTGTGCTCACATATACTACCACACCTATTGCACTAACCGACGGTCTTGAACAGCTTCTTGCACCTCTTGCAAGAATAAAGCTTCCCGTTCATGAGTTTTCAATGATGATGACTATAGCCCTTAGATTTATACCCACACTTCTTGAGGAAACTGAAAAAATAATGAATGCCCAGAGAGCAAGAGGCGCGGATTTCAGTACAGGAAGCCTTGCAAAGCGTGCCAAAGCCCTCGTGCCGATCCTTATCCCCTTGTTTATCTCAGCCTTCAGACGTGCTGAGGAGCTTGCAATAGCAATGGAATGCCGTTGTTATACGGGCGGAGAGGGAAGAACAAGAATGAACGTGCTCCATTCATCATACAGAGATGTTGTAGCAGTTCTTGTAATGGTGGCTATCCTTGCAGGTGTTTTGGTAATAAACAGATTTGCCCCCGGTTACAGTATTTCTATGTGATACGAAACAGGTTTTCCGGAGAGGGAGCTGTCAGCTTTTCCCACAGATGAGGGTCACCTTGAATTTACACCTATGTTGTACGGTTACTTAAAATGAAACTTCTATTAAAAATAACTTATATAGGAACAGATTATTCCGGCTTTCAGTGCCAGAAAAACGGGCGCGCCATACAGAATATCCTGACCGACGCGGCGCAGAAGGTTTTTGGCTTCCCATGTAATGTAACAGGCTGCAGCCGTACTGACGCAGGCGTTCACGCAACCTGCTTTTGCGCAACTGTTTCTCCAAAGGAGGACAGAGGAGAAGATTGGTGCAGTATACCTGTAGGTAAGCTGCATAAGGCGTTTTCACCTTGCCTTCCGTGGGATATTGCAGTTGTTGCCGCAGCAGAAATGCCTGACAGCTTCCATCCCCGGTATGATTCCAAGGGGAAGGAGTATAAATACAAAATATGGAACGGAAGCGCTGATGATCCCTTTACAGTGAACAGAGCATACAGATTCAGACGCAAAATTACCCACGAGGGATTTAGACAAATGCAGATGGCAGCGGAAAAACTTGTGGGAATCAATGATTACAGCGCTTTTATGGCAAGCGGCAGTAAGATCGAGGACGCCGTAAGGACAGTTTATTATGCAAATGTCGAAAAAACCGAGGACGGCATGATAACTTTTACAGTTGCCGCAAACGGTTTTCTGTATAATATGGTCAGAATAATGGCGGGCACCTTGCTTGAGTGTGCCGTGGGGAAGCTGAAGACGGAGGATATCCCCGCAATAATACAGGGCAAAGACAGAAGCAAAGCAGGCTTTACAGCACCGCCTGAAGGGCTGTATCTGAGCCGTGTGTTCTATGAAAACGAGATCGATTGGAAATGTGATCAATAGAGAAAGGAGGAGGACCGTGAAAAAGAAAGAGGAAAGCGTGCCTGTGAAAAGGCAAACGACTAAAAAGAAAAGACCTGCAGTAAGACTTGCTGAAAAGGGAGAAAAGAAGGTCAAGATCGATTACAGCGATATGGAAGTCAGCGAATATTATCTCAAGGCGTCCAAGCGTTACAGAAGTGCGAAATACGTTGCATTTTTTCTGCTGATAGTTTTTTTAGCGGTCAATCTCCTGTTCTTCAGAAGTAATATAACCTATGCCAATCTTATGTACCTTCTGCGCGACCTTGATACAGGCGTGGTGGTGGGTACGGGCGAGTTTGCAAGCATATCCTATAGCGAAGAGGGCTCATCCTCTTACGGTATATTCAAGGGCAGGCTTGCCATAGCCTCAACATCAGGCTTCCGATTGTATAATTCCACGGGAGCAAGGGAGCTGGACGAGGACAGATATATGCAGTATCCTGCCTTGGTTTGCGGAAACAAATATGCAATAGCATATGATGTTGGCGGTCATTCCTACAGTATATTCACCACAATGGCGTGCGTGTACGAGGGAGAAGAGGAAAATATAATTGAGGACGTGTGCGTGGCAGATAACGGAAGCTATGCAATAATGACACGTTCAAATGAGTCAAAATACCTTATATCCGTTTATAAGGAAAATCTGAAGCTGCAGTCCAAGCATTATAAGGAAAATTTCCCATGCGATATTGCACTCAGTCATAAGGGAGACGCCCTTGCCATAGTGTCTGCAGATGTGTCGGTTTCAGGTATCTCAACGGAGATAATGCTGTGCAGACCGGGCACAGAAGAAAAAACTGTGCTGACAGTAGAGGGAAGTATGCCACTTTCGGCAAAATATATGGAAAACGGAAACCTTATGGTGGTCTGCGATAATAAGGTGTGCGTGGTAAGTAACGGAGAAGTGAACGTAGCGGCGGATTTCAGCGGTAAGACAGTGGATCTGTTCTCCTTTTCGGAAACGGGTGTATCGGTTGTTTGCAGCGCCAACTCCGTTGCGACGGAAAATGAAGCTGTTTATTTTGACAGCGAGGGAGAACAGATATACAGTAGCTCTGTAAATGAAAAAATAAATTCAGTGTGTGCAGACCAATCAGCAATATATGTGCTGTGCGAGGATAAGATAAGAATGCTTGCCTTTGACGGAAGCGAAAAGCTGGCGGCAACAGACGCAGGTGTCAGTGATATTCTTCCTCTTTACGGCGGACTTCTGAAATGTGAAAAACTGGGAACGTCCTCAGTTTCCTTTGAATAAAGAGAGGTAATATGAGCTTATTTCTTGATGCATTGCTCGTGGCGGTAGCAGTGTGGTGCATAGTGTACGGCTATAGGAACGGATTTTTTCGATCTGTAATGAACCTTGCTTCAGGTGTGCTGTCACTTCTTGTATCATATACATTTACACCGCTTCTGGCAGAGCTGCTGAAAACGAAAATATTTCTTCACAGTATAGCAAGCGGAATAACGGCGACCTTTGCCTCTGCCGCACAGACAGTAGTGGCAGAAACGGAGGAGACTGTGTATGACCTTGGCAGAATGGTGGAGAATGAGCAGATAATTTCGGTTGCGGAGCATTACGGAGTTGGCAGAGAAGCATTTGAGGAGCTTGTAAACAGTGCCGAGGCGTCAACATATGGGGCTATCGAGAGAATAGCCTTGACGGTGGCAGACAGAGTTGCCTCCACCATATCAATGGCGTGCGCGTTCATCATAATATTCGTTGCGGCAACAGTATTGCTCAAGGTGTTCACTGCTATAATAAGCACAGTGTTTAAAATGCCTGTGCTGAGGAACATGGATACGCTTATGGGTACAGTGGCAGGAGCGGCAGCGGCGTTTCTCTTTGCCTGGGTTATCTCAGTTTCCTGTCAGGTGTTGCTCCCCGCTCTTGTAACCATAGCTCCGGGAGTGGTCACGGACAGTACCTTTTCAAATACAGTAATAATCAAATTTTTTGCAGAAAACAGCCTTGTCGATATTTTTTCGGGTATGCTTGGCTGATGTGACAGTTAGAGGACTTTACAATGAAAGCGAAATATATACCAAATATTCTATCTGTAATAAGGATCATACTATCATTTGCCTTTGCGGCAGTGTTTGTGTGGTGGTATCCGGACGGTGTTTTGTGGGCGGCAGTTATTTTTGTAGTTGCAGGACTGTCCGACGTAGTGGACGGAATACTTGCCCGAAGATTCGGCTGGATAACAGATGCCGGCAAACTTCTTGATCCCATAGCGGATAAGCTGATGCAGTGTGTGTCTTTGATATGCCTTGTGGCGAGAGAGATACTTCCTATATGGATACTGATAGTAGTACTCATAAAGGAGATACTTATGGGCTGCGGAGCTATAGTTTTGTTTAAAAAGAGCCATGAGATAGGAGTCGCAAAAAACTACGGAAAGGCGTATACGGTCCTTTTCTATGCGGTAGTGTTCCTGTTTCTGTGCTTTGGCAATATAATAAAAGAGAATATTATTGCAACATTTGTATTGTGCGCCGCAATGGCTGCTCTCGGCCTTGGCGCAGTGGTGCTTTATTATATAAGCTACCTTAAAAATAAGATGACCGGGAAAGGCGGAGACAACTGATGATAATGTGTGCGAGATGCAAAAAGCGTATGGCAGTCGTTTTCATAACCAAGGTGGAGAACGGCGAGCAGAAGCAGGAGGGCATCTGTATTAAATGCGCTAAGGAGCTGGGTATCGGCCCTGTAAATGATATAATCAAAAATATGGGTCTGTCAGATGAAGATATTGATCGTATGAGCGAGGATATGGCAGGAATAATGGAGGGTCTTGAAAACGGTGAGAATCCCTTCGGTGGAGATATGTCCGAGGCACTTCAGGCATTTGGTGCAGATGCTACAAATGCGCCGTCGCTTGATATCAACAGTATAATCAGAGACGGAATGAATGCAAAGAGCGGCGGAGAGGCTAACAGTAAGAAGGGGCCTCAGAAGAAAAAGGAAGAGAAGAAATTTCTCACCACCTATTGCCAGAATATAACGGAAAAGGCATCTATGGGACTTCTTGACAGAGTTATCGGACGAGAGAGAGAGCTTGACCGAGTTATTCAGATACTCTCCCGCCGTCAGAAGAATAATCCCTGTCTTATAGGCGAGCCCGGTGTCGGTAAAACAGCGATAGCAGAGGCTCTTGCAGCAAAAATAGTTTCGGGAGATGTACCCTATAAGCTGAAAAATAAAGAGCTGTACCTTGTTGACCTTACCGCACTTGTGGCGGGCACCCAGTTCAGAGGTCAGTTTGAATCAAGAGTGCTGGGTCTTCTCAATGAGGTCAGAGCAGCAGGAAATATTATCCTTGTTATCGATGAGGTCCATAATATTGTCGGAACAGGTGATGCAGAGGGATCTATGAATGCTGCTAATATTATGAAGCCCGCACTTTCACGAGGCGAGATACAGGTGATAGGCGCGACAACGCTTAACGAGTACCGTAAATATATAGAAAAGGATAGCGCACTTGAGAGAAGATTCCAGCCTGTAACCGTGGCTGAGCCCAGTATCGAGGACAGTGAAAAGGTTCTCTTGGGTATCAAGCATTATTATGAGAAGTATCACGGTATCCGTATTCCCGATAACGTGCTTCGCAGCGCAGTAGTGCTCAGCGAAAGATATATAACAGACAGATATCTGCCCGATAAGGCAATAGACCTTATTGACGAGGCGGCGGCACATATCTCCCTATCAAGTCCCGAATTAAATGAGCACGCAGAGCTCGGGGACAGACTTGTGGCTCTTGAAAAGCAAAGGGACGCTATAGAAGCCGCCCCCAAGGAGGGTAAGGAGCAGACCGAGGAAATGTATAAAAAGCTGGCTGATCTTAAAGTCGAAGAGCTGAGGATCAGGGATAGAATGGGACAGCTCAAGCCTGTTTGTGCAGAGATAGAAATGACAGAGGCTGATATTGCCGATGTTATAGAGATATGGACAGGTGTGCCTGCTTCAACTATTACAGAGGATGAGTATTCCAAGCTTGAAGGCCTCGGCGAGAGACTTAAAAAGAGAATAGTAGGTCAGGATGCAGCAGTTGATGCGGTAGTGCGCGCTGTTCGTCGCTCAAGAACAGGCGTGTCCTCAAAGCGTAAGCCGTGCTCATTTATATTTGCAGGACCTACAGGAGTGGGTAAAACAGAGCTTGTAAAGGTTCTGGCAAATGACCTGTTCTCATCTCCCGAAACTCTTATCCGCCTTGATATGAGCGAATTTATGGATAAATTTTCTGTTTCAAGGATCATAGGAGCGCCTCCCGGATACGTTGGCTACGACGACGGCGGTCAGCTTACCGAGAAGATCAGAAGAAGACCGTATTCAGTAGTCCTGTTCGATGAAATAGAAAAGGCGCATCCCGACGTTATGAATATCCTTCTGCAGATACTTGACTACGGAAGGATAACAGATGCTCACGGTAAAACAGTAAGCTTTGAGAATACAGTCCTTGTTATGACTACCAACGCAGGCAGCGGCGGAACAATGGCACTTGTCGGCTTTGCAGGAGAGAGCCTCTCCAGAGCCAAGGATAAAACAGAAAAGGCACTTTCCGAATTTCTTCGTCCCGAATTTCTTAACCGTGTTGATGAGATAATCACATTCTCCTCACTTACTAAGGAGGATTTCGAGGGCATTGCAAGAATAATGCTCGATGACCTTAAGACTGCCCTTGCAGAAAAGCATGTGGGCTTCACATATACAGAGGAAGCGACAAAGCTCGTTGCTGAGAAGTCCTATTCAGTGAAGTTCGGCGCAAGAAATATGCGCAGATATCTGCAAACAACAGTCGAAGATGCGGCAGCAGAGAAGATAGTAGAAATGCGCGGCAGAGTAACAGCTATCTCTGTTGATGCCGACGGCGACGAGATAAAGGTTACCGCAGTGTGATTTGGATTTCCTTATACGAACCTTCCCAAAAGCAGGTGAAGAGGATTTACTATAAACCTTCCCCGGCGTGGCATGGGGGAATCGCACCTGCGGATGCCGGTGGATGAGGAGAATCTAAAACACAGAGTAAATTTGATAGATAAAAACGGAGTAATTATGGCCGAGGAAAGAAACTGGCACTATATGAATTCCGCAGAGCTTGAGAAGGCTTTCCGTACGGGATCGTCAGGGCTGTCCGAAAAGGAAGCAGCAAGGCGCACACGTACAAGGCGTAACAGAATATGGGTGATAAAGGGAGATACAGTGGGCAAATATGCCGCAAGAAGCCTGCTGGATCCCTGTGCGGTGCTACTCCTTCTGTCCGTTATAGTAGCAGCATTTTACGGAGAAGGAGCAGTTGCGGCGGCAACGCTTATTCTCATGCTCTGCGCTAAAACAGTAGAGATATTCTCCTTTACAGCGGCAGATACTTTATTTAAGAAAAGTACAGAGGGCGTAGTACCCAAGGCAAGAGTGGTCCGTGAGGGAAATGTTCGTGAAATACCGTGTGAAATGGTGGCAGAAGGTGACGTTATCATCCTTGATTCGGGAGATATAGTTCCCTGTGATATTCGCCTTACTGCGGCGGAAAACGTGCTTGCGGCAGAGAATCTGCCGGGAGGCAAGCATGGTATATACATAAAAGACGCAGAACCAGTCAATAGCCGTTTGACAGACGTTCCCATAGAGATGCGCTCAAATATGCTGTACGCAGGCTCGACAGTTATCTATGGCTTTTGTATGGGAATAGCGGTTGCAACGGGTAAAAGAACGCTGAGAGTTTCAAGAGAGGGAACGATTGAGCTTTCAGGCGGAGAAAATATTCCTGTGCTTGAGAAGCTGTCCGAGTGGAGCAGAATATGCAGACTTATCCTTGTTGCGGCGGCATTTGCCGTAACAGTATTGGGAGTTGCTTTCGGGCACGGACTTCTTAATTCATTTCTCCCTTCAGTAGCTATGGCAAGCGCTTGCATGAGCGAGTTTCTTGCATCCTTCGGTGCATTGGCTGTGGCGATGAGCCTGAGAAGTGAATACAAGAAGGAAGGGAATGTTCCCGAAAAAACTAATTTCAGATGTGCAAATAAGATTGAAGCGGCAGCCCATGCCAAGGTTCTGATGCTCAGAAGCGCAGATCTTATAAAAAACGGAGTAATGTCCCTTCACTCCTTCTATATTGACGGCAAAAAGCATGCGCCTGATGAGCAGGGGGCTGCCCCGTCACTCCTTGTTGCCTACGGAGCATATGCTGCAGGAATAGGCTATGACGGAAGCGGCGGAGAGGATTCTACATTTATTTCAAGTGCATATCTTAAGGAGCTTAGGAAAAAATATGCTGAGGACGTACCGGCATATTATCTTGCTCAGCATAAAAGTGCTTCCGAATCCGAGGCTGAGGGACTTGATTGCTCTCTGCTCATTCGCGACAATGATTACTATTTTGCGGCAATTGGTGAGGCTGCAAACATTCTTTCAAGATGTACCAAGGAAAGAGCGGGCGGCGAGCCGGTTGCATTTTCCAAGGATAAGAAAGCCGATGCCCAGCGTTATGCAAGCCTGCTTTCAAGGCAAGGCGTTAAGATAATCGCCGTTGCATCACGCCCCTCTCATTATAACAGTATGAGAAGACTGCCTGTTCTTCTTTCAGATATGTGCTTTGAGGGCTTCATAGCAATATCTCAGAAGCCTGAGTCGATGTGTGAGGCGTATATACGTGAGCACCGTGAAAACGGCGGTAGCGTAGTTATCTTTTCTGACCTTGGTGAGGAGGATATGAGATTCCTCAGCGCATATGATATCTTCCGTCAGGGAGATATATTCATAAACGAAAAGGACAGCAGAGAGGCTACCTCGCTTCCCATTGACAGCGGAAGCCTTATAATGATAGACTCACCTGCTGCAACTGACGAAGCAGCTTTGAGACTCAGATATATCAAAATGGTAGCCGAGAAGCACAGATGTGCTTATATAGGCTTTGGTGCAGAGGATTCCATATGTATGAATGTGGAAAAAACTGTTTCCTTCGCGGCGGAATCCCCCCTCAAGAGAGGAAGCGGAGTGCCTCAGTCTCTGAAATGTGCCGCAGACGGAGCAGTTGACTCAAAAGGAGGCGGATTCTGCGGAGCGATGCGAATGATCAAGCGCTTCAGACGAACCTTGGCGCAGATAAAAAGTACGCTTCGGTTCCTTATCTGTTCTCAGATAGCAAGACTGTTTTGGATGCTCATATGTACAGTGCTTGGACTCTCACTTCCCACAGCCTCACAAATAGTACTGCTGGGATGTATACTTGATATGACCTGCGCTCTTTGTTCGCTTTCCTGTATAGGTAAACGGGCGAATGGAGAGGGAATAAGAACAAGAGCTATCCCCGATTCTGTAGGAGAGCTGCTCATTCCGTCTATTGCCGGAACGGTCATAGCAGCAGTGAGCGTAGCATCCCCCTTTATCTATAAGCTGGTAATGAGCATGGGAATGAGAGAAGCGAACCTTACAGCAGAAACAGTATCATCTCTTATATTCTGCGGACTGCTTTTTGCCTTGCCCGTAGTATTCGTAGAGATGACAAGCGTGGAGGGGCTTTTTGGAAAGATATCGGGAATAAGCCCGGTTTTGTTTGTTCCCCTTGCGTTGTCAGTGCTGATACTCGTTCTCAGCTTCAGCTTCGAAGGATTTTCGCAGGCGATGTCACTGGTTTTCCCGGGATTTATCCCTCTTGCATTTTCGCTTATACCGCTTCTTGTGTCGGTAATATTTCTTGCCGCATACAGAGCGTATGTTAATAAAAAATATAAAAACTAAGGAGAAATAAAATAATGGCAGAGAATAATGAATGCACCCATGACTGTTCCACCTGCGGTGCAGATTGCTCTTCAAGAAAGAGCGGCATCCCCAAGGAACAGCTTAACCCTATGAGCTCCGTAAAAAAGGTTATCGGAATCGTTTCCGGTAAGGGCGGCGTAGGTAAATCTATCGTAACCTCTATGATGGCAGTTGAAATGAGCCGCAGAGATTATACAGTCGGTATCCTTGATGCGGATATTACAGGCCCCTCTATCCCTAAGGCGTTTAATGCAAAGGGAGGAGTTGTGTCTCTGGGCGATAATATGATGACCCCTCACACAACTATTTCAGGCATCCAGCTTATGTCCGTAAACCTTCTTCTTGACGACGAGACAAAGCCCGTTGTTTGGAGAGGACCTGTTATTGCAGGCGCAGTAAAGCAGTTCTGGACAGACGTTATCTGGAACGACGTAGACTTTATGTTTGTTGATATGCCTCCCGGAACAGGCGACGTTCCCCTTACAGTATTCCAGTCTCTCCCCGTAGACGGCATCATCATCGTAACAACTCCTCAGGACCTTGTTACAATGGTGGTTGAGAAGGCTGTAAATATGGCAAAGCTTATGAACGTTCCGATCCTTGGCCTTGTTGAGAATATGTCCTACGCACTTTGCCCCGATTGCGGCAAGCGTATAGATATCTTCGGCGCATCCAAGGCAGAGGAAACAGCTAAGCAGTACGGTATCCCCGTTCTTGCCGAGATCCCCATCGATCCCCGCCTCACAGCCCTTGTTGATAAGGGATCTATTGAGATAATGGATAACAATTACCTTTCAGGCGCCGCAGATGCCGTTGAAGGTCTCTGATAATTCCGGCGGAGAAGGATATACCCTCTCCGCCGTTTTCAACTTTCACTGAGCCCCTGAAATCAAGATCAAGGAGAAAATATGTTAAAGATATATCTTATAGTTATAGGCGTTATAAGCCTTATAACATTCATCGCCTTTGCCATCGACAAGAGACAGGCAAAGGAAGAGAGAAGAAGGATACCCGAAGCAATCCTTCTTGCTCTTATGGACTTCGGCGGCGCTGTGGGCGGACTTATAGGTATGTATGCCCTTCGCCATAAGACTATTTTCAAAACAAAATTTCATTTTGTTATAACAGCGTGGCTTGCAAGCATACTCCAAATAGCGATCCTTATTTACATAATGGTGGTGTAATATGAGAAAACGTAAGAATAATGTAGAATATACTCACAACGGAAGCCCCATAAAGAGCTTTTTCCTGCTTATCGGCTCAATTATCAATATGGCTGTGTTTGCGTTCTTTTGGTATGCCATCCATAGCGAAAATATGACTATGGTCATAATAGGTACTGTGGCGCTTACAGTGCTTGTAATGGTCAATTTTGTATTTCCCGCAGTAAAAAAGCGTTAACTACTATCTTTTTTCATAGAAGTGTGTTATAATTAAGAGAAATAACTATTGTTAAGGAAAGGTTAGCTATATGTGCGGATTTGTTGGCTTTACAGGACTTCTTGAAAACAGAGAAGACGTCCTTCGCCGAATGGCGGACAGAATAATCCATCGCGGTCCCGATATGGAGGGCTATCATATAAGCGGAGACGAGCAGGGAACAAGCGTTGCTCTGGGATTCCGCCGCCTCAGCATCATCGACCTTGCTGACGGCAGACAGCCTATGTATAACGAGGACGGCACCGTTGTCGTAACCTTTAACGGCGAGATATATAATTTTATGGAGCTGCGCGACGAGCTTATCGCACGCGGCCATATCTTCAAGACAAGATGCGATACAGAGGTTCTTGTTCACGGATTTGAGGAATACGGCGCGAAGCTTGCTTCAAAGCTTCGCGGTATGTATGCCTTCGTTATCTGGGATACTAAGACAAACTCTATGTACGGCGCAAGAGATATCTTCGGTATCAAGCCATTTTACTATACTGTAACCGACGACGGAAGCCTTGTTTTCGGAAGCGAGATCAAGAGCCTTCTTGAGCATCCGGGATTTAGACGAGAGGTCAATCCCGAGGCGCTCCGTCCCTATCTTACATTCCAGTATAGCTCTATGAACGAGACGTTCTTCAAGGGTACGTTCAAAATGCCCCCCGCTCACTATTTCACATGGAAGAATGGCGAGATGAAGGTTACCCGCTATTGGGACGCTGACTTTACAAGAAAGACAACAGCCTCATTTGACGATTGCGCCGCTGAGATCGACGCAAGAGTAAGAGAGAGCGTTGCGGCGCACAGAATAAGCGACGTTAAGGTCGGCTCATTCCTCTCGGGCGGCGTTGACTCCAGCTATATACCAGCCTGCCTTATGCCCGATAAGACCTTCTCCGTGGGATTTGACCCCGGACGTGATAACAGCACAAGATTTGACGAAACCACTGAAGCAGAGGAGCTTTCAAAGATACTTGGCATCGGTAACTATAAGAGAATGCTTGAGGGCGACGAGTGCCTTGAGAAATTTGCCGATATCCAGTATCATATGGACGAGCCTCAGTCCAATCCCTCATCCGTTCCGCTTTATTTCCTTGCGGGACTTGCCTCCGAGCACGTAACCGTTGTACTATCCGGCGAGGGCGCCGACGAGATCTACGGCGGATATGAGTGGTATGACGAAACTCCCACAATGAAGAAATATAAGAAGATCCACGCTCCCCTGCGTCACCTTGCGGCTGACGTGACTAAGGGGCTGCCCTATTTCAAGGGTCACGACTTTATTATCAAGGGAAGCGGCAGACCTGAGGACTGGTTCATCGGACAGGCTCTCGTGTTCCCTGAAAAGGAGGCTTATGATATCCTCCGTCCCAAGTACAGAGTGGGTCCCTCCGCATCCGAGGTGGCAAAGCCTGTCTACGACAGAGTAAAGGACCTTCCCGAGCTTGAAAAGAAGCAGTATCTTGATCTTAACCTCTGGCTGCCCGGAGATATCCTCCTTAAGGCAGATAAGATGAGCATGGCTCACTCCATTGAGCTGAGAGTGCCCTATCTTGATAAGATGGTCATGGAGGAGGCTGTAAGATACCCCTCCGAATATAAGATATCCTACGATACAAAGGCTGTGCTCAGAACAGCTTCTAATAAAACTCTCCCCGCAGAGTGGGCTAACAGAAAGAAGAAGGGATTCCCCGTGCCCATTGCAAAGTGGCTTGAGGATCCCCGGTTCTCCGCTAAGGTAAAGAGCGCATTTACGGGAGATACTGCGGCAGAATATTTCGACGTTGATAAGCTGGTGGGAATGCTTGGCGATCCCGCCCATAACCGCCGTAAGATATGGACAGCATATACGTTCCTTGTATGGCACGAGCAGTTCTTCGGCGGCAAGAGATTTTGAGGTTTTTGAATTATGAAGATAACACCTGTGCTCCTGGGAGCAGACCTTAATTGCTATAACCTTGCAAGAGCCTTCCACGAGGCATACGGAGTTTCCTCCTATGCCTTCGGCAGATATGAGATCTCTGCCACAAAGGGCTCAAGAATAATCAATTTCACAGTTGTCCCCGATATTGATAACGAGGACACAATGATGGCAACTCTTACGGAATTTGCCAAAGAGCATCAGGGCGAGAAGCTCTACCTCTTCGGATGCACCGACGATTACGCAGCTATGATAATCCGCTGTAAGTCAAAGCTCCCTCAGTATACAGCACCCTCTCCCGCAGAGGACCTGTATACTCTTGTGCAGAAAAAGGCGGAGTTTTACGAGATGTGCGAAAAGTACGGCATCCCCTATCCTAAGACAAAGGTGCTCACAAATGACTTTAGCGAGGACGCCCTTACAGAGGAGGCTCTGGGATTTAACTATCCTATAGTTATCAAGCCCTCCTCAAGCGTAGACTATTGGAAATATCCCTTCAACGGAATGAAGAAGGTGTATTTCGCAAAGGATCCCGCAGATGCCGCTGAGATAATCAGAACCATCTATAAGTCCGGCTATCCCGAGAGAATGATCCTTCAGGAGAAGATCGACGGAGGCGACAGCCATATGCGAGTATTCACCTGCTTCTCAGATAAGAGGGGTAAGGTAAGAGCAATGTGCCTTGGTCATACAATGATCGAGGAGCATACTCCCAAGGGACTGGGCAACCACGCGGCTATCGTAACAGAGCCCGTTTCAAGCCTGCCCTGTGCCGAGGCTATCAAAAATATGCTTGAGGATATGGGATATACGGGCTTTTCCAACTTCGACCTTAAGTTCACAGGGAAAGAGGGCGACTTCCGTTGCTTCGAGATCAACCTGAGACAGGGAAGAAGTAACTACTACGTAACCTCCTGCGGTATGAATATTGCCCGTCTTGCCTGCGAAAAGTGGGACGACGAGGGTGAGGATTGCGTGAGAAACGAAAATGCCCACTTCTGGCATCACGTTCCCGCATCCGTTGCATACGAATACACAGAGGATAAGGAGCTTGTGCAGAGAGCAAAGGCTCTTGCAAAGGAGGGAAGATCCTCCTGCTCACTCCTCTATAAATACGACCTTAAGCTGAACCCCAAGCGTGCCGTGTACGTTTATGCCCAGCTTTTCCGTCAGAAGAAGAAGTTCAAGGTATATTACCCTAAATAATTTATAATTGAAAGGAGTATGTATATGCCAAAGCGTAAGCCCCTGATGGGTATCCTCGGCGGTCTCGGACCTATGGCAAGCGCATATTTCTATGAGCTTATCACAGCCCATACCAAAGCTGAGCGCGATCAGGATCATATAGATATAATCCTTTCATCCCGCTCCTCCACCCCCGACAGAACAGCCTTTATCACAGGCGAGAGCGACGACAGCCCCCTTCCTTTTATGGTTCAGGACGCCAAGAGACTTGAAGCCTATGGCGCCGATGCTATCGTTATCCCCTGCAATACAGCCCACTATTTTATAGATGAGGTAAGAAAAAGCGTCAGCGTTCCTGTTCCCAGCATCATAGAGGAAACAGCAGCGCACCTTAAGAGAGCAGGAGTAAAGAAGGCAGGCATCCTTGCAACTGTGGGAACAGTTTCCTCCCACTCCTATCAGACAAAGCTTGAGGGCGTGGGACTGGCCTGCGACGTTCCCCATGAAAGGGAGCAGAGATGGCTTATGGAGCTTATCTACGACGACGTTAAAGCGGGCAAGGAAGCAGACCTTGATAAATTTTTCGCCGTTGTGGAGCATATGAAAAATAAAGGATGCGACAGAATGATACTGGGCTGTACGGAGCTTTCCGTTATCAACCGCAGTATGGGAGGAAGAGAAGAGCTCACCGACTCCCTTGAGGTCCTTGCAAACGTCGCAATAAAGCTGTGCGGACACGAGACCGTGGGATTTTCTCCCGAATTTGATTTGATATGATTATTAACGAACTTTTCAGAAATATTCCCCATAAGGGAAGCTCCGCAAGGGATATAAGCTCAATTGAATACGATTCAAGAAAAGCCGGAGAGGATACTCTTTTTGTGTGCCTCCGCGGCGCCGTGACCGACGGTCATAAATATGCCCCCTCCGCATACAGTAAGGGCTGCAGAGCGTTTCTGTGCGAAGAGGAGCTGAGCTTGCCCGAGGACGCAGAGCAGATAATAGTTAAGGATTCAAGAGCTACTCTTGCAATGGCAAGCGCCGAGTTCTACGGCCATCCTGCCGAAAGCCTTAAGATAATCGGTATCACGGGAACCAAGGGCAAAACTACAACAGCCCTCCTTATCCACGGCATACTTAACAGCGCGGGAGAAAACTGCGCCTATATCGGATCTAACGGTATCCTCATTAACGGAGTGATGCACGAAAGCGCCAATACCACTCCCGAGAGCCACGTTCTTCATAAATATTTCCGACAGATGGTTGATGCGGGAGTCAGATACGTTGCTCTTGAGGTGTCCTCTCAGGCTCTTGCCAGAAATAGAGTGGACGGTATCATATTCGATACAGTAGTGTTTACTAATCTTGGAGAAGACCATATAAGCCCTGTGGAGCATCCCGACCTTGAGGATTATAAAAACAGTAAGGCGAAGCTCTTTACAGCGGCATACGGCGCAAAGAGAGCTGTTTATAACGCCGATGACGAGGCATCGGAGTATATGCTCCGCCGCTTCACAGGATCGAGAGTATCCTTCTCTATGGAGGGCGACGCCGACTACGTTGGTAGATATAAGAGCATCTACAGAAGCGCCACCTCTCTCGGAGTTGTGTTTGACTGTATAAGAGAGGGAGAAGCCACCGAGACCCACCTTATGTCTCCCGGAGCCTTCAGCATCTATAACGCACTTGCGGCAATAGCCGTTTGCGCAGGATACGGAGTGTCTGTAGATATCTCGGCAAATGCGCTGGGACGTACTCCCGTGCAGGGCAGATTTGAGATAGTTGAGGCAGCCCCCGAGCGCACGTTCGTCGTTGACTATTCCCATAACGGACTCAGCCTCACCAAGGCTCTCACAACCTTGAGAGAATACGAGCCCGCCCGCCTTATTTGCGTCTTCGGAAGCGTTGGCGGAAGAACGCAGGGAAGAAGACGTGAGCTTGCAGAGGTGGCAAGTGAATTGGCTGATTTCAGTATAATCACAAGCGATAACCCCGATTTTGAAGATCCCGATGCTATCGTTGCTGAAATAGCTTCCTATATGAAAGAAGGAAGCGACTACCTTTGCATAACAGATAGAGCTGAGGCGGTTGCCGAAGCCGTTGCAATGTCAAAGGCAGGAGATATCATCCTCTTTGCAGGCAAGGGACACGAAACATACCAGCTTGTAGAAGGAAAAAAGCTCCCCTTCTCGGAAAGAGAGCTCATTCTCGACGCCTGCAAAATGGCAGAGATGGTTTAATGTAATAGTGGAATGTTTAGTGGGGAGGGGCTTTTTTGTAAAAAGCTCCTCCCCTATACACATCCAAAGCCTTTTCAAACAGAAGCGAAGATTCCTATACCGCAGTTTTTGTTGTATTGACCCATATCGCAAAAAGTCGGATAAAGGAAATATAAGATACTTGATTTTTGGCGAGGGATGTGCTATACTAAACTCTACACCGAGAAAGGAGGAGAGTCATAATGGCTGAAAAAAAGCAAAAGGGAAAGCTTATCGCGGCAAACCGTAAGGCAAGACACGACTATTTTGTTGATGAAACATATGAAGCCGGCATTGAGCTTTTCGGAACTGAAGTTAAGAGCCTGAGAGCAGGTACAGTCAATCTTAAGGACTCCTTCTGTAAGGTGGAGGACGGAGAAATTTTTGCATACGGTGTTCATATCAGCCCCTACGAGAAGGGCAATATCTTCAACCGTGACCCTCTTCGTCCCAAAAAGCTCCTTATGCATAAGAAGGAGATAATCAAGCTTGGCTCACTTGTTGCAAGAGACAGCTTCACCCTGGTTCCGCTCTCACTATATTTCAGCGGCTCAAGAGTTAAGCTGGAATTAGGTCTTTGCCGAGGCAAGAAGCTCTATGATAAGAGAGAATCCGATGCTAAGCGACAGGCGTCAAGAGAGATCGAGCGCAGCTTCAAGGACAACTACAGATGATGCCAAGGCATCCTATGGGGCCGTAAAGGTTTCGACGGGGATTCTGAGGTATGATAAGCGGGTGGTGTTTGGAGAAACACCTAAATAAGCTCCACTTAAAATTAAACGCTAACAATAGCACACTCGTAGCTGCATAAGCTACCGCCGCCATAGATGCGGCCTGTCCCGGTGATGAGGGCTGCGGCTTCATTTGGGGCATAACCACAGCAGCGAACGTGAACGGTGAGTTTTCTTTGTAGCCGTCATGCACTAAAAGAATACCGACCGAGCGATCCTGAATATCGGAGCGAGCGGCGGGAAACATAGTAGATATTCTGCACCCGGAGAAAGTTATATCAAGGGGTTTTCGGACGCGAGTTCGACTCTCGCCGGCTCCACCATGTAAAAAAACTCTTTTGTCTACCTGACAAAAGAGTTTTTTTACAATGATATCCGTTCCCTACGGTCACGGATGATATAGCTAATGCTATGATATCTGCTTCGCAGATGATATACGCTTCGCGTATGATGGGAACGGATATTATATCATGCTTGCATAGCAAGTATATCACACGGCGTTAGCCGTATATCATATCGCCAACGGCGATATATCATTGAAAAGCATAACAAATTATGATATAATTATATTGAAAGAAGGTGCTTATATGTCCGGAAACAAATTACTTGACTTATCCTTTGAATTTGCAGTTGCAATCGTTAATCTTGTTGATGGTGTAACTGCGCCCAAAAGTTCCTATATGACAGATCAGCTCGCACGAGCAGGCACATCGGTTGGTGCTAATATCCACGAAGCACAATACGCACAGAGCAAGAAAGACTTCGTCGCAAAATTGAAAATTGCTTTGAAAGAATCTAACGAAACAAGCTACTGGTTAAAGTTGATGTGTGAAACTAAAAGAATTGACACAGCAACATATCAATATACCGAGAAACTGTGCGGAAATATTCGTAGATTGCTGATTGCCTCCTGCAAAACCGCAAAGGAGAATACGAAATGAAAGAAAGCAAACTGTTTTTTAATAAGCGGTGGGCCTTTTGGATCGGGATTTTCTCAGTTCTCATTTTGCTTGGTATATATACTTTATCTGAAGAACTAACAACATCGACCATTATTATAGTTATTGGTTGTATTTGTTTATTTGGCTACATTTTTCTTTTTCCAAACAGTTATAGAATTGGTGAGAAAGGAATCACTGTGTACTACGGGTTTGGTATAAAAACTACCGCTAAATGGAACGAGTTGCACACTATTGAAGATCATTATTGCAGAGCATTTCTTTGGATGAGAGAATATCGCATCGGATATTTCAAAAAAGCACTTCCTTTGTGGGAAAAGGCATGCATACCGAAGAACAAGAAGACAACTGTTTTAATAGAAAAGTATTATAAAAAGGCTATTGAGAAGTACGGCTGATATTGGAATACTTTTGGTCGTTTTTACCCCTACTTTTACTACTTTTGGTCAGTCTCTCGCAGAAAAAACCACTTCGAAAGAAGTGGTTTTTTCAACGAAATAAATCCCTTGCGGGATTTGTGAAATAACGCTTCGCGTTATGAAATAGCTGACGCTATGAAATACGCTGCGGCGCATAGGGATTTATTTCATTTCACTTGATGCGATAGCATCAAATTTCACAATTTACGAAGTAAATTATTTAACATTTGCCGCAAGGCAAATATTTCACTCGTTTCAAATCGCTATAGTATTGAGATCACAACAGCCATGTAGCTCTGCCGTCTCCGCCACGCTTTCAAGCGCATTCGCAATGATCGCCCTGTCGCTTTCGCCGTAGTCGATGCGTTTGGAACTACGGCTGTCGTCATCTGTCGAAGGATTTTCTGAAGAAATTCCGTCTGAGGGGTTGACAAACTGAGGTTTTGGTGGTACTTTGTTGTTAGTGGATGCATTATTTCCGTTGTTCTTCGCGCTATGCGATTGGACGGCGCCTGCATCCACTTTTTTTATTTTGAAGATAGATTTATCAAAATCTATCACGTCATAGAGTACCATCTGATTACCGGATGTAAAACCAACTATAACCTTTGCTTCATAGTCGTGAGTGCCTATTCTCATAAGAACGTCACCACGGGCAAACTGTACAAAGTTGTCGTTCCTTTTGTGATTTAGATCTTCATTGATGTAATTTGTTGAAGCCAACACAATTTCATCCAAATTATTGGCGGATTTGAGCTTATCTTTGTAAACTATTCTTTGATTATCCCTGTAATGCTTTGTATTTTTTGATTCTGTAAATTCATTACGAGTATGATAATTTACTTTAATAAGCCTACCTCCTATCGGAATACCTCCCGAAAACTTAGTAGATATGGTGTTTTTAACAGTATCTACCCATTTTGATTTTGGTACTCCGTAAAGAATGTTCTCATTTACAATGACTACAGGTCTGTTGCGGAAGTGTACTAAACTCTTCCTGAGAGATGTCTCAGTTATATCCCCGAGCCTTGCTTGCTCGGCAATCACTGACAGAGCGTCTCTCATTTTTTTATCAAAATCAAAGACCTTTCCGTCTTTTACCGCCTGTTCAATTATCTCCTCAAGGGGTTTGTCCCTTGATTTTTTTGGCTCCCTCCGGAATTCGCGCTGTTCCTTTTTCTATATTCAAATTCCATAAGCCCGCCACGTGATTTCACGTGGCTTTTTTGCTCAGGACAATAAAAAAGCAGATGCTGAAGTGAACTAAATGTGGTTCGCTTCAAAGCATCTGCAATTTTTATTATAGCTTAGGGAGCTTTATGCTCTTTAAGAATTGTGCTGCTTTCGTGGAATTTCCAATTATCTCTTTCCCAAATATTGTCCTTAACGCTTACCCATCTTGCGGGAAGGAATGTGTAGCCGTTGTTCTCGGTAACCTGCCAGTCAGTTGACATGATAATGAACTGATCGTGTGCAAATTTCTCATCATTGTTTATGGGCTTATTGGTGAAGGGGTTAACGGGATTATCGATAAGGTCTTTAGTTGCGAGAGTGGGTACGTCTGCGTTTGTCATAAATTCTGTTGATGTTGTAAACTCTGTGCTGCCGAAGTCCTTGACCATAAGAAGAGGATAGTAGTATTCAACGTTCTTAAGAGGCTCGTCTCCGTAGATCATATCGTCGAAATGTCTCAAAGCCTGTCCGTGGTCGGAAACAAGGATGATCTTGGTATTATCATAAACGCCGCACTCGCGCAGGTAGTCAAACCACTCGCCAAGCTTAAGCATTGCTGCCATATTAGCGTGGTAGTGGATAGCCTGCTGATATCTTTCCATTTTCAGAGTTCTTCCGTCTATAGTGAATCTGTCGACATTGGCTTCATCATATGCTGTATTATCAACGGTAGGTGCGGGAACATAGTCGGGTGTCTGCAGAAGCATAGGCTCGTGAGTAATATCGTTGGTAAGCACCATAAATGTATTCTCGTTGCCGTCGCTTATCTGCGTCATAGTATCCATATTACAAAGTACATGGTAGGACCACATAAATCCGGATGCCATTCCCTCAGACTTAGATGTTCCTTCAACAGTCTGACTGCCGTATACTACTACATCTCCGCCCTTGGATATCTGATTATAGTTGCCGTTGTTATACATGGTGGGCTGAATGATAATGGGCATTGTTTTCATAAGACTGAAGCAGAAGAAGTTTCTGTGGTTATTGGAAACTACTGCCTCCTTCTGCGCTGTATCTCCGAATTTACCCTTGGAGATAAAGGCGTTGATGTCAGGGTATTCATCGAAGATAGAAAGGTCGGGAGTCCACTGATAGTTTGCATATGTGGGGTCGCACACAGTGACGTCAAATCCGCTTTCGGAGAAGAGAACAGGAAGCACCTTCAGTGCCTCATTATGCTTATCCACAAGAAGCTCGTCGTCTCTTTTATTCATTTCAACGGGGGTATACTCATATCCGCCGAAGAGGGCAGGAGTACCAAAGTTGGTCTTACCGCCGTAGGATATAGTGTTGGAGTAGTGTGTAAATCCTGCAAACTGGTCCTGCAGATGAGGCTTTTCATTGAAGATATAGGGAACGTATTCGCCAAGCGCGCGGTCAAGCATAATGACCACCACGTTCTTACCGTTCTTGCTAAGCTTAAATGAGGGAATATCGCCTTGCTGAACGCTTGCTGCAAAGGATACGGATGAGCCTATCTTTACCATATTAACAACGGACATACCGCCAAGAGCGATAACTGCTGTTACAAGCACAAGGGAAGTGACCTTCTTCCATTTGAAGGCAACGAACAGAAGAACTACCGCAAGGACTGCTATAACTGCAAGGTTTACAAGTTTCTCGGTACGTGAGAACACCATTCCGTCATCATACTGAAGGATAGATGAAATATTACCGAGCTTTGTTCCGAAGAACATATAGTTAACAAGCATTATAATTGACATTACCCAAACAAGCTTATCAAATATAACCTTGCCTGCGGGACTTGCAAGCCAATAGAACACTCCAAACCACACGATAAACGTACCTGCGGACAGGCAAAGGGAGCTAACCACGTACCAGAGAGGATTGTGGAAGAATGTGATATCAACATATTCCTGAGGAGATGCTGCTATAAATGTTGAGGGGATAAGGAGACCGACGAGGATGGTGATGAAGATCGCGCCGAGCCAGAACATTGTCTTGTTGGGCTGAGGCTCCTTTATCTTCTTTTCGCCCTTTGTCAGCTTGGATGTGATAAGAGGAAGGAGGAGGGGAAGAACGAGAACGACACCAACTGCCGCGATAAAGAGCTTTCTTTTAAGTGACTCTGTATCGTAGAAGAAGAGATCGAACACGATAAGTCCGCTTCCGAGCACACACATCATTATATTAAGCACCTTGCCCGGGTTCTTAAGCTTATAGAAGATTGTTTTTACAAGAGAGAATACGTTATTGAGAGTCCAGTAAAATACAAGGCATGAGGGGGATGTATAGAGGAATACAAGGAAAAATCCTGCCATTGCATAAAGCTGTATCTTTGTTTTAAGGGGGAAGCCCTTAAGATACATGGCGCTGGAGATAACGTTTACAAGTGTCATAAGGATAGGAAGAAGATTGATGGAAAGTCCGCCTATCTGAATAAGTCCGTCGGGGGCGCCGAGATCGGTAATCGGGCCGAGAGAAACGCCGTTCAGTATCTCAAGGTGAGAGAGAAACTGATATGCCGCCATAAAGAAGGGAATCTCAAGCAGAAGTGAAACAGAGCCGTTAAGAGCATTTGTGGGCTTATAATTGTTCTGTCTGTAATAGGTCTGCAGGATCATCATTCTCTCGTCGCCTGAGAATGTTTTCTTGATATGTGAAACTCCGCGGCTGAGCTTTGCCTCGATATCACGGCTTTCTTCCTGCATTGCGTCTGCGCGGCGATAGAGAGGGAGAACCAGGATATTCATTATAAGGCTGAGGAAGATTATAGCAAGACCGGGATGGCCCACAAGTCTGTTGGCAAATTCGAATATTATTTCGAATATCAGCTTAAGGGGGCCGATAAACAATGTTTCAAGTATTGCGATAAATGACATTATTTCTTGCCTCCTTCGCTTGTAAGCTCGTCATACTTTTTGATAAGGTAGTCAGCGGCACGCTTTGCGCCCTCACCGGGATGCTCCCATGTTTCTGCCTTAACTGCGCGTATGCCCTCGGCATATTTGGGGTCGGAGATGCATGTGTCGATGATGTCCTTAAGGTTTTCCATATTTTCTTCGGAAAGCTCGTGTCCGATGCGGGGAAGGGCGCCCTGAGTCCAGAGGGGAGCCTCGAGCCACCATGCATCGTAGAGGCTAACGTCGAAGTTGGGGTTGGTGTAGATAACAGGCTTATCGTAGATAAGAGTGAAATCGAAGATAACGCCTGAGAAGTCGGAGATAAGGATATCAGAGCGGCGGAGACAGTCAAAGTTGTCTGTGTCTCTGTTCCATTCAAGCTGCTCCGATTCAGGATATTCAGCCATAAGCTTGTCAATCATATCCTTCTCGGATTTAAAGGACTGAGGATGGGGACGGACAATGATGTGATATCCTGTTTTAAGAAGAGTGTCGAGGATCTTTCCTCCGTAAACGCTGAATATAGCACTCTGTCCCCAGGAGGGGGCAAGGAGTACTGTTCTGGGATGCTCAGGTGCGGGACCTTCCTTTTCAAGACGAGCCGCCATTTCGTCCATATAGGGGATGCCTATCTTAACAAGATCCTTTGCGGGAAGAGAGCGAAGCTTCTCCAGCTTGCGGATATCCTGTACCTGATATTCACCGGACAGAAGGATGGCGTCATAGTAGTCGATACCGAACATTCTGTAGAGAGTTATCTCACTTGCGGCGTGAGGAATATGAACGTAGAATTTAACGCCCTTGGAGCGCTTCCACTGATAGACGTCAAGTCCGGGGGTTGTTGAAAGAACGATGGTAGCATTCATAAAGTTAAGGCGGGCAAAAGCCTTGTTTTCGTTACCCACATACTCAGCTTTAAGGTGAGGAAGCTCACAGCTAAGTCCGGGGTCGTCTTCGGATGCTGTCATATAAACAACATCTCTGCCTCTTTTATCCATTTCGCGGCAAACAGGCTCGAATATCTTCCAGTATCGTTTATCGTCTGTAAAGATAACAAAGGACGGATTTTCTGTTTCAGCCTGCACCTTACCGCCGCTGAGCTTGAATCGAAGCTTTATCCAAAGCATTCTGAGAGAATAGATACTTGCTCCTATAACACCGATAAGGATGGTGAAGAGCATACTTCCCGTACCGGGATCTATGTAAAGAAACATTTTATTTCTCCTTATTTATCACTTACGCTTTGAGAGAATTTCCTTGAAGTCTGCCGCTGCAAAGATGCCGCAAACGAGAACAACTACCGTGCAGAGAATCTGCAGGGGGCTGAAGGTGGGCATCTCGCCGCCGAAGATAACAAGAACCAGGGGAATTATCGCGATCCATGCGCAGTATGTAACATTAAGTGCCATTGCCTTGGATGCGCCTATCTGAGCGATTGCCTTGTAGTAGAAAAGGTAAGAAATCGTTGCGAAAAGACCTGCAACGATGATAGTGGGGATGAGCCAGTCTGTTTCGGGAGTGAAGAGCCCTGCTGTGAAGCCCCAGCCGCGAACAAAGGGCAGGATGATAATGGCATATGTAAGTGCAGATGTTGTCTGACGGATCTGGAGGGCATATTCGTCCTTTACTTCGGGGTCTGTGAGACACTTAGCAAGAATAACAGCCTCTATACCCCAACCGAATGCGCACATTGCTGCACCGAGAATACCAAGCCAGAAATTTTCTATGTTGAGCTCGGGGGAATAGCTGAGTCCGTATACTCCGCCGAGAGTTGCTATAAGGAATATCCACTGATACCACTTCATTTTTTCCTTGAGGAAGACATACGCAAGAACGCTTCCGATTGCGGGGAATACTGCGCTTGCAACAGCACCGATGGATGCACCCATATATGTAAGTGCCATAACGTAGCCTGTCATACCGATAGGGCCGCCGATGAGCGCTGCAAGAACTACCCATTTTCCGCTTTTAGTCTTAGTGAGAGCTCTCCATACGTTTCCGAGATTACCTCTTACGCCGTTGTATGCGGTAGCCCACACAGCAGAGCTTGCGTCGTGGATAAATGTGCTTACAAATGTGACAAAAATAAGTGACTGTGCACTAAATACCTGATTTCCTGTAGCAATAGTAAGTATGTATGATGCTATCGCCCAGGTGATACCTGCGATTATTCCTGCAGCCATTTTTCAATCTCCTTATGCTTTATATTATATCTTTTTGTATTCTTCAATAAATGTCTTAAGTCTTGTATAGCGCTCTACTGCCCAGTCCTCCATAGGCTGACCGTCGTATGGTACGCGTGCTTTTGCCCAAAGAGTCCATAGGAAGTCAACGTAGATCTTGCTTGCAAGAAAGTGCTTCTCGTCCTTCTTGTCAGGCTCTCTTTCCAGATATGCGCTGAGAAGGAGCTTGTCGCATTCGCTATTGAAGCCTGCTTCGATGGAAATATCTGCAACGTCCCACATTCCGTCGTTCATTCCTGCATATTCCCAGTCGATAAGGTACATTCTTCCATCACCAACCACCCAGTTTTCGCAGAGAGGGTCGTTGTGGCAGGGAACCTTTTTGACATCTATTACGGAGTCTATCTCAGACTTGATAGCCATGACCTCTGCCTTTACCGTGTCGTAGTCGCTGAACATGGGAACATTTTTATCAAAAACGATCTTTTCGTAGCTCATAGCCATTTCAAAGACCTCGAATGGGATCTTTGTATCTACGCCGCAGGAGTGCATCTTCTTGAATATTTCTGCAACCTGCTTGATGCGGACAGGGTCGCAGATCGTTTCTGCAGACATTGTTTCGGCGTTGCTGATATAACGTGTAACCTTTGCGCCGTTTTCGCCGAAGTAGAGCATTTCTGCATCAACCCCAAGGTCGCAGGCAAGCTTTGTGCTTATCATCTCGTCGCCTCTGACGATCATTTCTTCAGTTCCTTCACCGGGAATACGAACAACATATTCGTCACCGTTTTCCATTGTGACCTTGTATGTATGGTTGGTAAGTCCACCCATTCTGGAAAGCTCACTGTAGCTGTCGCTTCCTACAACATTTTTCAGCAATTCTTTGACTTTTGCGATATCTTCTTTAACGATTTCTCTTGCCATTTCAGATCCTCCTTAATTCTTTTTCTTTATATGGATATTTGTATGCTTTGTTTCCGCATTCAAATGTGAAGCCTGCCGCTTCGTTTGTGTCATCCTTGTAGGAGAGTACCTTGCGGATATCGCCCTCACTGCATTTCAGCTCTGCTGCAATGCTTTTTAATATCATGGAGCGAGTATCATTTACATATGATGTATCAAACTCTCTGAGTTCATCAAGGGTATCGAATTCAAATACCACGTCGGAGGAATATTTTCTTATCTTCATTTTCAGTTCATCTATATGCTCTATATAGATGCTTTCCCAAAGCTTGTCCGCAGTTTCGGGAAGGTGGTATTCGCTTTCAAGGATCTCCGTAAATCTCTTTGAAAAGTCTTCGCTCCAAAAGGTGTGACCAAGCATAAACCATGAGTTTTTTCCGCCGATCTTAACGCTTGTAATGGTGCCGTCGTTGTCATATTCCATGCACCATTCCTTAGTTTCTCCGTCGGCGTAAACTGCTGAATAGTAGCAGTCGTCAACCACGCTCTCAAAGGGATTCTCGGAAAAATAGTTGTCTGCGGAGCATATATAGGTATTCTTCAGAATATCCTTGACCGCATATATGCTTGCGTTGTTGTTTCTTGTGAGAAAATCGGGATTGACTACTATGTGTACTCCCAGCTTTTCTTCAAGATAATAAAACATTTCAGCCTTGTAGCCCGCAACGATATAGATATCCTTGATACCGGCTTCTCTGAGCTGACGTATCTGACGCTCTATGAGCACCTCACCCTTAACTGATATGAGAGCCTTGGGCATTTCATAGGAAAGAGGGGCAAATCTGCTGGCTGTTCCTGCAGCCATTATTACAGCATTATCGACAGTATACATATCGGTCCTCCTGACCCTTATTTCTCATTTGATCATGTTGCATTTTTCAACATCATACAAACAAATATTATAACACTATATGTAGAAAAAATCAAGAGCAACAGCAAATATGTTGTCTCAAAAAGGGCGTTGTGATGATTTTCGGCACATTGCAAATTGAAATCAATACTTTGAGGAGATTTATTGTACAAAAAAGCATTCTTTTCAGCCACAAATAGGGATAATTGAGATGTTTAATACTTTTTTAAAGAAAAAATGTCAAAAAATGTTTAAAAAATACATTGAATGTGATATAATGTTAGGCGTAAAAAAACATCCGTTAAAGGATATATCATACAGGAGGAATCTTTATGACAAAAACTCAGGATTTTGACCGCAAAAAGCCGAAGAAGTCATCTAAGCCCTTGTTTATAGTTTTGGGCGTGATCGTTCTGGTGCTTCTTCTGGCGCTTGGCGGATTCTGGGCATACGGCGCATTTATCAAGCCCATAAATGACCCCGTAACACAGAACTTCAAGCATCTTGCGGAGACCTTTGAGGAAATATCGTATGATGAGGAATCAGGCACTCCTTATATCAATAACGAGATCATCGTTATTGCCGCAGAGGGAGCCGATCCGGAGGAGATCAAAAAGCTTGCATACGATCTTGACGGCGAGATCGCCGAGGAAATGGAAGATATAGGCGTTTACAAGATAAAGCTCTATGATGCATATGAGCTCAGCGAGCTTGAGGATATGGTGGACGATCTTAAGAAGGAAGAAACGGTAGCTGATGCATTTATCAGCGAGGTAACTGTATTTGACAGTGATGCTGAGGAGTCGGAGCTTCCGGTGGCATCCCCCGTATATCCTGACGACCCTTGGTATGATACATCTTCACGTAAAGCATCCTGGGACGATACTCCCGCAGGAAGCAACTGGGGCGTTGAGGCCATCAATGCACCTGATGCGTGGGGATATCTTGATAAGCTGTCCACAGTTAAGGTAGGACTTATCGACTCCATGCCCGATATCAGCCATCGAGACCTGAAGGCAAGCGTAAAGGGCGCATATGCTGTTCTTACAGATCAGGATACAGGTAAGACCAGTGCATATGCACTTGACACAGACGTATGGGCACCTGATACACACGGTACTCATGTTGCGGGAACTATGCTTGCTACATGGAACGACGATGATATTTCCGGTATCATGGGAGATAAGGGCGAGCTTTATTATGCCTGCGCCTATAACGTGGTAGATAATAAGGTAGTATCTGAATATACAACGCCCTTCAACTATTTCAGAGCTATTAAAATGCTGGTAGACCAGGATGTTCAGGCTATAAATATCAGCCAGAATACATGCAGACTTATAGGATTTGCGGCCAGCCACGGCAACAGCGCTGCTATAACTTATCTTGACGGTCAGGCAGAACAGGCGGGAGCTCTCATTGAGAGACTCATTCTTGACAGACAGGCTGAAGGTAAAAAAGACTTCGTTATCTGTGTTTCTGCAGGTAACAGCAATAACACCCCCTATGTTGTCAATGACAGCGCAGTATACGGATATGAGGAATTTGATGAAGCGAATGCTTCCCACTATACAGCAGAGTTGGAATCAGGTGACTCTGATGCAAAGTATAATAACTATCTTGCTCTTATAGACAACGAAACAGTAAGTGACAGGATCATCGTTGTAGGCTCTGTAAGAATGACAGGAGATGATGCATATGCATATTCTTCTTTCTCTTGTGTAGGCGACAGAGTTGATATTGTAGCCCCCGGTGAATCCATACTCAGTACAGTTCCCGGAGATAAGACACAGTTCCTTAACGGAACATCAATGGCCGCTCCTCACGTAACAGCCTCCGCGGGACTTGTATTCGGAGCCAATCCGGAGCTTACAGGGCCTGAGGTAAAGCAGATAATCTGTGCATCTGTTCAAGGACGCTTCTATCACAGTGAGGACTATAGCGGACTTCTTGATCTTAATCTTGCAGTTCGTAATTCTCTTACAACAAGCGAAGGCTCGTCTGTCGGTCATGTAGTACATACAGGCGGTTCAGGACTTGACCTGTGCTTCCTTATAGATACAACAGGTTCAATGAGTGATGATATCGATAACGCAAAGGAAAATATGACAGAGATCATCGCCGCACTTGCAGAGAAGACATCTGATTACCGAGTAGCACTTGTTGACTACCGTGACTTTGCCGACAGAGGCGGAAGTCAGGACTATCCCGCCAAGATACAGTTTGATTTTACAAACGATACTGATGAGATCGTAGACGGTATCAACGGACTGACACTGGGATACGGCGGTGACGGTCCCGAGACAGTGTATTCCGGACTTGTAACTGCCATGAGCCTTGATTGGAGACCTGCATCGCAGAAGGTCATTATCATTATCGGTGATGCTGCTCCTCTTGATCCCGAGCCCAATACAGGCTATACATATGAAATGATCGAAAAGATGCTTTATGAAGCTGACTTCGACGTTAAGGAAGTAACAACATATGGCGCTGATACAGTAAGCTATATGACCGATTCTGTGAAGGCATCTGACGCTGACGCAGTTTCCGAGGTTGGTGATCCTGAAAAGAGCCTTATCAGAGTGTTCACTATAGGAACAAGCGCCAGCGGCGCAGCAGAGGAGTTCTTTGAAAAGCTATCTCTTGCAACAGGCGGAGCATATACGGGAATCGAATCTGCTTCTGAAGTTTCCGGCGCTATAGTTCAGTCCATTGAAAAGATCGAGATAGAATATGTTGAGGTAACTCTGCGCTTCGGCGAGGAGCACTCGGGAGAAATAGTAAACCTCTACCGTGACGATGAATTCTATTTCTCCTTTACACTTGATGACAGTGGCGAATTCAAACTGGAAAATGTTGAGTTCGATGACTATGAGTGCAGTATAGACAGACTTAAAAAGACAGGCTCCTTCGAGGTGGATAAGAAGTCTAAGAAGATCGATGTTGAGCTTGAGGAGGAATGGTATACCTTCGCTCTGGTTATTTGGTACAGACACAGAACAGCATTGATACTGGGTGTTGTGGGTGCTATTATTGCGCTTATTCTTCTCATAGTAGCCATCAGAGCTATAGTTAAAGCTGCTAAGAGAGCCTCTGCTAAAAGGGCACAGCAGCGCTTTATCAGTGAGCAGGAGCGAATGAGAGCGCAGTCAGGCGGATATGCTCATATGCCTACATCTGAGTCGGATGCTGCGGCTCGTGACGCATATGCTTCAATGATACGTGATGCATATTCTGCCGACAATACTGCAAATCAGAGCATAAATAATAACTTTACTGCAAATGTTCAGACACCCGTGGTGACACCTGTAGTTGAAGAGGTGCAGAAGCCCGCAGATCCTGTGGTGACACCTGTAGTTGAAGAAGTACAGAAGCCCGCAGATCCTGTGGTGACACCTGTAGTTGAAGAAGTACAGAAGCCTGCAGAGCCCGTGGTGACACCTGTAGTTGAAGAAGTACAGAAGCCTGCAGAGCCTGTAGCAATACCTAAGCCTAAGTTCTGCGTTCATTGCGGTTCCGCTCTGGTAACAGGAGATAAATTCTGCGGTAATTGCGGAAAGACCGTTCCCGGACAGAATACGGTTTGCGCTAAGTGCGGTAATACACTTCAGCCCGGAGTGAAATTCTGCGACCGTTGCGGAACTCCCGTAAACTAATACAATGCTAAAAGGTGGTGCGACAGCATCACCTTTTTTGCCTTCACAAGGATTAAATGCTCGGGCGGCGATCTGCTTGCACAAAAACCAACGAGAAAACATGTATGTGTGGTGAATATCGTTGACAACAAGAGAGTAATGTGCTACAATAGTTATGTTGTAATCACAACAAGTAGGAGAACTATGAAAGAAAGATTTGAAACATTTACCGTGTTGCTGACTACTATCGGCCGTAGCATACACAGAATAAAAACCGAGGACATGGCGGAATACGAACTTAAAAGCTCCCATGTTGCCTGCCTCTACTACCTCTACAAGGAGGGCGCCCTTACCGCAACAGAACTTTGCGATATCTGCGAGGAGGATAAGGCAAATATCTCCCGATGCGTCAAATATCTTGAGGCAAACGGATATCTTGAAGCAAGAGATACCAAGGGTAAAAGATATCAGGCTCCCCTTGTTCTTACAGAGAAGGGAAGAGAGGTCGCAGGAGGGATCGTTGGTAAGATAGACGGCATACTTAAAGTGTCGGCGGCGGGACTGACGGAGGATGAGCTGAGGATAATGTATAAGGCTCTGAAAACTATATCTGTAAACCTTCAGAGCAAATGCGAAGAGTATGAAAATAAATAATTTAAATAAAGGATGAAACGCTATGGAAAAGATGGACCCTAAATACGAAGCCCTTTTCACCCCGTGGAAAATAGGCAACGTAGAGATCAAAAACAGAATCGTAATGTGTCCTATGGGAGGAACATCACTTTTCGGATGGTTCGAGCTGGGCGGATGCCATTTTGATCGTGAAGCTGCAAAGCTCTTCCTTGAGAGAGCCAACAATAACGTTGGTCTCATAATCCCCGGCATCGCACCTCTTCGAGATACATTCTGGGGAAAGTGGCTTTGGCAGAATCCCAAGATGTTTGATGAGCTTAAGGTGTTTATGGACGAGATCCATAAGACAGGCGCTAAGCTTTTTGTACAGCTTACAGCAGGCATGGGCCGCTCCTGGGCAATAACAGAGCTTGTTGCGCCCCTTCATAAGAATAAGCTTACAAGAGCTCTTGTGAAGCCTATTATCGATACCTCCCACGAGCTTGCATGTCCCAGCCCTCAGCCCTCACGCTGGGCGCACGATATTGAATGCCCCGAGATGACGGTTCATCAGATCCACGAGATCATCGAGGCGTTTGCAAAGACAGCTAAGCTCTGCCGTGATGCAGGCGTTGACGGCGTTGAGGTGCACGCAGTTCACGAGGGATATCTTCTCGACCAGTTTGCGATCGAATTTTTCAATAAGAGAAACGATGAGTACGGCGGAAGCTTTGAAAACCGCTATCGCTTTGCGGCAGAGGTAGTAAAGGCTATCAAGGAAGCCTGCGGCGAGGACTATCCCGTATCCCTTCGTTATTCCGTTGAGTCCAAGATGAAGGGCTTCTGCTACGGCGCAATGCCCGGCGAGGACTACGTTGAGGTTGGACGTAATATGGAGGAGAGCGAGAAGGCGGCAAAATATCTGCAGGACGCAGGCTATGATATGCTTAATGCCGATAACGGTACATACGACTCCTGGTATTGGGCTCATCCCCCTATGTATATGCCTGAGAACTGTAATCTGGAGGACGTTGCGCATATTAAGAAATTCGTTGATATTCCCGTTGTCTGCGCAGGACGTATGGACGCAGAGGTTGGAGCGAAGGCTGTAGCCGACGGAAAGATCGACGGCGTTGGCGTTGCAAGACAGTTCCTTGTAGACCCCCAGTGGATAACAAAGATAATCGAAAACAGAATTGAGGACATCAAGCCCTGTATCTGCTGTCATTCCGGATGCTTCAATTTCTCCTCCTCCAAGGGTCACGCCAATACTCAGGACCTTAAGGATACAATGGGACTTGCCCGCTGTGCGCTCAATCCCGAGACGATGCAGTCAAAGAAATACAGCATTCAGCCTGCAAAGAAGCAGAAGAAGATCGCTGTTGTTGGCGGCGGTATCGGCGGTATGGAGGCAGCTATCGTTTGCGCAAAGAGAGGACATAAGGTTACTCTTTATGAAAAGACAGATAAGCTTGGCGGCGTATTTATAGCAGCAGCTGCTCCTTCCTTCAAGGAAAAGGACAGAGATCTTATAGCCTGGTATATCCGCGAGGTTGCCTCACTTCCCATCGATGTTAAGATGAATACAGAGGTAAAGAATATTAGTGAGCTTGATGCAGATGAAGTTATCATCGCAACAGGCGCCGTTGCAAAGAAGATTCCCGTTAAGGGCGCAGAGACTGCTATCGAGGCAGTTGACTATCTCCTCGGAAACGCAGAGGTAGGCGAGAACGTAACAGTTATCGGCGGCGGACTTACGGGATGCGAGATCGCATATGATCTCTATCTCAGGGGCAAGAAGCCCACTATCGTTGAGATGCAGGACGACCTTGTGGTAACGCCCGGTATATGCCTTGCAAATACAAGCTATCTCCGCGACTTCTTCAAGACAAATAAGGTTCCCGTTCACCTCGAAACAAGACTTTCCGAGATCGCAGACGGATGCGTTAAGGTAGTCGATAAGGATGGAAGCTCAGTAGATATCAAGGCAGACTCCGTTATTATGTCTGTGGGTTACAATCCCGCACCTATCGCAAAGGAGCAGAAGAACGTGCATATCATCGGCGACGCCGCAAGCGTTGGCAACCTGAGAACAGTTATCTGGGGTGCCTGGGACGTTGCAATGAAGCTGTGATAAGAGAAAGGAAGCGAATATATGTATCTTAATGAAGAGCAGAAGGCCATACTTAACGGCGAAAAGGGCGAAACACTTGCCAAGGTCATGAAGACTCTGGTAATGTACGGCGATGCCTTTGAGGCTGAAAAGCTTGTGCCTATCACATCAAAATATAACCACCTTGTAACCTCCTTCGGTCTCAAGGTTATGTCGCCCGTATACGATCTTATGCAGCAGCTACTTGACGCAGGCGTTGCATCAGAGCAGAAATTCTCCGTAGACCCCCGTCCCATCGACAAGAACGTTCCCGCAAACGTTCTGCAGAATCTTGTATTCAATAAGTTTATGTATACAAAGCAGGACTTCTACGAGGGCCAGCTTAAAAAGCTGGGTCTTATGGACGAAAATGCATTTACCTGCACCTGCTATATGGACGAGGTTGGCAACAATCCCGGTAAGGGCGACGTTCTTTCCTGGGCTGAGTCCAGCGCAGTTGTATATGCAAACTCCGTTCTTGGCGCAAGATGTAACAGAAACTCCGGCATCATCGACATTATGGGCTCCATCGTTGGCTACGTTCCCTATTTCGGACTTCTTACAGACGAGGGAAGAAAGGCGACCTGGGTCGTTAAAATCGAGACAACAAAGAAGCCCGAGGCTCAGCTTCTCGGCTCCGCTATCGGCATGAAGGTCATGGAGGACGTTCCCTACGTTGTAGGTCTTGATAAGTGGATCGGAAACGAGCTTACAGACAGCGCCTGCGCATATCTTAAGGACTTCGGCGCCGCAACCGCATCAAACGGCGCAGTAGGACTTTATCATATTGCAAACCTCACTCCCGAGGCAGTAGAGCAGGGAGAAGCGCTTATCTCAGAGGGCGCAAGGGAATACGTTATAGACGATGCCGAGCTTGAAAGAGTTAAGAATAACTATCCCGTTATCTGGAAAAAAACCGATGCCAAGCCCAAGCTTTGCTTCGTAGGATGTCCTCATCTCTCTCTCGAGCAGCTTAAGGACTGGACAGTTAAGCTGGAAGAGTCCCTTGCGAAAAACGGCAAGAAGAAGGTCGTTATGCCTACAGTATTCACAGCCTCTCCCGCAGTTCTTAAGGCTTTTGAGAAGACAGAATATGCCGCAAGACTTAAGGCTACAGGCGTTATAACCTCTTATATCTGTCCTCTTATGTATATGAACAACCCGCTTTGCAAGAAGATGCCCGTTATCACCTCCTCAAATAAGCTTCGTACATATACAAGCGCAAGATATTATACAGATGCCGAAATTCTTGAGACTGTTACAGGAGGTAAAAAGTAATGAAGGAATTTAAAGGTAGAGTAGTTACTCCCGGTGAGGTAACTGCTGAGGCTGTTGTAACAAAGCAGGGATTTAATACTCTTGCATCCTTTCAGATGGCGCTGCAGTTTGGCGATAAGGACGTAAAGTGCGGCGACCAGAGCAATACAGAGATCTACGGCAAGCCCCTTATAAATAAGGCTCTTTGCCTGCCTCAGACCATCGGCTCCACAACAGGCGGACTTGTTCTTTACTGTGCCTGCTCTATGCAGAAGAATCCCGCTTGTATGCTCTTTGCAGGACATATCGACTCTCTTGCGGCCGCAGGCGCAGTTCTTGCGGACGTTTGGGTAGACGGCGTTACTATGCCCGTTGTAGACTGCCTTGGCGACGAATTTCTCGAATACGTTAAGGACGGTATGACCGTTACAGTTAAGGAAGACGGTACAGTTGTAGTTGAGTAAATCAGGCTTTCCGGAGGGAACTTTTTGAGGAAAAGTTCCCCCGGACCCCCTCAAAACCTTTCTAAGAAATAAAGCACGCCCCCCTGATTTCAGGGGGGCGTGCTTTATCTTTTAAAGAGGTTTGGG
>JAFUMU010000045.1 GCA_017482495.1 Clostridia bacterium | reverse complement strand
GTCCACCGGACTGTTTTTGTCGCCGCCAAGCTAAAGAAAAGGAAAAGCGGAGCTTTTCGGGTGCTTCGCGATCAAACCACGAGGAAAAGCTAAACTTCATCGAAGCACAGCTTTCGAATCCTGTCGGTAGCGGTACAATATAAAAACAAAAGCCATCCAATTGGATGGCTTTTGTTTTTATGGCGCGCCCGACAGGATTCGAACCTGTGGCCTACCGGTTCGTAGCCGGGCACTCTATCCGCTGAGCTACGGGCGCACATCAACTGTTTCGCTGACCTTGATATATTATCACATGAATTTTCAATTGTCAAGCGTTTTTATGAAAAAAAGAAAATTTATTTTTTTGTATTAATACAGTAATAATTAAGGTATATTATTATTTAAATGAAAGGAAGTGTATTTTATGTGTACTGCTGTAACATACAAAACCGAATGTCACTATTTCGGCAGAAATCTTGATCTTGAACGTTCATACAATGAGCGTGTTGTTATAACTCCGAGAAATTACAAATTTTATTTTCGTTGCGAGGCGCCGGTGGAACACCACTATGCCATGATAGGCATGGCTACGGTGGTTGACGGATATCCTTTATATTATGAAGCCACCAACGAGAAGGGACTTAGCATGGCGGGGCTGAATTTTCCCGGCAATGCTGATTACAAGCCGTACACCGAAGGCAAAACGAATATAACGCCTTTTGAATTTATTCCTTGGATACTTGGCTTATATGCAAATGTTTCCGAGGCGCGCGAAGCACTGTATTCATTCAATCATGTCAGCATCAATTTCAGTGATGAGTTGCCTCTTTCTCCCCTACATTGGATAATATCCGACCGTGATGAGTCTATGGTAGTTGAATGTGTGGGTGAGGGTGTTAAAATATACGATGCACCGCTGGGTGTTCTGACAAACAATCCCACTTATGACTACCACATGACAAATATCGCAAATTATATGTCACTCCACGAGGGAGCGGCTGAAAACCGTCTTTCAAAGAATGTCTCCTTAAGCAATCACAGTCTTGGTACAGGAGCAATAGGGCTTCCCGGAGACTACACCTCCGCCTCAAGATTTGTCCGCGCCGCCTTTGTGCGCTCAAAATCTCCGAAAACGGGAGATGAAAAGCAAAGCGTTGCCCAATTTTTTCACATTTTAGGCTCTGTAGCGATGCCGCTGGGCTGTGTTATGACCCCCGACGGACAGTATGAATACACAAGATATTCCTGCTGCTGCAACACCGACAAATGTATCTACTACTACAGGACATATGAAAACAGTGCATTGACCCAAGTTTCTATGGACTGTTGTGATATTGACGGTAAAGCACTGTACGTTTCCGAAACAATAAGTTAACAAATGTTAAATAAAAATTAATTATTTGTTCATCCGTCTGTGGTAACATACATCACGATGTATCGAAAGATGCAAAAATATAGTATAAAATGGTGATTAGTATGAGTAAAGTCAGAATCGTAGCAGACAGCACTTGCGATCTTTCGAAGGAACTTCTTGCCAAATATGATATTTCAGTTATTCCTCTCTGTGTTATTATGGGAGAGGACAGCTATTTTGACGGCGAGAATATAACTCCCGATGAGCTTTATGCATGGGCGGATGCAAATAAGACCACTCCCAAAACAGCAGCTATTCCCTTTGACAAGGCGACAGATGTTCTTAAGCCTTTTATGGAAGCAGGCGACGACATTATATTCTTTGGTATCTCAAGCAAGATGAGCACCACCTGCAACGTTGCGAGAATTATTGCGGAGGACACTCCCTATGAGCGCCTTTTCGTTATCGATTCTGAGAATCTTTCCACAGGCATCGGTCTTCAGGTGCTTCGCGCCGCGAGACTTGCAAGTGAGGGTAAGAGTGCAGAGGAGATCGTTTCCGAGATCGAAGGCGAGAGAAGCAAGGTGCGCGCAAGTTTCGTTGTTGATACACTTACATATCTTGCTCGCGGCGGCAGATGTAACGCTGTTACAGCACTTATGGCAAATACCCTCAAGCTCCATCCCGTTATTTCCGTTAAGGACGGCTCCATGGGTGTCGGCAAAAAGCTGAGAGGAAAGCTTGAGATCGTTCTTGATAAATATGTTGAAGAAATGACAGACGAGCTTATGATGGCTGACCGCGAAAGAGTGTTTATAACCCATTCCGGATGCAGTGAAGAGATCATCGAGAGAGTTAAAAGCAGACTTGAAGCGCTGGGGCATTTTGACGAGATCTGTATCACAAGAGCAGGCGGCGTTATTTCCAGCCATTGCGGTCCCAACACCCTGGGAGTGCTGTATTATTTAAGCTGAAAGCGGCTCTACTGTAAGGAGTAAACGCTTTATACAAATGCATAAAATAAAAACACGGCGGGCATATTTAACCATTTGCCTAAAACCGTGTTTTTTTCGTTTTTATCACCAAGCGTAAAGCTTCAAAAATGTGTATTTCCACGAATCTGCAGACCAAACGTTTTTTGTTGCGACCGTAGTCTTCTCTGTGTTATAATGTTAACAGGAAATATTAGGAGGGATCTGTATGAAGAGAATAGTATCATTTCTTGTGGTTTTTGTACTCTTGCTGTCTGCTGTTCCGGTCGTTCGAGTGGGCGCGGCAAGTATTCCTACTGATACGGGTATGCTGGAGTGGTATTATTATGACGGACAGGTGTACATTGCTGATGGCTCTACAGGGACAAACGTAGTGATTCCTGCTTCCATAGACGGAAAGCCTGTACGCCATATGGGAATCGGCGCGTTTGTAAGATGCGAAACGCTACAGTCAATAGAGCTCTCTCCGTATCTTTACACCATTAAAGGCAATGCCTTCGGTGAGTGCTATAATCTAAAGACGGTAGTTATGTATTCTAAGGTCACCGATATAGAGGACGAAGCTTTTTCATGGTGCGAATCTCTGGAAACCGTGTTTTACACAGGGACGAAAGAGCAGTGGGAAAGTATAAACATCGGAAGCGGCAACGAATACCTTGAGAGACGTGACGTTGTATATAATTTTGATGCAGAAGCAGGGGTAAGGTACGGAACCCTTCAGGTTGAGGGCGGCACCGTCAATTATTATATATGTAACGGTGAGGTGACGATCTCATCGGGCTCCGAAGGAAAAGACCTTGTGATCCCTGCAGAGATAGAGGGATGTCCGGTCACTGCTATCGGATGCCACGCGTTTTGGACATTGCCGGGCTTGGAGCATTCGTCAGTAAAGCTGCCCGACAGCATCAGGCGAATAGGGGCAGAGGCTTTCCACGGACGTGAGATCAATGCGGTCATGCCATCCGCTTTGGAGTATATTGGCGACAATGCGCTATATTATTGCTCTTCGCTTTCTGTGATAGCTATCCCTGCTTCCCTGAAAAAGTTGGGAGATAATGCGCTCCCGTATTATTCTCTTGAGGCAGTATACTACGAGGGAAGTGAAGAAGAGCTGATGGCTGTTGAAAAGGGTACGGGAAATGAAGCCTTGGCAACTTTACCCATACAATACGGTTACGACAGATCTGAGGATATCGTCAAGACCTTTGAAACGGACAGAGGGCTCCTGGCGTATTACGTTGTAAATGATGAAGCTGTTATTACTGAAGGCAGCACATGGACTGAAGGTGAGCTACCGTATCAATTAAACGGTATTCCCGTAGTAGCTGTTGGCCAGTGTGCATTTTTATCTTGCGGAGATATGACCTCCGTCGTTATTCCAAGCGGTGTCGAAAGGGTTGGACGTGGCGCATTTTCCGATTGTGAATTGCTTGTGGCCGCAGTCATTTCCGATTCCGTCAAGGTTATAGACTCAGGAGCTTTTTACAATTGCGGTTCGCTTGAAAGCGTAGACTTCGGAAACGGTGTTGAATACATAGGAAGTGAAGCGTTTGAATACTGTTATTCATTGGAAAACCTTCGTTTCCCTGATTGTCTTAAGGTTATCGGTGACAGAGCCTTTGTGGGGTGCAGCTTCACACGGGCGGAGATACCGGGTAGTGTTGAGGAGCTTGGGTTTGACTTTATGTGTTGTGAGAACATAAGCTTTATTAGTATCTGTGACGGTGTTTTAGAGATACCTGCTTATGCGTTTAGAGACTTACAGGCGTTAAAAGTGCTTTCCATTCCTGCAAGTGTTGTGAAAATTGAACGCCGAGCTTTTAAGGGTACGGATAATATTGAAGCTGTATACTATGGCGGAACAGCAGAGCAGTGGGCGGCCTTGACGTCTAATGTAGAAGAGCTGTCAGATGTGACCGTTTATTACGAAAGCACCGTAACAACGGGAGACGTCGATGATGACGGTGAATTGTCAATGCTTGATCTGTTCAGGCTGAAGCTGTTTGTGAAGCAGGAGGCGATCCCTACAGAAAAGGAGATCCTTGCCCTTGATATTGATGGCGACGGAGAAATTAATATGGTGGATTCCTTTGAGATGAAATACAGGATATCAAAGGGAAGCTGGAGATAACGTAATAATTGAGAAAGCCTTGTCATAAATCGGTAAACTCCGATCCCGGCAAGGCTTTTTGTTATTTCTTTTTCGTTTGGCTCTTGATACGTGCTTTCGTTTCCCTGATATGCTGCTTCTCCTGCTGATGTTCAAGCTTTTTCGGGTCGCCGTATTTGCGTATTTTCATGAATTCCTTATCGTCGAATCTCAGTGCAAATCTTTTGTAGCAAAGGTGGGCAGGGTACAGAAGAATAAGAGATATGGCTATTCCGGTAAGCTGAATATAGAGAGTGATCTCAAATTCCTCGTAATATGACCACGCCTCGTATATAAGCGTCCACAGAAGGATGAATATAGATGTTAAATGGCTTATATACGGAGTAACGAATGCAAGCCTCTGACGAGTGAGGTGGGCTGCAAGAGAGAGCGCGAAAATGAGTATACTGAGCACTGCAACAGGCACGATATATACAAGGAATACCGTGGATATGACGGATGCAACGCCCTCGTTATCAAGGGTCAGAAGCCGGGCATAATATACTATGAGAGTGAGCAAAAAAATAATTGCTCCCACAGCTGCGGAAAGTCGGTATATGCGGGATATTCTCAGAACTGCTTTCTTTTTCATGCAAAGAAAGTGGATAAAAAGGCAGTATACAAGAGATACTGCAAACAGGCATAAAAACAGTATGGTCATTACAAAACCCCGTTGAAATGTACATTTTTACATATTGTACCACACAAAAATTGCATCTGCAACGTCTTTTTTAGGCCGTATAAATAATTTTTGAATATTTTTTAGTTTTCACTTGCATTTTTCGACCTGATGTATTATAATGATGCTGTTGTGTGTAACAATTTTGACATTTCGACGCATGAAAAAATTCATTGTTAACTTTTTAGTAAAGAGAGGATAAGACAAATGAACGCACTTAATACACTTACAGCGGAAGAACTCCGCGCTCGTCTTGCGGAAAAAGAAGCAGCTCTTGCAGAATGGAAGGCAAAGGGACTTTCTCTCGACCTTACACGCGGCAAGCCCAACGCAGAGCAGCTGGACCTGTCTCTTGATATCCTTAATGTTATAAATACAAAAGAAGATTGCTTTGATGAAAGCGGATTCGATTGCCGTAACTACGGTATTCTTGACGGTATTCCTGCGGCAAAGAAACTTTTTGCCGACCTTATGGATACAACTCCCGAAAGAGTTATCATCGGCGGCAACTCTGCTCTCAATATGATGTACGACACTATCGCACGTGCACTTATCTTCGGTGTGTACGGCGGTGCGAGACCCTGGGGCCAGCAGGGTAAGGTAAAGTTCCTCTGCCCCGCACCCGGCTACGACAGACACTTCTTTGTTACAGAAACTCTCGGATTTGAGCTTATTCCTATCGAGATGAAGGCAGACGGCCCCGATATGGATATGGTAGAGAAGCTTGTTTCCATCGATCCCACGATCAAGGGTATCTGGTGCGTACCTAAGTATTCCAACCCCGAGGGCGTTGTTTATTCCGATGAAACAGTTCGCCGCTTCGCAGCTCTTAAGCCTGCAGCGGACGACTTCAGAATCTTCTGGGATAACGCATACGCAGTTCACGACCTTTACGACGATGCTCCCGTTCTTCTCGATATCTTCGAGGAGGCTGCAAAGCACGGCAACGAGGACATGATCTTCGAGTTCGCTTCCACATCCAAGATCACATTCCCCGGCAACGGTATCGCTCTCATGGTTGCAAGCGAAAACAATATCAATCAGATCAAGCCCCTTCTCGGTGCGCAGACTATCGGTAGCGATAAGATGAACCAGCTCCGTCACGTTAAGTACTTCAAGACAGCTGACGGTATCAAGGAGCATATGAAGCGCCACGCTGAGATCATCAGACCTAAGTTTGATATCGTTATCGAGGCATTCAGAGCTAACCTTACAGGCATCGCAGAGTGGACAGAGCCCAAGGGCGGCTACTTTGTAGACCTTGCTGTTCCCGATGGATGCGCTAAGGCTGTGTATGACCTTGCAGGCGAAATGGGCGTTGCGCTTACAAAGGCAGGCGCTTCCTACCCCTACGGAGTAGACCCCCGCGACCGTCACCTCCGTATCGCTCCCACATTCCCCACAAACGATAACCTCCGCAGCGCAGTTGCTATCCTCTGCCTCTGCGTTGAGATCGTTGCAATCAAGAAGCTTCTCAATCAGTAATTTATAAGTTTTTATAAAAGCTCACACGCAGATCTGTTGCGTGTGAGCACAGCGTGTCGAAAAAGTCGACACGCTGTGAGACTGCCGAGAAAGAGTGCAGATTAGGCGACAGCAAATTCGTCGCCGTACAAAGGTACGGCAGAGTTTGTTGTCGCCTAAAGCAGAAAGCTGTCGCACACGCGACAGCTCTTTCTTTTTTTCTATTCCCGATTTAAAATTATTTTTCTACACAGATCAATTATTTTCTGCGGTCTGTGCCTTTTTCGACAGTCTGAGCTCACACGCAGATTTGCTGCGTGTGAGCTTTTTGTCTTTTTGTGTTGAAAGAAGACGATCGTTGTGCTATAATTATAAGTGATATTTAAAGAGGAAGGGAGAATTGCATGTGAGTGGTGTTTTTTCGCTTATGACGGCGGTTTTGGGCACAGCGGTTTGTGCTGCTTTATCCGGCATCGGACAAAAGCGGATAATTAAATTTGTCAACATACTGCTTTCTCTTGTTTTCGGCACCTTGATCTTTGGGGGGTGCCTGTATATGTATTCTGTGCTTGCAAGATGTGCCTTTTCTGTGGACGTGCTGTTTCCCGATCGCGTTTCAAAGATCGTTGGTGCATATCTGTACATTGTAATTTGCATTGTGCTGGGCATTGTGATAGGAGCTGTAGAGTCTCGCGGTATCAACCGCTATATGAAGCGGCTTCATATGAAAAGATCATTTTCGGCGTGTACAGGTCTGTTTCTTTTTGCCAGTGCTATAGTTGCTCTGACCTGCTTTGCAGCAGTGTATACTCCGGCTGAATCCGGATTGCGTATAACGGAGATCTGTCCTCATAATTTTAATTTGGCGCAGGACGGCAACGGTAATATTTCCGATTATATAGAGCTGTGCAATATGGGAGATAAGCCCGTGAAGCTTTCCGAATACTATCTCACCGATAAGCCCTCTGAAAGAGATAAATTTAATTTTCCCGACGTGGTCCTTGAGGCAGGACAGTATATCCTTGTATGGGCAGACGATTCAAGCGAGGCCCTGGATGACAGCGGCGAGATCCATGCGAACTTCAAGATTTCAGAAAGCGACACCGTGTCTCTGTCGCATGTAAGGGCAGGCATCATTGATGCGGTTGAAATAAAGAGTATTGCTGATAACGTTTCCTATACTCTGCTTGACAATAAATATATCAAGGCCTACGGTACACCGCTTAAGAGTAACGAGGGCTGTAGGAAATATAAGGAGATAACTCTTGAGAGTCCCTCCTTCAGCCTTCCCAGCGGATTCTATACCGAAGAAGCAGTTTCTCTCGAGATAACAGCACCGAAGGGCGCTACGGTCTATTATACGACTGACGGCAGCGCTCCGACTGAGAAGTCAAATAAATATACCGGCGCTTTGACTCTCCGTGACGTAAGCGATCAGGCTAACAAATACGTTAATATAAAGAATACCGTTGCAAAATACGAAGACGTTGTGATCGATGAAACTCCTGTTGATAAGGCAAACGTTATCCGTGCCATCGCAATCGACAATAGTGGCAATATCAGCTCTGCAGTAACGGGAACGTATTTTGTGGGCGAGGCCGCCAAGGAATATGAAGGATATTCCGTATTATCGGTGGTGTCTGAGCCTGACGGTCTTTTCGGAGATAACGGCATTTGCGTTACCGGAGCCGAGTACGACGAGTGGTATAATAATACTGACAGGACAGGAGAAGCGCCCATAGCGAATTTTTCCAAGCACGGAAGGCTGTGGGAGCGTGAAGCTGTTGTTAACCTTTGGGACGATGAGGGCAACCTCATACTGGATCAGTCCTGCGGTATAAGAGTCCAGGGTAATACAACACGTACCTATGCTATTAAACGATTCAGCTTTTATGCCAGAGAGCACTATAGCGGACAGGATGTTTTTGATAATCCGATCTTTTCTCCGGATGTTCTCACAGGCTCCTTCTACACCCGAGTTGATGCGCCTGACTATATGGCTCAGAAGCTGATAGAGGACCGCGAGCTTGCGACTCAGGACGGATTCCCCGTGGTCTGCTTCCTGAACGGTGAATTTTATAATACAACGTATATAAGAGAACGTCACGACAGCGAATATTTCTATGAGCATTACGGTATCAGCGAAGAGGACATAATCGTGGTGACGGAAGGCGAGCTCGATGAAGGAACTGAGGCGGACCTTGAAGCATATAATGCGTTTTATCACTACGTGACAAATGCAGATGCTGCTGATCCTGCCGTATATGAGAATATCAAGGCTCAGCTGGATGTTCAGAGCGTTGCGGATTTTATGGCCGCAAATATTTACTGTAACAATCTTGATATCAGCCCGAATCATAACTTCAAGATGTGGCGATCCCGAATATCGGATGGCACGGGATATAACGACGGAAAATGGCGTATGTGCTCATATGATATGGACGGAGTTGCATGGAGCTATGAGCGAGGAGATAATTATATAGTGGAGCTTGATCCGTTTAAATATACCCTTCATGATGATGAAAAATACGGAGAGGGGATATTAAAGTATATAAGAGTTCCTTTGTTTGACAACCTTTTGAAGAATGAGGAGTTTAAAGAGCTTTTCATACTTACGTATCTTGATATGATGAATGTCAACTACAGTATGGACTCCTACGGCGGAGAGGTGCTTCGTGAATATAACGAAACCGAAAGCTGGCTGTGGGGAAAGCTGCTTACGGTGAGACATGAATTTGCTTTGAAAAATCTGAAGCATGCCTTTGACCTTGAGGGAGCGGAATGTGAGGTTACCGTTGAAACCAAGGGAGCCGGCGCTGTAAGAATAAATACGTCGTATGCTTATTCCGAGTCCGGTACGTGGACAGGAACCTACCTCAGCGGCCTGACGGTAACGCTGACTGCAGAAGCAGAGGACGGCTGGGAATTCGCAGGCTGGGAGGGCATTGCTGAGAGCGATGATGAAACTGTCAGCGTAACTCTTGAGGACGGCGGAGCAGAGCTTAAGGCAGTGTTCGTAAAAACAGGAGGTGACAGCTGATATGGCTACGGAATTTCGCCACGAATATAAATATATCTGCAGCGCATCTCAGTTGACAGTTCAAGAAAAAAGGCTGGAAAGATTGCTCTCACCCGATAAGCACGCAGGAGCGAGAGGTACATATTTAATACGCAGTGTATATTTTGATACGCCCGACAACGCCTGTTACTACGAAAACGAGGACGGAGTCGATCCCCGTTCAAAGTATAGGATCAGAATATATAACTGCAGCGACAAAAGGATCACTCTTGAGCGAAAGGTAAAATGCCGCGGTATGACCCATAAGGACTCGGGCAGACTCAGCCGCGAGATGTGCGAGATGATGCTCAGGGGAAAGATCCCCGACGTAACAGATGATATGTCGCCTGCTCTTGCAAATATGCTGACAGATATGAAGCTAAAAGCCATGCGTCCTGCTGTTATAGTGCAGTATGAAAGAAGACCCTTCACTCATTCTGCAGGTAACGTAAGAGTAACGCTTGACTTCAGAATATCGTCGTCACAATCCTTTGACAGATTTTTTGATCCCGAAATGCCTGCCAGACAGATACTGGCAAACGGAAGCGGTGTCCTTGAAGTGAAATGGGACCAGTTTATTCCGTCGTATATCAAGGATCAGCTTCAGACAGAGGGTCTGCAGTGGACCTCATTTTCAAAATACTATTTATGCAGAAAATATAATAATCACGGAGGAGCCCTTATATGACATTTAAGGATATTTTTAAAAATTCTTTTTTGGAAGGCTATGCTCAGATCTCACTCACTCCCCTTGCTATCGCAGCCTGCCTTCTCATATCGTGCCTTATAGGCATCTACATTTTTGCGGCGTACAGAATACTTTGCCGTAAGTCATTCTACAACAAGAATTTCAGCATTTCCCTTATAGCTATCTCTGTTATCACCGCATCGATCATCCTTGCGGTACAGTCCAACGTAGTTATTTCCCTCGGTATGGTGGGTGCGCTGTCAATCGTTCGTTTCAGAACTGCCATCAAGGATCCTATGGATCTTGCATTCCTGTTCTGGTCTATTAGCTGCGGTATCATCTGCGGCGCAGGTCTTGCAATAATTGCAGTGGCACTCAGCGTTATCATGTCTGTTGTAATATGGATTTTCAACGCACTTCCCGTAGCTAAGGCTCCCGTTCTCCTTCTTGTAACAGCAACAGGTAACGACGGCGAGAAGAAGGTTATGGAAACAGTAGGCAAGCATTGCAGATGGTCTAACGTGAAGTCACGTACATTCTCTCACGAGCAGCTTGACCTTGTAATAGAGGTGCGCAGCGTCGATGAGGGAGCTATGGCATCCTCTGTTATGGCGATCGAGGGCGTTACATCCGTGTCTGTTCTGGCTCACGACGGAGAGGTTACGTTCTGATAGTACGGTAGAATAAAGTAAATTAAGATCCCCTTTGCAGTTTTGATGAGCTGTGTCGGGGATCTTTTTTTGCGTGCTGAGATCAGCTTGCGGAAGCTCACCTAAGATGGCGTTGACGGCGAAGGAATTTTAAAGAATCACTGCGTTTTAGAGACTTTTGAAAACATTTTTGTCATTTTTAACAAATATTTTCGGGCATTTTGTTATAAATGTTATTTACAAAAGACAAAAAAAGTAGTATAATTATGAGTAGTGTGCTGACTATAGCACGCAGAATTTATAAATAATATTTATTAGTATATATACACACGGAGGTTTTTATGGCAAGAAGAAAAGTATCAATGGACGGTAATACCGCCGCGGCGCATGTATCATATGCGTTCACAGAGGTAGCCGCTATATATCCTATCACACCTTCTTCCCCCATGGCTGAGGTAACAGATACCTGGTCAGCCACAGACAAAAATATTTTCGGCGAAAGCGCAAGAAATATTTTTGGCGACAGAGTTAAGGTTATGGAGATGCAGTCCGAGGCAGGTGCGGCAGGTGCCGTTCACGGCTCACTTGCGGCAGGCGCACTGACCACAACTTATACAGCATCTCAGGGTCTTCTTCTTATGATCCCCAATATGTATAAGATCGCAGGAGAGCTGCTCCCCTCAGTTATTCACGTTTCCGCACGTGCAGTTGCGTCTCACGCGCTGAACATTTTCGGTGACCATTCCGACGTTTACGCATGCCGCCAGACAGGCTTTGCTATGATGGCAGAGACTAACCCTCAGGAGGTTATGGACCTTGGTGCAGTTGCACATCTTGCAACTATCGAGGGCAGAGTTCCTTTCCTTAACTTCTTCGACGGCTTCAGAACATCCCACGAGATCCAGAAGATCGAGGCTTGGGACTATGAAGACCTTAAGGAAATGGTTGATATGGACGCAGTTGAGGCATTCAGAAGCCGCTCCATCAACCCCGAGCATCCCGTTCTCCGCGGATCTGCTGAAAACGGCGACATTTTCTTCCAGCACAGAGAAGCTTGTAACAGCTACTATGATGCACTTCCTGCAATCGTAGAGAAGTATATGGATATGGTAAATGCCAAGATCGGCACAAACTATAAGCCCTTCAACTACTACGGTGCACCCGATGCAGATAGAGTTATCATCGCAATGGGCTCTGTTTGTGACGTAGCAGAAGAGGTTATCGACTATATGCTTGCTGCAGGCGAGAAGGTTGGTCTTGTTAAGGTTCGCCTCTACAGACCCTTCGTTGCAGAAAATCTTATTAAGGCTATCCCCGAAACAGCAACAAAGATCGCAGTTCTCGACAGAACAAAGGAACCCGGTGCACTTGGCGAGCCTCTCTATCTCGATGTTGTAACAGCACTTGCATCCAAGGGCGTTACAGGCAAGACTATCGTTGGCGGCCGCTACGGTCTCGGCTCTAAGGATACAACTCCTGCATCCATCTTCGCAGTTTATGATAATCTTGCAGAAGAGACACCTAAGAATAACTTCACAATCGGTATCGTTGACGACGTTACTAACCTCTCTCTTGAAGAGAAGCGCTCCCCCGATACAGCTCCCGCAGGCACTATCTCCTGCAAGTTCTGGGGCCTCGGCGGCGACGGTACAGTTGGCGCAAATAAGAACTCCATCAAGATCATCGGTGACCACACAGATAAATATATCCAGGCATACTTCCAGTATGACTCTAAGAAGACAGGCGGCGTAACCATTTCCCACCTGCGTTTCGGTGATACACCCATCAAGAGCCCTTACTATATCACAAAGGCAAACTTCGTTGCCTGCCACAACCCCAGCTATATCTTAAAGGGTTATAAGATCGTAAACGACGTTAAGCCCGGCGGAACATTCCTGCTGGACTGCCAGTGGAGCGCAGATGAGCTTGACGCTCACCTTCCCGCATCCGTTAAGAGCTATATTGCAAATAACGACGTTAATTTCTATATCATCAACGCAACCTCCATCGCAAAGAACGAGGTTGGTAACCCCAAGGTTAAGAACACTATCCTCCAGTCTGCATTCTTTGCTCTTGCAAAGATCATGCCCCTGGAAGAGGCAGTTGGCTATATGAAGTATATGGCAACTAAGTCCTACTCCAAGTTTGGCGAGGACGTTGTTAACCAGAACCATAAGGCTATCGATATGGGTGCAGACGCACTTGTAAAGGTAGACGTTCCCGCAGAGTGGAAGAACGCAGGCGAAACAGCTCCCGATGCTCCTGCAACAGGTAACCGTCCCGAGCTTGTTGATTTCGTTAACAGAATAGTTTCTCCCGTGGGTAAGATGGACGGCGACAGTCTCCCTGTTTCCGCATTCAAGGATATGGCAGACGGTACATTCCCTCAGGGCGCAGCGGCTTATGAGAAGCGCGGCGTTGCAGTTATGGTTCCCGAATGGCATCCTGAAAACTGTATCCAGTGTAATACCTGTTCGTTTGTATGTCCTCATGCGACCATCCGTCCCTATGCTATGACAGAGGAAGAGGCGGCAAATGCCCCCGAGGTTACAAAGTTTGCACCTAAGCCTGTGCTTAAAACAAATTATAAGTTCACAGTGTCTGTATCTCCCCTTGACTGTATGGGATGTACTCTCTGTGTTAAGGCTTGTCCCGTAAATACAAACGTAACTAAGAAGGCTGCGGCAGCAGGCGAAAAGCCTGATCCTGCAAAGCTTGCACTTCAGATGGTTTCCCAGGCTTCTCAGATCGAACAGCAGGCAGCATTTGACTATGCTGTGGCTAATGTTTCCGAAAAGCCCGAGCTTATCAATGATACAACTGTTAAGGGTTCACAGTTCAAGCAGCCCCTGCTTGAATTCTCCGGCTCCTGCGCAGGCTGTGCTGAAACATCCTATGCACGTCTTATCACACAGCTCTTTGGTGAGAGAATGTATATCTCCAACGCAACAGGATGCTCCTCCATCTGGGGCGGCAGTGCACCCTCTACACCTTATACAGTAAACCGTGAAAGCGGTAAGGGTCCCGCTTGGGCAAACTCTCTCTTCGAGGACAACGCAGAGCACGGTCTCGGTATGGCTCTCGGTCAGAAGACTATCCGCGAGAGACTTATCGGTAAGGTTCGCGCACTTCTTGAGAAGTACCGTGAGATGCAGGTTTCCGAGGAGTGGACAGGTTGCCTTGAGGGATACCTCAATACTCTCGACGATCCCAAGGCAAATGCGGCAGCTACAGAGCATATGGTTAAGATGCTTGAGGATGATATTGCTCGCGGCACTTGTGAAACAGTTCCTGCAGAGAAGGAGATCGTTGCAGGTAAGGATTACCTTGCTAAGAAATCCGTATGGATCTTCGGTGGCGACGGTTGGGCATACGATATCGGCTTCGGCGGTCTCGATCACGTGCTTGCATCCGGTGAGGACGTAAATATCATGGTATTCGATACCGAGGTTTACTCCAATACAGGCGGACAGGCTTCCAAGGCATCCAACCTTGGTCAGGTTGCTCAGTTTGCTGCAGCAGGTAAGGCTATCGGCAAGAAGAATCTTGCTGAGATCGCTATGTCCTACGGCTACGTATACGTAGCACAGATCGCAATGGGCGCAGATATGAACCAGACACTTAAGGCACTCAGAGAGGCTGAGGCTTATCACGGACCTTCCCTTATTATCGGCTACGCTCCCTGTGAGATGCACGGCATCAAGAAGGGCGGTATGCAGAATTGCCAGCTTGAAATGAAGAAGGCAGTTGAGGCAGGCTATTGGCATCTCTTCAGATACAACCCCACCCTTGAAGCTAATAAGCTGACAATAGATTCCAAGGAGCCTACAGGCGACTATCAGGAGTTTATTGCAAACGAGGCACGTTATGCACGTCTTGCACAGTCCTTCCCCGAAAGAGCAAATCAGCTCTTTGCTCAGGCTGAGGCAGCAGCAAAGGCTAAGTATGACAGACTCGTTAAGATGGGTAAGCTCTACGAATAATAATATAATTGCGAAAGGGTATCCTGTACGGGATACCCTTTTGTTGACTTTCCTTTGAGTTTGAGATAAAATAGACAGGCGAGGTGATTAAAATGAAGCTGGTCAGCTACATAAGCGGAAAGCAGATAGAAAATATAGAGCGACTGTATATGGAGGCTTTTCCCTGTGAGGAGCGCAAGCCCTTTGACGTGATGCTTGAAAAGTGCGGAGAGGGCGTTGAGATGGTGGCAATAGAGGACGATTGCGGAGATTTTCTCGGCCTTGCCATAATGCTTGTTTGCGGAAATATTGCACTTCTCGACTATTTTGCAATTGAAAGCGAGAAAAGAGGGAATAACGTGGGCAGCCGAGCTCTTCAGATGCTTAAGGAAAGATATGCAGACAGAATACTTCTTATCGAGATAGAGGACACGGACGAAGAATCCGATAACCTTGCCGACAGAATAAGAAGGAAATCCTTCTACCTTAGAAACGGTATGGTAGAGCAAAGCTATAAGGTATGGTTCTACGGAACGAAGATGCAGGTCATGACAGGGGGCGAGGACGTTACGTTTGATGATCACATCGCGGTGTACCGCAAAGTTCTCGGCAAAGAGGTGTCGGATAATATTACAATAGCATAATATATTGTAAAAATCAGAAAACGGGCTTTTAGCCCGTTTTTATTCTTATTTAAGAAGCCGGTTGATTATACCGAGAAGCATAAGCATATCGCTTTCGCTAAGCTGCTTCATACCGTCAAGTGCCTTGCTTATAAGCTCGGGATTTTGCGTTTTTTCATCAAAAAATTCTGCGGGGGTGATCTCAAAATATTCGCAAATACAAAAAAACTCCTTAAGCGGCGGCAAGGCTTTGCCGGAGGAAATATTGTAAACATAGCCTCTGCTGTGACCAAGATCATAGCTCATCTGATATTCGGAAACGCCTTTTCGCAGTCTTAGCTGGGTGATCCTATCCCTAACAAAATCCTCGTACAATACGTTATCCCCCTTTTTATCTTTATACAATAATTATAGTAGTTATATATCATGATAACGTCAAATATATATTGTTGTAATTGTTGACACGACAAATAAAATATGTTATAATTTGAACGAAATCATACGTGGTTTGTTTTTTTAGAGAAAGGATAATAATATGAAAAAGCAATCTATTGAAGAACAGGTGAGCCAACTTACACTTGAACAGCAGGATAAGATACTTAAGGTGGGCAAAACAGCATTTATAATTCAACTTATATTTCTTATACCTTATATACTTTACTGTTTTTTTACTACTATGTTCATGTTTGCAGTATCAGTGTCGGGAGCTGATGTATATTGGACCGTATATTTTATATGGATGGTTTCGCTTGTGATCGGTTATCTTCCTATACTGGCAGTTCCAATAGTTCTTAAAGTGAAGTGGCCCTACTATAGCGATGCTAAATACAGATACATCAGAAAAGAGAGAAAGAATAAGAAGTAAGGAGGTTATTATGACAGTTACTATTATACTTATATGGACTCTTGCGTTAATAATAAACCTTCTGCCGGTAATATTTGCAATTATTCCTGTTGTTTATAAGGCTATAAAGAAAAAAGAGTCTTATTCCAATAAAGAAGCGCTTAAATTTCTTGGTAAGATGTTGTTAATATTCATCGCTGTAGAGCTTTTATTCAGTGTAGTTTACGTAATCATGGATGCATCGCTTACAATGATAATGTCCAGTGTGGCAATGTTCTTTTGGAATATTTTTGTTACGATGGCGTTGATGACCATAAGTTTTTGCTCTTTGACAAAGAGTAACGGTGACAAGCGTTCTGTAATTCATATCCTTGGTAGAATAGTTGCTTATATTGTCGAGCTTATATGTGTTGTGGTGGGAGCAGTTATATTGAGATATGTGATCATAGATGTACTTCTCAAAGATGTTCTTGATACACAGGGCGGCGGTGTAATAGGTTTCTTAATAATACTGATATTATACATAGTAACACGAATCTTCTTTTTCGGAGAAAGCAGCATCGCTCTTAAAATGAAATCTAAAAAATATATTAAGGAAGCGGAAGCTAACGGAATAAGATTTTGTCCGGAATGTGGAGGTTCGGTTCCCGCAGATAAGAAGTTTTGCCCTAAATGTCATCATAAAATGTAAAAAGAGCACGAAAGTGCTCTTTTTATTATCAGAAAAACCATTTATGCTTTTTTTGCGGGTGGGCGCAGGAGCATTCTCCTATCCCCGGCGGTACGTCAACAAATATGGTATCTTCACCTATCTTGTCGATCTTGCACCATGGGATGCGGAATTCAGGTGTTCGTGAGAACAGCCTTCGGGATTCCTCCGATGGAACAAAAATAGCATTTATTTTTCCCTCGCAGGAATCTATTTCATAGTTACATATGTGACCAAGTTTCTTCCCGTCACATAGCCGTATTACGATCTTTCTGGATAATCCGTCTGTTGTACACGCTGACATTTTTCTGTTTTCTCCTCTCTCAGGTCAGTATTCAATTGTATTCACGGTCAGCGGTGATTATGTCAATACGTGATAGTTCAAAAAAAGCTCGCAGGCACATAGAGGTCTATATGACTGCGAGCTTTGTTGATTTCGATTTGCTATTTCATTTTCTTGGCGGATATGGCTTTTTTTCGTCAGTGAGTCCCAAGAGATAATCGGTGGATGTGTTGTAATATTTTGCGATCTTTACGAGGAGGTCCAGAGGTATCTGACGCTGACCGTTTTCGTATTGGGAGTATGTGTTTTGTTTAATGTTAAGGTATTTTGCAAGTTGTATCTGTTTGATATCACAGTCTTCTCTTAAATCCTTTAATCTCATATTCTACTCCCGTATGCATTCTCCATTTTTATTATAAAAATCTCAAAATGCGATATTGTATTATATCTCAAAACGTGATATAATAAACGCAGCAGTTCTCATAAATTAAGAAAGGATCTAATATGGAAACCATTATGGAGAAGAAGAAAAACAAAAAAGTCGCCTTAATTGTTATTATTTCAATTATAGCGGTAATAGCTATTGCAGTGAGTGTAGTTGTTATTTACAATTCTATGGGTAATAATGGCAGATACACCGGACCTATGTATACCTCTGAAGAACAGGTATACGACTACTTCAGTGCGAAAATTGAAAACAAGTATGATCTGAACGACCACAACAGCGATATCGAAGAATTTATAAAAGATATCAACAAAGATTTTGAAGATGACACATCTGCTCAAATAGTACAATCAGCTTCACCTGTTGACGGGGAGCTGAAGGAGATATGTGATGAAGGTAACAGAATGATAATCACATATTTTGAGGAAGTTTATGATATTTCCGTTGAAGAGAGATTAAATGAGCTCAAAGCTTATCAGTATGACATTCCCGAGGATGAAACAGGCGGTTTATTTATGGATAAGTCAGAGGAGAGCGGTGCGGACGGAAAAACTATCTATCTTAATGTAGCTTCGGATTGCAATTTGGAAGAATCAAAGTGGGATATTCTTACGGTGTACTGTCATGAATCCATGCATTATCTTGGGGCAGCAGTAGTTGATTCAGATGATTTTGAAAACGGAGTAGAGATGTGGCTCTATTTCAGTGAAGGTGTAGCGGAATCCTTTGCTTGCTCAATCATCAGTCACAGCGAGGAATATGTAAATTATTGTAATGAAATGGGAAATTCACCGAATTTGACTGCAACCGCATATTTTCAGGTTACACCCCTTGTTTATCAAATGGTCATAGCTGATACTGATCTGGTAAAGCTTATTTTTGACCGTGATGACTACGTGACGGCAGGAGAACTGGATAAGTATATTGACGAGAGCGGAATGAACGGAGAAGATATAGCAAAGGTTACTTCTTTGGTTGAAATAAACGCTGAGCGTGACCACGTAGAGATAGCTCAGTATTATGTGGGTGAGTATTGCAAGACATTTGAGCTGTCAAATGAAGAACAGATAAAGATAGCAGATAATTTTATAGTACCTATTGAAGTGATATCAAAGAAATGAGAGGCATTATATGAAAATACATGAAGCTGTAAAAAGCATATTGCTGCTCGTTCTATGCATATCAATGGTTTTCACAATGATATCTTGTGATGGCAATGAGGGGGATTCCGAGACATTTTCAGATGAGGTGTCCGGGGAAGAAACCAATAACGGTTCATCAGAAGGATCGGGCGATGAGCTTGAAAATAAATATGCAAAGGCTCTGAGTATTATTAACGAAAAAAATGTCACTGAGTATTTTGAGGCATATAAAATATTTGGAGAGTTGAAGGATTACAAGGACAGTAAAAATTATTTTGATCTGTTTATCTGTAAGCCGTCCAAGAAAAAAACTGTATATAACTCAGAATATACTGAAGAATCAACTATTATTTACAATGAAAGCGGCAACATTTTAAAAGAGACAGTTGTTGAACCTGATAGTGGAGATACAGAGTACCATTTTTATGCATATACCAACGGTATACTTTCCATGTATGTCGAATGTGGTGAATACGGTTATTCAGAATTTGCTAAATACAGTGGCGGATCTCAGGTATACGATTCTATAATGAGAAAAACTGTTTCATATATCTTATCAGACGGTGAATGTGAAAGAGTTGTCGGATATGATTACCGTGACGATGTGCTTGTTTTAATGTATGAGGTATTAGACGAAGACTATGATGATGTAACCAATACAGTATTTGAATATAATGCCGAAGGTAAAATTATAAAAGAAACTACAACAAAAACCGGTAGTCCGGATTATTCAAAGGTAGTTGAACACACATATGATTCAGGAAAACTCATTAAATCGAAAGAAACAGCTTCTAATGATGAGGGCACAGAAATAATAACTGATTATGAGTATGATGAAAATGGAAATCTGATAAGAAAAGTAATAGAAAGACGTGTATACTTTTCAAGCTCTGACAAGTATATTTCAACAAATACCGACATTTATACTTATACTTATGACAATAATGGTTTGCTGATAGAAGAAAGTAAAGCCGGCGAATATACTGTTCAGTATTCAGAGTTTAAGGCTTTTTACAGAAACGCCGATAATAAGTCAGACGAAGCTGAAGATCAGGAAGCATTGTATAAAAGTGCTGTTTTAGATATAGAAAACGGAAGTTATGCAGATGCATACAGTAAATTCTATAGTTTGATAGGATATAAGGACAGTATTGAGTATGTAAAGAAATTTACATTACTGCCAACTTGCGTTGTAAAGAAAAATAAACAGGATAGGTATACTTACGATGATAAGGGTAATGTCCTTACGAAAGATATTCTAAGCATGGGTGCGACCCATACTACAGAATATCAATATGATGATACAAATAAGCTCATCAGCGAGAAATATATATACGACGGACGTGAGCATCAGTATACTATTACATACACATATGAAGGCGAAATTTTAAGCAGCGCTGTTAAGACATTTGTTAGTGACGGAACTGTTCAAAAGTACGAATATAAATATGAGTATGACAGCACAGGAAGCGTTTTGCTGAAAGAGATTTGTACCATTGATGGCAAATCGGAAACCATAAGTTATACATATGATGATAATGGTTTGATCAGTTCAAAGAAGATTATCAATAAAGACGGTGTAGAGACCAATATAGAGTATATTTATAACCATAAAGGTTTTATAGAAAAGGAAAAAAGAAACGGGGAGTACTTTGCGTATTATCCTGAGTATAATGTATATTACAATCCATAAACAGATGTGAATTGCAAATATAATCCATAATAATTCTTTTCAGCATCAAAAAACTCCCCGGAAAATCTCCGGGGAGTTCGTTATTATACGATCATTTTAAAAGCAGTCCCAAGTATAGAGCACATTATTAAAATTACGGCGGAGAAGATCTGATTTTGATATAAAGAAATTGCACACGCCGCAATCACCGAACATAACCGCGGGCTTACCGTTTATATCAGTGCTTATAAGCTGGAAGAGAAGGGTATCATACTGCTCGTAATTTTCCTCTCTCATATCATACTGAGCAAAAAACGGATAGCCGCCCAGCTTGGACTGTTCAACGACCAGTCTGTCTCCAACGGCATCCTCAATCTCGTCTCCGATAACGCCCAGGCGTCGCTCCAGAAGCTCATACGCACCCATTGTTTCAAGAGGCATAGATTCCTTTTCGCGTTTAAATGAAATGCGATAGCTTCCCGTAACGGGGAACTGATTGCTCTCTTTATTATATGCTCCGCTTTCAAAACGGCTTTCATCCTCATCGTATAGCACGCGGAAATTCCTTTGTGACGTGGGATCCTTAAGATCAGCGCCGTAGGAATCATTCTCAGCAATGTAGAATCTCAGAACTCCCTCCCGTGGGAAACCCTCAAGGTGAGGCATTTCGGAGAGGAATATTGCTGCAAGAAGGCGCATGGGTCGACCGTTTTCATCAAGAGGGGCACGTTCATTCAGCCTTCCTCCCACAACGCTTTTTCCGCTTTTTGCGCCAAGCTTTATATAAACGCTTTCCTTTTCTGTCAATGCCGACCACTTGTCAAGGATCACGTTGACAGCTGCCAAGTCCCCCATGCTTTCGATCGCTTTTTTGAGCTCCTTTGCGTCAGCGCCGTTGGATATGGCGATCCGGTAATACTTATCGCTCATATTGATATCGGCCTTGGCCCCGTAGCAGATCGCCAGCAGAGATGCTGTCTGGTGGACGGTTGGAGCAAGCTCAAGAGATCTGTGACTGAGCTCAATGGTTTTATTGTAATCTCCCATTTTGAAGTAAAGCGTGGCGAGATTAGTATAAGCGGGAGCATAAGTATCATCGCATCCGATGGCTGCCTCAAAAAAATGAATGGCGGTCTCGTGCTCTCCCATGCCTGAATATATAAGACCCAAATTGGAAAGGGCGGTCACGTTTCGGGGAGAGATACGAAGGATATTGCGGTATGTCTCAACTGCTTCCTTTTTCATTTTCAGATCCTCGTAGCAGAGAGCACGTAAAAGCTCAATTGCCTCTGTATCCCTCAGTCTTACGTCGCCCTTTTTCAAAGAGTCAGCGAGACGGAGTGCATCCTTTTGCCTGTCCTCGTTGTATAGCCGATAGCATTCTATGAGCTTTTTTCTCGCCTTTTCATTATTTACAAAAGCGTGTTGAAGCTCCTTTTCGTAGTGCTTTTCATAAAAACTGAGAGGACGGCGAACAGAGCGCTGATTTTTGCATAAGCGGATAATGGTCAGCGTACCTGCGCAAAGCGCAACTATGTATTTAACAACCTGATGAGCCTCAGGCATATTGTTGTTTGCAACCATATCCCATACGAAGAGGGCTGTAACACCCGCAAGGAGAAGGATAACTATAATTACAGAAATTATTTTTGCCATATAATTACCTCTTAGAAGAACGTAAGCTGATTTGTTTGAGACATACCCTTAAGAACACCGTTCTTTTCAAGGTATTCGATAACGGATTTTGAAAGCTTAGCGGCATTTTTCAGGTCTTCGATGGAGAATATATCCTCCGTGTCTCTTGCGTGCATAATATTTTCTGCCGCTGTGTCGCCAAGTCCTGCAATGGAGTTAAAGGGCAGGCGGATACCGCCTTCTTCCGGAAGAAATTTTTTGGCGTGAGATTTTCTCAGGTCAACGGGAAGGAAGCGTATACCTCTTACAAGGCATTCGTTAACAAGCTGTAGCGCAGAATCAGTTTCCTTATCTTTCGCTGTAGCATCGCGTCCAAGGGCCGCTATCTCCTCCATTTTAGCTTTAACTGCGGGCCTGCCGCCTACGACAACGTCTGCCTCAACGCCGCCGGGGGCTGCCGTAAAGTAAGCCGCATAGAATTCCTTGGGATAGTATATCTTATACCATCCCAGGCGGAGCGCGTCGATAACGTATGCCGCCGCATGGGCTTTAGGGAACATATACTTGATACGCTTACAGGATTCGATATACCAATCGGGAACACCTGCCGCTATCATTGCTTCCTCATATTCAGGTTTTAATCCCTTACCCTTACGAACGTCCTCCATTATTTTAAAGGACATAGCCTTGTCCATATTGTGCTTCTGAATAAGGTAAAGCATAATATCGTCTCGGCATCCGATAACGTCGGAAATAGTACATATGCCCTTCTGAATAAGCTCGTCCGCATTACCAAGCCAAACGCCCGTGCCGTGAGTAAGTCCCGAGATCTGCAAAAGGTCGGAGAATGTCTTAGGCTGAGCCTGAATAAGAACTCCTCGAACGAATTTCGTGTTCATTTCGGGAAGACCGAGAGTACCCGTGTCAACGCCCAGCAGATCTTCCTTAGTAACACCAAGGGGCTCGGGTGATGTAAAGAGCTGATAGAGTTTGGGGTCACTGAGGTTGCAATCAAGAACATTGGTGTTTGTATACTCCTCAAGGCGCTTGTACTTGGTGGGAATATCGTGTCCCAGAATGTCAAGCTTAAGGATAGTGTCGTGAAGGTATTTAAACTCAAAGTGAGTTGTAACTGTTTCTGAATTGGGGTCGTCGGCAGGATGCTGAACGGGGCAGAAATCGTATACCTCATATTCCTGAGGAACTACTATGATACCGCCGGGATGCTGTCCTGTGGTGCGCTTAACGCCAACGCATCCTGCGATAAATCGCTCCATTTCAGCTCTGCAAACGGAAATTCCCTTGCCCTCAAGATATTTTGCAACGATACCGAAGGCTGTCTTTTCAGCCAGAGTACCTATGGTGCCTGCTCGGAAGGCGTGTCCCTTACCAAAGAGCACTTCCGTATATTTATGCGCGTCAGATTGAACGTCTCCCGAGAAATTCAGATCGATATCGGGAACCTTGTCGCCGTAGAAGCCAAGGAAGGTCTCGAAGGGAATATCGTGGCCGTCGCGCACCATATCGGGCTTGCCGCACTTGGGGCAGTCCTTGGGCGGCAGATCAAATCCCGACTTAACGTCGCCGGATTCGTGCCATTCGCTGTATTTGCATTGGGGATTGGTGCATCTGTAGTGAGGAGGCAGAGAGTTAACCTTGGTTATTCCGCCCATCATCGCCGCAAAGGACGAGCCAACGCTTCCTCTGGAGCCTACCTGATATCCCTTTTCCTCGCTGTTTTCAACAAGACGGCGGGCGATAACGTACATAACGGCAAATCCGTTTTTGATAATAGCGTTAAGCTCTCTTTCAAGTCTGCTTTCAACCTGAGGGGGAAGGGGATCGCCGAACATTTCCCGTGCCAGCTTATAGCAGTTTTCCGTAAGCTCCTCCTCGCATCCGTCAATGTGAGGGTCGTATTTGCCGTCGGGAATAGGCTTGATCTTTTCAACCATGTCGGCAATAAGATTGGTGTTGGTAACAACCACCTCATATGCCTTTTCCTCTCCCAGATATGCAAATTCCTCAAGCATTTCCTCTGTGGTTCTCAGGTATAGCTGATGAGGTCTGTCACCGTCTGCAAATTTTGAGAGAAGTATTCTTCTGTAGATATCGTCCTCGGGATCAAGATAGTGAGCGTCGCAGGTTGCGCAGACGGGCTTGCCGAGCTTATCTCCCAGGGCAACTATCTTGCGGTTCAGCTCGCGGAGCGCCTCCACGTCGGGAACAAGTCCCTTGTCTATCATAAAGGTGTTGTTGGCGATTGGTTGTATCTCAAGATAGTCGTAGAAGGAGGCTATTTCGTCTATCTCTGCCTGAGGCTTGTTTTCAAGAATTGCTGTAAAAAGCTCGCCCGCTTCGCAGGCGGATCCTATGATAAGGCCCTCGCGAAGCTCCATTAAGCGGGTCTTGGGGATTCTTGGAACCTTTTTATAGTATGTAAGATAAGAGTCGGATATAAGCTTGTAGAGATTTTTAAGTCCTACAAGGTCTTTGGCTATGATTATCTGATGATAAGGACGGAGCTTAAGGGGATCGGCCTTTTCGCTCATAGCTCTCGTCATCTGCTCAAAGTCGGTGATGCCTTCGTCTCGAAGCTTGTCAAGCATACGGAAGAATATCTGCGCCAGCATTTCCGAGTCATCGGAGGCTCTATGGTGATTAAATTCACCAAGGTCGAAATATTTTGCAAGGATATCCAGTTTATGCTTCTTTAATTCAGGATTAACGTAGCGGCTCATTGATACCGTATCAAGATATGGATTCTCGAAGGGCATCTCGCACAGATCTGCAGCCGCCTTGATAAATCCCGTATCAAAGCCTGCGTTGTGGGCAATAAGCAATCTGTTACCTGTAAATTCAAAGAAGCTTTCAAGTGCCTCTTTTATTTTAGGTGCACCTTTTACCATTTCGTCGGTAATACCTGTAAGCTCTACTATGTTTTCGGGAATGGGGCATTCGGGGTCTACAAAGGTATTAAATACCTCAAGCACCTCTCCGCTTTTGACCTTAACAGCACCTATTTCCGTAATCTTGCAATGGTGGGGATTAAGTCCTGTTGTCTCAAGGTCGAAAACGATAAATTCATCATCAAAGCCGATATTACAGTTACCGTAAAGGGCTCTTGCAGTGTCGTCAACGAAGTATGCTTCGATGCCGTAGATGACCTTGAAGTCCTCTTTGCCGTTTGAGGCAAGCATTGCTGTGGGGAATCCCTGTACATTACCGTGATCGGTTATGGCTATAGCCTTGTGACCGAAAGCTCCTGCCATTGCAACGACTTCCTTGGGCTGTGCGATGGCGTCGTTTGCTGAAAGGTTGGTATGCATATGCAGTTCAACTCGCTTAACCGGAGCGTTGTCCTGTCTGATGATACGTTTGATCTTTTTCAAGGTGCGGAGCTGAATATTGAATTCTCCCATTTTATCCTGGCGGACGGGACCGATAGCGGCAACGGGAGTTCCGCTTTTCATGCTTTTAACAAATCCTTCTGCTGTTTCTGCAGGAAGCTGCAGCTTTAAGAAGACTGAGCTGTCCTTATCGGTGATGCCGATAGTCACGCCCATTTTATCGCTACCACGTATTTCCTGAGCTGTGGCATTAAATATGATACCAAGAGCCACACAGCTTTTCATGGGATGGTCGATATTACGGAGAGGGGTAGGGTCGCTTGCATCAAAGTCACCTTCTCCGTAAAGTATATCTCCTCCGTCAATATTAAAGGTGAGCTTTCCAACCTTGATTATATTTTCCGCTATAGTTTCTGCCTCGCCGCTTCCCTCAAAAAGGGATGCCACTCGCTCGTAGTGGACCTCTTCTGCTTCTGCCTGTGCTGCTTTGGCTGCTGCGTTGGCTTCATACTCTGCCTTGCGTCGCACAGCATCCTCGCGGTACTGCTGAATAAATGCAGCCTGGCGCTCAAGGTATTCGTCGTGATATTTCTGATAATCGTCGCTTGGCTTTATCTCGATCTCGTAGTCAAGACCGAATTCGCTTCTGATGATGCCGGCTATGATATCTCCTGTTTTTCCCAGCTCCATAAGGGAGACTCCTCCCTCCGAGAAGTTGATGGAGATGGTTATGACGCCGTCCTGTATATCTGTTTTACAATCCTTGAAGAATCCTTGAGCTACTGCGCCTATTCTCGCTGTTTCCGTATAAACTGAGGACATATATGAGGGGGTGAAAAGCTCCGGAGGATAGCTGGGAAGAAGCTTTACGTAATTGAGATCATAAAGTTCTGCGATGGATTCCTCAAGGGTATATAATTTTTCCTTTGGTATCAAAAAGGGAACAGAAAAGGCGACCTGATACATTTTTTTCTCGCGGTCGCCTGAAAGAACAGCATTTTCGGCGTTTGCAAAAATCTTTTCGCAAAAAGCATCTGACGGAACAAATTTGGAAAAAATACTTTTTAATGTTCTTGTCTGAGCCATTATTCTGCCTTTCTGTTTATTCGTTTATCATTCTGTCTATTTCGCGGAGAAGTGCGGGTATAATATCGTTTTCGTCGATCTTGCAGACTGTTTCTCCGTGTCGGAACAGCATAGCACAGCCGTCGCCTCCTGCGATTCCGAAGTCTGCTTCTCTTGCTTCTCCCGGACCGTTGACAACACAGCCCATTATTGCACATGTTATCTTTTTCCCTTTGGTATCGATGCCTTCAATAGCTTCTCTGAACTGCTTTGAGAGGGATATCAGGTCGATTTTTGTTCTTCCGCATGTAGGGCAGGAGATGATATCTATGCCTCCGTTACGAAGTCCGAGAGATGCGAGTATCTCCTTTCCTGCCATAACTTCTCTCTTGGGATCTGCTGTAAGGGATACTCTCAGTGTATCTCCGATCCCCTGACTGAGCACGCTGCCGATACCGATGGAATTTTTAATAAGTCCTGAATATTCATCGCCTGCTTCAGTTACTCCAAGGTGGATGGGGTAGTCGGACTGCTCTGAAACAAGCTGACAAGCCTTAATCATTCTGTCTATGTGAGAGCTCTTTATAGAGATAACAGTATCTGTAAATCCAAAGCTTTCAAGCATATCAGCCTGTGTAAGGGCGCTTTCGCTGAGAGCCTCTGCTGTGGGGCCTCCGTATTTCTGAAGCAGTCCCTTTTCAAGAGAGCCGCCGTTAACTCCGATCCTGATAGGTACACCTGCTGCCTTGCAAGCTTTCGCCACTTCTTCTACCTTCCAGCGCTCTCCTATATTACCGGGATTGATCCTTATTTTATCTGCACCTGCTCTCAGTGCTGCAAGGGCGATTTTATAATCGAAATGGATATCTGCCACCATAGGGATGGCGACTCCTGCCTTTTTTGCATGAGCAAATACTTCGGCAGCAGCTTCGTTTGGAGCGGCTGCGCGTATTATCTCACAGCCTGACTTCTGCAATGAGAGCATCTGGGCAACTGTTGCTTCAAAATTCTCAGCAGGTGTGTTTGTCATAGACTGGACAGGAATGGGATTGCCTCCGCCGATGAGCACATTTCCTGCTTTAACCGTTCTTGTGATCTTTCTTTCCATAGTTTAAAACTCCGAATCTGTAGATTTCATACTGATCGTAGCATAAATGCTTTCAAAAAGTCTCCCCTCAGCCCATAAGACCGATAACATCCTTGATGCATATAAGCACCATTAATGCCATAAGCACTACTATGCCTGCAAAATGGATATATCCTTCAACCTCTGCCTTAACCGGCTTTCTGCGGATAGCTTCGATAATTAGGAAAACAAGGCGTCCTCCGTCAAGTGCCGGGAGGGGAAGCAGGTTCATAACGCCCAGATTCATGCTGATGACCACTGCCAGATAGACAAAGTTATTTGATCCTGTTTTGACGTCGGTGTCGATGGCATCAGTCAGAGCCTCAGTTACTCCCACAGGTCCCGATACAGCCTCCATACCGTAGCGTCCCGAAACAAGGTCGATAAGGGATTCCCATATCATTCTCACTGTATATATGGAACGGTAGAACGAATGCTTAACAAGGACGGGAAAGGTTATATTCTCTCGGTACACCTTAAAGTCCATATTTCCAAATGAATAGCCTTCTGTACTGTCGACGGGGAACTGTACGTCCTCTATAGTGATAGTTTCATATTTTTTTGTATTGATAACGGTCTCGCCGTTTTCATCTTCAGTTTTTTCATATCTGCGTACAGTCAGATCAACAGGTTTGATACCACGTCTCATTATTTGATATGTCAGCTCATCCATAATATGGACGTCCACACCGTCTACTTCAAGCACCACGTCATCCACTCGCAGTCCTGCCTGATAAGATGCTGTGTCCTCCTTCACCTCGGCAACGACTGTTGACCCAAGTATTTCAGAATTGAAAACAAGGATGGACATTACCAGCATACCTACAATAATATTGGTTGCGGCGCCTGCTGCCACTATGATTATTCTCTGCCATACAGGCTTTTTATTGAAGGCATTAGGATCGTCAGATTCCTCATCCTCTCCCTCCATGCTAACAAAGCCGCCGATGGGGAAAAGTCTGAGCGAATATGCGATGCCGCTTTTTTTAGATGTTTTTGAAAAGATTTTCGGGCCCATGCCTATAGCAAACTCCTTGACAGACACCTTGAAAAGGCGTGCAAAGAGAAAATGTCCGCCCTCATGGATGAAGATGAGGAGTCCGAAAATAAGGACGGCAAGGACCACATAGAGGATTTTTGTCATAGTATTTGCCTTTCGGGATTCATTTGGAGATCGCTTTAATGATATCTCCTGTAATACATCTTGCTTCTTGCTCCGCTCTATATATAGGAGCTTCGCTGTCCGCATCATACACGGTGATCTTATTCATTGCCGCAATGACTACCCTCGCGATATCTCCGAAGCCTATCTTTTTCTTCAGAAAAGCGTCAACTGCTTCTTCATCAGCGGCAATGAGTGAAGCAGGGGCAGTTCCGCCGCGGCTCCATGTTTCTCTTGCAAGATTCAGGAGAGGGAATGCTTCGTTATCGGGCTCGTGGAAGGTAAGTGTTCCTACCTTGGCAAAGTCAAGGGGAGGGCTTCCTGCGGGAGCCCTGTCGGGATATGTCAGTGCGAAGCGCACGCAGTCTCTCATATCGGGATAGGAGAGCTGAGCAATTACTGATGTATCAATGTATTCAACCATTGAATGGATTATACTTTGTCTGTGTATAAGCACCTCTACCTTACTGCTGTCCACACCGAAAAGACGGCATGCCTCAATAAGCTCGAAGCCTTTATTCATGAGGGTCGCGCAATCAACAGTGATCTTAGGCCCCATTTTCCAAGTAGGGTGGGCAAGTGCCATCTCCGGAGTGACAGTATCGAGCTGTTCGCTGTTCCAACCGAAAAAGGGTCCACCGGATGCGGTGAGAAGTATGCGCCGCACTTTGCTTGGATCTGCCTGGCGTGAGGGGTGAGCGGCGCCCTGCGCACAGAGACACTGGAAGATGGCGCTGTGCTCGCTGTCAACGGGGATAAGCTCTCCGCCGCTTTTTTCAAGTCTGTTGTAGATGAGGTGCCCTGCGGCAATAAGCGCTTCCTTATTTGCCATGGCGATCCTTGCTCCTGTTTCTGCGGCAGCAAGGGCGGCGGGAAGTCCTGCCATGCCTGAGATGGAATGGACTATGAGAGATGCGCCGCAATCGTATATTGCACGGCAAACTGCATCTTCACCGCTGTATATTTTTATATGGGTATGTGACAGTGCTTCTTTAAGCTTTTCGGCACATGTTTCGTCAGATGTTGCAACTATGCGAGGATTAACTGCCAGAGCCTGTTCAATAAGCTTTTCGTGATTTTTTCCTGCGGCAAGCATAGTGATCTCCGCTCCAAACTGAGAAAGTGCGTCTATTGCTTGAGTACCTACTGAGCCTGTGGAGCCAAGTATAGCTGTTTTAATATTATTGTAGTCCATAATTCATCAACCAATTCTTGTAATAGCTTCAAAAAAAATGAGAAGCAGGGGGGCTGTGGCGATTATTGAGTCAAAACGGTCAAGGATACCGCCGTGTCCGGGGAAGATAAATCCGTAGTCCTTGATGCCGTATTTACGCTTAATGAGCGAGAAGATAAGGTCGCCTACCTGAGAAACGAAAGCGATAATAAGTCCAAGCACAGCGAATACGTAAACGGGAGGCAGCTCTGCATAAACATAGTTTCTGAAAATGTATCCGTACAATGCGCAGAAGCCTATACAGAAGAGAGTTCCGCCTACGCTTCCCTCAATAGTTTTTTTAGGGCTGACATCGGGAATAAGCTTATGACGTCCCAAGAAAAATCCGGTTAAATAAGCGAAGGTATCGGTGATCCAGGGACCGAGAAATGCCAGAACAAATACATATTTACCTACCTCCATATCGCGAAGGAGGACAAGACTGAGGAATCCTATAATAACGAAGGTACAGGATGTGAAGGTGATGCACACCTTTTCATAGGGAATAGCGCCGTGTGAAAAAACGGAGCAGGCAAACATAAGCATAAGTATACAGAAAAGTATGGATGCAAATGTAGCGATAAAAACAGAGTGGGATGTAAGCTGGATGGATATAACTGTGGTAGTGACCGTCATTGCATACATACATACGGATATAATGATATTTTTTCTCATACCTATACATCCAAGCATTTCATGAACTCCGATAAACGCGCACACTCCGAGAGCGATAGGAAAAGCCAAGGTGTCCGAGAAGATCACCAGCACCACAAGAAGTATCGCCAGTATTGCACCTGTAATTACTCTTTTAAGCATGATAAAAAACCTTTCGATGATGTTATTTATTGATTACTCCGCCGAAGCGTCTTTTTCTTTTTGAGAATTCGACTATTGCTTCTCTGAGCTCATAGTCGCCCATATCGGGCCAAAGTGTGTCGCAGAAATACAGCTCGGAATATGCTGACTGCCACATAAGGAAGTTGGATATTCTGCACTCTCCTCCGCTTCTCACTATAAGATCGGGGTCGGGACAGTGGGCTGTAAAGATGTGTGAGGATATATCTTCCTCCGTTACTTCTGTTTTTCCTTCAGCAATAAGCTTATTTACTGCGCGGACTATTTCGTCTCTGCCGCCGTAGTTAAGGGCGATATTTACAACGTAGGGATTATCGCGGGTGAATTCCTCAAGATATTCACATTTTGCCTTAAGCTCAGGACCGAGTCGCTCCTTATCTCCCAAAACATAATATCGTGAGCGGTTTTCTGCGTCTTCCTTTTCTGCCTCGGATATGTATTTATCCAGAAGCCGCATGATCTCGTTTACTTCATTTTTCGGTCTGGACCAGTTTTCTGTGGAGAATGCGTATATTGTTATGGTCTTGATCCCGTATTCCTTACACTTTTTTGCGATGGTACGGAAGGCTTCGACGCCCACCTTGTGGCCTGCTTCACGGGGAAGCCCTTTATTAGTAGCCCAACGACCGTTTCCGTCCATGATAAAGGCTATATGGGAAAGCTTTGCATCGCTTACGACCTTTTTCATATCCAGAGAGGAGAGGTCGATATCTGTGTTTTTCTTTTTAAAAAGCATAATTACCGTATCCTTTCGTTACTGTTGGTCTGCAATCTATTATTTACTATTTATGGAATTATATGATAAATAACAAATAATAAACGACAGACCGCCTTGGCTATGAGAGCATAGCCAAGGCGCGGTCAAAAAGAAGATTGAATTATACTTCCATGATTTCTGCGTTCTTCTTGGAAGTAACTGCATCGATCTCCTTGATATATTTGTCTGTAAGATCCTGAATGAGCTTTTCGCTTGCCTTGAGTTCATCCTCTGTCATCTCACCGTTCTTCTTCATGACCTTAGCTGCATCAACTGCGTCACGGCGAATGTTACGTACGGAAACCTTTGTATCCTCACCCATCTTAGCTGTCTGCTTTGTAAGCTCGCGGCGGCGCTCTTCTGTGGGCTGGGGGAATGTGAGGCGGATGACCTTACCGTCGGACATAGGTGTGATACCGATGTCGGAAGCAAGGATTTCCTTCTCGATAGTCTTAACAGTTGTCATATCCCAGGGAGTGATGGTAACTGTGCGTGCGTCTGCGACCTTTACCTCTGCCATCTGGTTGATAGCTGTGGGTGTGCCGTAGTATTCAACCATGATACCGTTGAGAACAGCGGGGTTAGCTCTTCCTGCGCGGATAGTATCAAGCTGTCCCTGGTATACAGAGATGGTCTTCTTCATTTTTTCTTCATAGGGCTTGCAATCGATTTTCATAATTTATATTAACCTTTCAAAATATTAACTTATCAGTTTTTGCCGTTCATAATGGCATCTGAAATAATGTGAAGCACTTTATCGTAGCATCCGCCGCATCCTGTTGAGCAACGTGTTGTATCCTTGACTGCTTCGAATGCCTCAAGAAGCTCGCCTATATCGCTGTGCTTATGGAGCTCGTCAAGGATATCGAAATAGCTTACGTTGTTACACTTACACACTATGTAATTCTCAACAGCCTTTGTATCTACAGGCTTAAGGTCGCATACAGGAATAACGGTTTCCTTTTCAGCCTTCCAGAGACTGTGAAGGTTACAGTATGCATAAACTGCCTCAACTACCTCTCCATCACAAAGTGCAAAGCACACAGAGGGGGCATCTCCGGGGTGAAGAGCCTTTCTCTGGTTACCGCTATTGGTCTGAATGGATACCCATTCGATGTAGTGCTCCTCTGTCATGGGGTGCTCTACCTCGCCGATGGTTACATACACCTTATTATTATCAACTGTGTATGCGGGAACATGCTTTTCGACTGCGGCATCTGTTGTTCCGGGGATGATCTCCTTCATCTTCTGTCCGCAGCACATTACGGGAACTCCGCTTTCACGTACAAGAGCAACTATCTTACCGCAATGCTCGCATATATAAAATTTCTGTTCCATATCTATGCCTCCGTTATTATTTGCAATTTACTTTAGTACCGATCCTCTCGCCTCTGATAACGCGTCCGATATTCTCTGCCTTATCAAGACCGAAGCAGTAGAGGGGAAGTCCGTTATCCATAGCGAGACTTGCTGCTGTGATATCGATGGCGCCAAGCTTATTTTCGAGGATGTATTCGTATGTGGTTTCTTCAAGACGAACAGCGTTAGGATCCTTGCGGGGATCGGCTGTGTAGATAGCGTCGATATTCTTTGCCATCATAATAACGTCTGCCTCGATCTCAGCCGCTCTAAGCACAGCAGTTGTATCTGTTGAGAAAAAGGGGCTTCCTGTACCGCCGCCGAAAATAACTACCTTGCCATCTTCGAGAGCCTTAATTGCGTCTCTCTTGGTGAAGTGCTCGGCAAAAGCGTTCATTTCAGCCGCCGTCATAACAACAGCATCGCATCCCTCTGCCGCAAATGCGTCCTGAATGGCAAGAGCGTTGATAACAGTTGCAAGCATACCCATCTGGTCAGCGCGGACTCTGTCCATATCTACAAATCCCTGTCTGCCTCTCCAGATATTACCTGCGCCCACAACAATAGCGATCTGTGCGCCTTCCTCAACTGCGCCGCGAACTATCTTACCGATCTCGCGGATGTAGTCGTAATTAATGATCCCATTTTCTCCTGCAAGTGCCTCGCCTGACAGCTTCAGAAGAACTCTTTTGTAAGAAATACTCATATGGTAATAACCGCCTTATGTCATAATACGGTATTAACTCTCAAGTCAGAGTATACCTGATATATTTTACTCTAAAATAACGGATTTGTAAAGAGTTTTTAATAATAAGATGATTTTTTTGGAAAACTGAAAAAAATATTGCATTTGTGTTTTTGATGTGATATAATACCCTGGTAACGAGCCTCGGGGTAAGGTCATACAAGCCGGGAGAGTAGCGGACTCCTGAACCCGAAATCCGCTGTATGCGGGGGTCATGTCCTGTTTTGAGGTGTAGCGGATAAATGTATGTATTTGTAATTTCTGTGTTGAAAGATGGGTTTCAGCGCAATTGGCGGCTGTGAACCATGTCAGGTGGGGAACCAAGCAGCATTAAGCAGTTTAGCTGATGTGCCGTTGAAGTGCCTGTCCGAGCAGAAATGCAGATGTCGCTTTAGATGCTGCGCCGATCTACAGGCGTATGGCCTTTCCCGGAGGCTCGTTTTTTTCAAAACGAGCCTCCGGAATGTAGAACGAAGAATGCAGAAATTAACAGTGTGAGGCTGTTTTATAAAATATACTGTTTACCGGTTTAAATACAGATATCGATGAAATAGTGAGGCTGTTGGTTTCTGTATGCAAAACTTCAGCTAACAGTTAATTCTGCATTATGCATTCAGCATTCTGCATTTGTAAAGAAAGGGAGTGAGACACCGTGCATCAGGCATTGTACAGAAAATACAGACCTCAGATTTTTGAGGACGTTTGCGGACAGGCACATATAACAGATGTGCTGAGATTCCAGGCGGCAAGAGACAGAGTATCCCATGCGTATCTTTTCTGCGGCTCAAGAGGAACAGGTAAGACCACCTGCGCAAAGATACTTGCCAAGGCGGTAAACTGTGAGGCTCCCGTAGACGGAAGCCCCTGCTGCAAGTGTCAGTCGTGCCTTGATATAGATTCTGGCTCTGCGACCGATGTTATAGAAATGGACGCCGCATCCAACAACGGCGTTGACGATATCAGACGTCTTTGCGAAGAAGTGGTATATACACCTTCTATGCTTAAGAAGAAGGTGTATATAATCGACGAGGTCCATATGCTTTCCCAGGGCGCATTTAATGCTTTGTTGAAAACTATAGAGGAGCCTCCCGCGCATATAGTGTTCATCCTTGCAACCACAGAGCTTCATAAGATCCCGGCCACCATCGTTTCAAGATGTCAGAGGTTTGATTTCAGAAGGATCGATATGAACATTATCGCCGATAGACTTGAGTATATTGCAGATAGCGAGGGCGCAGTTCTTGAGAGAGCTGCGGCACAGCTTATTGCAAGACAAGCGCAGGGCGGTATGCGAGACGCTATCGGACTTTTTGAGCTGTGCGGCGCAGGCGGCGCTGATGTAACGGAAGCGAGAGTCAAAACTGTATTAGGGCTCAGCGGGTATGAAACTGTTGCAGGCGTGATGAAAAGCGTGAGAGCCAATAAGATGGGAGAGCTTTTCGGTGTTGTGGCAGATGTTGTGTCATCTTCCAAGGACCTTTCTGTGTTTTGGCAGGAGATGATCGGATTTGTACGTGATATGCTTGTATCTAAGTATTCGGGTGATGCGGCTGAATATCTTGACCTGACAGAGGCTGAAGCGCAATTGCTCGCTGACAGCGCGGCACAGTTTACATTGGCTGAGCTGGTGTATTATTGCAAGGTGCTTGATGAAGGCAGTGCTTCAATGGCAAGAACACCGCAGAACAAGAGGATAACGGCAGAAATGTGCCTTATGAGAATGTGCCGACCCGAGCTTGACAGCTCCGCAGAAGCACTTTCTGCAAGGATAGCAAGGCTTGAGGATCAGATAGCTCTGTTGTCAATGGGAGGCGGATTTGTTTCTGTTGAAGCAAAGAATGAGCCCGAAGCGGTATGTGTAAAGGAAGATAAGGAGCGGCAAACTGAGGCTGTACCGATTGCAGACACAGGCGATGAGCTTGTGAGAGATATCAGCGAGGCTGTCAGCAGGATCGCTAATATGGATCCGGCGCTTCCGGAATTTCTCAGATCCTCTGAGGTGTATGTTTCAGCAAACGGTAAGAGTCTTACTGTTTATTCGGATGGATTTGGACATATTATGCTAAGTACACCGACAGCAATAAAGCATCTGTCCGAGGCATTTGCTCTTGCAAAGATAACGGATGGAAGAGCCGATGTTAAGGTTATAAAGAAAGCTGTAGCTAAAAAAGAAAGCTCCCCGGCAGATGAGCTTGGGGGATTATTATAAAAATAATTAAGGAGATACAGAAATGAAAGCAAGACTTCCTCAGGGCCGCGGAGGCGGACCCACAAATATGCAGGGACTTATGAAGCAGGCACAGAAGATGCAGGAGGATATGGCTGCACTTCAGGAGGACCTGGACGCAAGAATATATGATATCAGCGCAGGCGGCGGTGCTGTAAAGGTAAAGATCAACGGTAAGCTGGAGGTCCAGAATATTGAGATCGATCCCGATGTTGTTGACCCCGACGATGTTGAAACACTTCAGGATATACTTACAGCAGGCGTTAATGAAGCTATCAAGAGAGTTAACGATACAAACAGCGAGGAGATGGGTAAGATCACAGGCAGCCTGAATATGGGTGGTCTGGGTATGCCCGGAATGTTCTGATATGGCTGAGTATCCGGAGGTTTTGGAGCGCCTTTCAGATATGTTTCGCCGACTTGAGGGAATCGGAAAGAAGACCGCGACGCGCCTTGCGCTGTCAGTTGTGGATATGGACGCAGCGGCGGTCGAGGAATTTTCCGATGCCTTGCTTGCAGTGAAAAGAGAACTGAGATTTTGTTCCTGTTGTCAGAATATTTCAATAGGAGAGCTGTGTGATATTTGTTCCTCCGAGGAAAGAGACCATAGCGTTATCTGCGTGGTGGAGGATTACCGCGCTGCAATGGCTGTTGAAAAAGTAAGGGAATACAAGGGAATGTATCATGTTCTTCACGGCGTTATCTCTCCTATGAGAGGAATAGGTCCCGATAAGCTTAAGATACGTGAGCTTCTCAGCCGTTTGGACGGAAGTGTGACAGAGGTCATTCTGGCTACTAATCCTACTCCAGAGGGGGAGACTACAGCAATGTATCTTGCAAGACTTCTTGCCCCCCTCGGAGTTAAGACCAGCCGTATTGCTAACGGTATGCCCGTGGGCGGAGACCTTGATTACGCAGACGAGCTTACCCTCCGACGCGCTCTCGAGGGCAGATATAATATGAAATGATTGAAGGATCATAGTGTGGGAACTCTCTTTCGCAGAGAGTTCCCACACACTCATTCAGAGAACCTTGAATAAATGTAATGTTATATATGTGGCGGACAAACGCACCTCCTTTGACAAAGAAAAAGAAGAAGGATATGAAAACGGAAGCTTATTTCCGTTTTCATATCCTTCTTTGTTTCTCTTGAGACCTTGTAAGGCTTATACATCTAATGCTTCGGAGCCCGGTTAGCGTGGGGGGGATTTTTAAGAAAAAAACAAAAAAATGCTGTCCCTCAATTAATCATATATTTTTTTAGTCCGTTTTTATCTTTAATGCTCAATTTAGCGTAGATGTTTTTTATGTAACCTCTGACAGTATGCTCAGATAGATTCATATGAGCAGCTATTTCCTGAGCAGACCAGTTTCTGTTGTAAAGCATAGCAACGGTAAATTCTGTTGCTGTAAGCTGATTGGCTGCCTCAGAGTCGTAACTGTCAGCACCCATTTTACTCCAATTGGAGCGGAAGCTCTGGGCGATGGAGATCATTTTGTCGTATTCTTCGGGACGCTCCTTTTTGAAGCATACCTCAATAAGTCCCTGAAGAAGAGGATGATGTTCGCCGAACGGACATACAATATTGTCGGGCTCTGCTATTGACCAGGCATCCATAATGTGTTTTTTTGCATCTTCGACGCGCTTGAGGTTTATAAGTCCCATTGCCGCAACAATGTGAAGATATATTGAGGTTATGACATATTGCTTGCTTTGCATAGCAAGCGCAATGTCGGCTATGGCAACACATCTTTCGTAGTTTTTTTCATTGTATGCCTTGTGGGCAAGAACGTAGCAAGCCCAATATTTTATACCGCCGTTTAAATATTTTACATGCTCCTCAAGCGGAGGAAGCGGCGGTGTGGGCAAATGAAACATTACTGAGCAAGCTGTACCTGTGAAAACGCACACTGCTTTCAGCTCGGGCGGTGCCAGCGGATGGAGGCCGGCCTTTACCTGATCGTATAAGCTGTTCATAGCATATTTGGCGAGGTGCAACTGTCCTGTGGTTACATATGAAAACATACTGAAAAAGCTTGCCGAATACTTCAGCGCAACATCGGAGCTTCCTAAATAGGGCTCAAGGATTTCAACGGCTTTTTGAGACTCTCCCGAAAAGAAATAATACTGTCCCAGTGCAACGTTTCTGTCATCCTTGTCATCTATTTTGTAAATATGCTTAAGACAATCTCCGGGGGCGTGAGTGCTGTCAAGCAGATGCATGGTAGTCCTGTAGGCTTCGGGAACAGATTTTTTCTCTGCCGTGTCAGAGCTTTCTGCTGTGCTGATGTCGGATACAGGGATCCTCCAATCTCTTCCTTCCTTGACAGCTCCGGGAATCTTTCCCTGTGCCGCCCTTTTTTGAACAGCTCTCGGTGAAACCCCAAGACGCTCTGCCGCTTTTTGTACGCTTTCGTAAATCAATTTACTCACCTCTTCAACGATTATAGCACAATAAATCAGGATTTCAATTGAAAAAATATGAAAACTAAAAATATGTTGACAGTATGACTTTAATATGGTAAAATATACGGTGTATTTTTAGTAATTCGGAGGACAACGAAATGGCAAAGATTCAGATGAAAACTCCCCTCGTTGAGATGGATGGAGATGAAATGACCAGAATCATCTGGAAGATGATCAAAGATATACTTATCAACCCCTACGTAGACCTTAAGAGTGAGTACTACGATCTGGGTCTTCCCTACAGAAATGAGACAAACGACCAGGTTACGATCGATGCTGCAGAGGCAACAAAGAAGTACGGCGTTGCAGTAAAGTGCGCAACAATTACTCCCAATGCTGCGCGCATGACAGAGTACAATCTCAAAGAGATGTGGAAAAGTCCTAACGGTACAATTCGTGCTATCCTGGATGGTACTGTGTTCCGTACACCTATTATTGTAAACGGTATTTCAACATACATTCCTACTTGGACAAAACCTATTACTATCGCACGTCATGCTTACGGCGATATTTATAAGAATACTGAGATGAAGGTATCTGAGGGGTGTAAAGCTGAGCTTGTTGTAACAGCACCCGATGGAACAGAAACAAGAAAGCTTATTCATACTTTCGCAGGCGATGGCGTTATTCAGGGTGTACACAATACAGATGATTCCATTTCCGGTTTTGCACGTACTTGTTTTAACTATGCTCTTGAAATGAAACAGGATCTTTGGTTTGCATCAAAGGATACGATTTCCAAGATATACGATCATCGTTTTAAGGATATTTTTGCGGAAATTTATGAAACAGAATATAAGGAAAAATTCGAAGAAGCAGGAATTGAGTATTTCTACACCCTTATTGACGATGCTGTATCAAGAGTAATCAGAAGCGAAGGTGGCTTTATTTGGGCTTGTAAAAACTATGATGGTGATGTTATGAGTGATATGCTTGCAACAGCCTATGGTAGTTTAGGTCTCATGACCAGCGTTCTTGTTTCTCCTGACGGCAAGTATGAGTATGAAGCTGCTCATGGTACAGTTACAAGACATTACTATAATTATCTCAAGGGTGAAAAGACTTCTACTAACCCCATTGCAACAATATTTGCATGGACAGGCGCGCTTCGTAAACGCGGTGAGCTTGATGATATCCCCGAACTGTGTGAATTTGCAGATAAGCTTGAAAGAGCATCAATCAAGACAATGGAAGATGGCGTAATGGACAAGAATCTCTCTTATCTCTGTACTTTAGAGAATAAGAAGGTAGTTGATACAGAAACCTTCCTCCACGAGATCGCAGCAAGACTTTAATATGTAAAAAAAGGACGGCATAGCCGTCCTTTTTTTACGGTCAAAATGTGATTATATTGTTCTTCTTATTCAAAAAGGTTTGGGGAGGCTTGGAGGGGGCTTTCCTCAAAAGTCCCCTCCAAACTTCTCTTCAGTTCAAACTATTCCGTAAACCGCGGAAGCTCCAAGCTGATTTTCAATACGCAGGAGGCGGTTGTATTTTGCAGTGCGCTCGCCTCTGCAGGGGGCACCGAATTTCACAAAGCCTGCGTTCATGGCAACAGCGATATCAGCCACGGCTGTGTCTTCTGTTTCTCCTGAACGGTGTGAAACGATAGTTTTGTAACTCTTGTCTGAAGCGTAGTTCATAACAGCCATTGTCTCGGAGAGGGTGCCTATCTGATTTGGCTTAATAAGGACGGAATTTGCAATACCTCGTGAAACTCCCTCGCGAAGTCTTTTTTCATTGGTAACGAAAAGGTCGTCTCCCACAAGCATTATTTTTTTGCCCAATCTTTCAGTAAGCATTTCCCATGCACCGAAATCGTCCTCCGCAAGTGGGTCTTCAATGGAAACGATAGGATAGTTTTCACAGAGATATTCCCATCTTTCAATAAGCGATTCCTTTGAGAGTACCTCTCCGCTTTTGGGAAGAATATATTTTCCGTCTGAGTACCACTCCGTTGCGGCGGCATCAAGCGCTATTTTCACTCTGTTTGTATCGTAGCCGGATTCGGTTATTGCCTGAACAAGATAGTCAAGTATCTGAGGCTCGCTGTCACAGTCGGGAGCAAACCCGCCCTCGTCGCCTACTGCTGTGCTTTTACCGTCGCTTTTGAGAATTTTTCCTAAAGTGTGGTATATCTCACTTCCTGCACGAAGCGCCTCGCGGAATGAACTGAAGCCTACGGGCATTATCATAAATTCCTGAATGTCAGCATTGTTTGAGGCGTGAGCGCCGCCGTTGAGAATGTTCATCATAGGAATGGGCATTCTGTGTGAATTGATGCCTCCCAAATATCTGAAAAGCGGCTGACCAGCACATAGAGCCCCCACTCTTGCACAGGCAAGAGATACGGCAAGTGTAGCGTTGCCACCAAGCTTTTCCTTGTTTTCCGTGCCGTCTATGGAAATAAGTCTTGAGTCTATGATACCTTGATTGAGCGGACATCCCTCCAGCTTAGGGGCAATGGTGCAGTTTATTGAATCTATTGCGGACAACACGCCCTTTCCCATATATCGTGAGAGATCAAGATCTCTTTTTTCGTGAGCTTCGTGGCTTCCTGTTGATGCACCGGAGGGTATGGATGCATACGCACCGCATCCGTCGTCTGCGGTAACAGTTGCGCAAACTGTAGGCCATCCTCTGGAGTCAAGTATCTCATCGGCGGTAATACATTTTATTTTAGGTTGTGTGGACATAAATATATCTCCTTTCGTTTGAGTTATTTTTGTCCTTTTGAGTATGTGTTATGCAATATTAGGTATATTACACATATAAATAATCCGTATGCATATAATAAAAGGAAAAACAAATGGAGGTATTTATGATAATATACACAGTAAAGCCCGGTGATACTGTTTTTTCTATCGCGGAAGAAAACGGTACTACTGCGCAAAGGATAATCACGGACAACAGACTAACTGCTCCGGGCAATCTGGTGGTTGGGCAGACATTGGTATTGCAGTATCCTGAATCTGTATATACAGTACAGAGTGGGGATACTCTTTCATCTATAGCAGATGCATATTCAGTTTCGGTTCAGGAGTTGCTGCGAAACAATCCCATACTTCAGGGAAAAACTGATATTTTTGAGGGTCAGACCATAGTTATAAGCTACGGCGGGGCACCGCTGGGCAATATAAGGATAAACGGATATGCCTATCCTTATATATCGGATGAGCAGATACGCTCGGTCCTGCCGTATCTTACATATCTGTCTATCTTCTCATACGGAATAAACAATGACGGTACACTTATCCCACCCGAGGGCGGAGATGAAAGGCTGATCGCACTTGCAAAAGAGTATGACACAGTTCCGCTTATGATGTTGACATCTCTTTCGGAGGACGGTACCTTTTCAAATGAATTGGTGAACAAGGTTCTGTCAGATAAGAGCTTCAGAGAGTCTGTTATCCGATCGGCAGCAGAGATCGTCAGAAGTAATGGTTACGGCGGTATAGACGTAGATTTTGAATTCATCTCACCTGAGTATGCTGAAGAATTTGCTTCGTTTGTGACGGAGATAAACGATGAGCTGAGAGGGGACTATGCAGTGTTTGTTGCGCTGGCGCCTAAGACCTCAAGGGATCAGAGAGGGCTGCTTTATGAGGCTCACGATTACAGAGCGCTCGGAAATGCGGCAGACTATGCTTTCCTTATGACATATGAATGGGGGTATCAGTTTGGACCGCCCCTTCCTGTTTCTCCTCTTAATGAGGTGAGAAGGGTGGCAGAGTTTGCGGTAATGGAAATAACTCCTGATAAGCTGTTTCTCGGCATTCCTGCTTACGGTTATGATTGGACATTGCCGTATATAAGAGGCGAAAGTCAGGCATCACCCGCTCCACCTGTTGCTGCGGTTGAACTTGCAAGAAAGGTAGGAGCTGCAATACAGTTTGACGAAGTGGCTGCAGCACCGTATTTCAGTTATTACAGTGATGGTGCTGAACACGTAGTCTGGACTCAGGATGCAAGAAGTGTGGATGCATTGGCGCGCCTGGCGGCAGAATTCGGCATGAAAGGGGTCGGAATATGGAACGTAATGAGACCGTTTCCTCAAATGTGGTTGGTGCTTAATAAACTGTTTCAAATAGAGAAAATGTAAATTTTCTGTGAACGGCATATAAGCTATTGCAATGGGATAAAAATTATGGTAGAATGACCGATGCATGCGAAAAGCGTGACATTTAATATAACACACATACGCAAAGGCGGGACGCCGGTGCCGAAAGGCTGCGAATCCCGATCCGTATGGTGGAAAAACCGAAGGAGGACATTAAAATGTCTGTTGTTTCTATCAAGCAGCTTCTTGAAGCAGGTGTACATTTCGGTCACCACACAAGACGCTGGAACCCTAAGATGGCTGAATACATCTTCACAGAGCGTAACGGCCTCTACATCATCGACCTTCAGAAGACAATCAAGAAGTTCGAGGAAGCTTACATGTTCGTTCGCGAGATCTCTGAGCAGGGCGGAAACGTTCTCTTTGTTGGTACAAAGAAGCAGGCTTCCGATGCTATCCGCGAAGAAGCAGAGCGTTGCGGCCAGTACTACGTAAACGTACGTTGGCTCGGCGGTATGCTCACAAACTATAAGACAATTAAGACAAGCATCGCAAGACTCAACAGCCTTGAGAAGATGCAGGCTGACGGCACATTCGATATGCTTCCCAAGAAGGAAGTAGCTGCTCTCCAGAAGGAAATGATGACTCTCGAGCGTAACCTCGGCGGTATCAAGAATATGGGCGGCCTTCCCGACTGTATCTTTATCGTAGATACACGCAAGGAGCACAACGCTGTTCTCGAAGCAAAGAGACTCGGTATCCCCGTAGTTGCAATCGTTGACACAAACTGCGATCCTGACGACGCAGACTATGTAATTCCCGGTAACGACGACGCAATCCGCGCAATCCGTCTTATCGCTTCCGTACTTGCTGATGCAGTTATCGAAGGCAGACAGGGCGAGCAGATGGCAGAGGACGCAGGCGAGGCTGAAGAGGCTCCCGCTGAAGCAGACGCTGAGTAATTATATAAAATCAACGAATAACAGGAGGATATTAAAATGGCAGCTATCACAGCTAAGATGGTATCTGAGCTTCGCGCAAAGACAGGCGTAGGCATGATGGAGTGCAAGAAGGCACTCAACGAGGCAAACGGTGACTTCGATGAGGCAGTAAAGATCCTTCGTGAGAAGGGACTTTCCGTTGCAGCAAAGAAGGCAGGCAGAATTGCAGCTGAAGGCGTAGTAGATATTATGGTTGAAGGCAACACAGCAGTTATGATCGAGGTTAACTCCGAGACAGACTTCGTTGCTAAGAACGAGACATTCAAGGAATTCGTTCGCGGTCTTGAGAAGGCAATTCTTGCAACAAGACCTGCAAGCGTAGAGGCTTTCCTTGCTGAGAAGTACGATGATAACTTCACAGTTGAGGCAAAGCTTAAGGACATGATCTTCACAATCGGTGAGAACATGAACATCCGCCGTTTCGTTGTAGTTGACGGTGTTGTTTCCACATATATCCACGGTAATGGCGGCACAGGCGTTATCGTTAAGTTCAACGCTGACGATGCAGCAGTAGCTAACCCCGGCTTCGCTGAGTTCGCAAAGAACATCGCTCTCCAGATCGCAGCAGGTAACCCCCCTGCATACGTTTCCAGAGACGAAGTTCCTGCAAGCGCAGTAGAGGAAGAGAAGGCTATCCTTATCGCTCAGATCAAGAACGATGAGAAGAATGCTAACAAGCCCGAGGCTATCATCGAGAAGATGGTAACAGGTAAGATCGGCAAGTTCTATGAGAGAGTATGTCTCGTAGAGCAGGCTTACGTTAAGGATGATGACATGAAGGTTGGTCAGTACGTTGCTAAGTGCGCTAAGGACTTCGGCGGCGAGATCGCAATCGACAGCTTCTACCTCTACGAAAAGGGCGAAGGTCTTGAGAAGAAGGAAGATAACTTTGGCGACGAGATCGCAGAACTTCTTAAGTAATTAACGAAACAACAAAAAGAGGTTGGATTTCCAGCCTCTTTTTTCTTATGTTGGGGGTTTTAAGGAAAGTCCCGCATATTTGTCATCGGTTTGAAAGGAACATAAACGAAAACAACTGATCGCCGAACTAAAATCGGCAATCAGTTGTTTTCGTTTTCTTTGATACTGTTCATGTAATTGATAAAATCCGTACACTGCAGGTTAAATGCAAGAGGGATGATATCAGCCTTACCCGAAGCAACAGCAGAGATAGAGCAGTTTTTGGCAACATTTTTGCCCATACCGGCTCTTCCGCGTGTCAGGTAGGAGAACAGAGAGTTGATAACTCCTCCGTGAGTAACCGCTACAGTGATACCACTTTCCTTATCTTCTCTGAGATATAACTCCAATGCCACTTTTTTCATTCTTTGAGCTGCGTTGGTGGTATTCTCAATATCAGCGGGATAATCCTTGGGGGAAGGAAACCTCTCGCGTCTTTCAGCCATGGTAAGTCCTGAAAGTGCGCTGTAATCTCTCTCGATAAGATCCTCAAGAATGATAGGTGCATCTAATTTAAGCTCTGATGAGATGATCGATGCTGTATCCTTGGCCCTTGAAAGAGGAGAGGTGTAGATATTGCTGATTTTTCCGGCATTACCGATAAGTCCTGCCAACTCTTTTGCCTGTTCCTTTCCTGCTTCGTTGAGAGGAACTTCCTCGCGTCCCTGTAGACGCATCTGAACGTTCCAATCAGTTAACCCGTGACGAACGAAGAGAAGAAGGTCTCTGCCCTCGGAAAGAAGAGTCTCAGCTTGGATGGGATTGCAGAAGTATATAGGGTTACTTCTCAAATTATGAGATGCGGAGGGATTGCTTTCAGTTTTTTTGTTCTTCATCTTTCCTCCGATCGCCGCTTTGCAGCAGCTTGCTTGGCGGTGGTTTACAGTACATTTTGTTGAATGCATTTATGTGGCATTGTAAAGTAATATATTACCGCCGACTATATTGTTATACATTATAACATTTTATTCACAAATTGTCAACTAAGGTCAAAAACTTGTGTAAATTATGTTTATTAAGTAAAAATCCTATTGAAAAAATCGTGTATTTAGAGTATAATTTACAGTAGATAATAGTATACGGAGGTAAGCAATGAAAAAAATCATATCTATAGTTGTTCTTGTTTCGGTTCTTGCAGGGTGCTTAGTTCTTCCTGCGGCTGCTTCAAGGACCTTTGTTGCCGGAGATGCCAACGGTGACGGTGCTGTTGATATGAAGGATTCTTTGGCTATAAGACTTTACTGTGCCGGTGCCGGTGAGCTTGAAAGCTTTGATGCGGCGGATCTCAACGCTGACGGCAAGGTCAATGCTAAGGATCTTCGAATCATCAAACGTCATCTTGCAGATGTTGAGGATCTTACTCAGGTCTGCTCCATACATACTATCGCAGGTAACGATATTGGTAATTACACGATCGTTGTAACAAATCCTGATAATGCCAATATGCTTTTCGCGGCCGAAGAGCTTCAGAAGTATGTAAAAATGGCTACCGACAAGGAGCTTCCCATCGTTGAGAACGAAAGCGATGCAGAGCTTAAAGTGATCCTCTGCGAGGATGACTCGGATGCTCTTGGTAATGATGGCTTCGCTATCGTTGTTGAGGACGGTCAGCTTGTTATTACTGCAGGTGCGCTCAGAGGTTCAATGTACGCAGTTTATGAGCTTCTTGAGGAGTATATGGGTTTCCGATTCTTCGGTTATGAGGATGTAAGAGTACCTAAGGACGAGGGCTTCAGGATACCCGAAGGACTTGAGGATACTCAGATCCCAGATACACTTTACAGATGTAACTGTGTAGATCCCTATCATAATGAATATACATACAGTGCAATAATCAAGAGAAAGCTTAGTGGTTCCTCTGTGGCTCACAGTCTTAATGATGCAAGGTATGGCTACGGAGTAGGTCGAATTTGGGTGAATGCACACTCCTTTGATGTGTTTATTCCCAGCGTTGTTCCGTATAACGGAGTAGCAACATACTGTCTTACAGACTTTGTATCCGAATATGAAGGCTATGAGGATCCTGAGACCGGTGAGTGGATCACCACAGTAGATCCCGAAACAGGAGAACCTGTTTTGGCAGTTGATCCTGATACAGGAGAATATTTATATCTCAGTAAGTATGATGAATGCCTGATGAATATGTGTAAGCTCATTGACGAAAGAATGTCATGGGGACAGCAGTTGGGCAAGGAGCTCACAGAGATATCCTGTTCATATGCTCCGTTTATCAAGTATTGTACATGTATAAATTGCCGTAAGGTTTACAAAGAAGAGGGTACATATACAGGAACCCTGGTTGATTTTGTAAATAAGATCGATGATGCCATTGACGAGCGCTATGATGATAAATTGACCGTTATTACAAATGCTTACGGCGGAACGAGAGTTCCTCCTCAGAAAAGAAGCCTTAACGACGACGTTATCCTTCTGTATTGTTGGAACGGTTGTATAAATCATACTATAGAAAGCTGCGATTGTGATTCTGCAGGTGTCGTAAGTATGGAAAAGGATTATAACGGCGATCCTGTTGTCCTTGGAAGTAATACAGCAGAACAGAGGTATTACCTTGGCTGGTTGGAGCATTGCTCACAGACATACATATGGTATTACCCTACTAACATTTATTATAGCTTGGCTCCTCTTTGCAATACCTTTAATATTTACCACGATATGAGATGGTTTATGGAGCACAAGGCTGTGGGATTCTACGTTGTAGGAACGGCAAACGATGCCTTCGACGGTCTTAATGCATTCCTTCTTTCCGAAATGATGTGGGATAAGGATATAACGGAGGATGAATACAAGGAGCTTATTGCTGAATATCTTGAGTATTATTACGGTCCCGGTTGGGAGAATATTTATGATTACCTTGTAATGCTTGAGGAAGCCGGCAGCACTATGGGATGCTATGTAACTGAATACAACCATCCTTTTGAGATGTATTCCAGAGAGTATTTCAATGTTCATGGCGAAGAAATGAAGGAGCTATATGCAAATGCACTGCTTGCAGCAGAAAGCGATTGGCAGAGAGAAAACATTACAAAGGCGTCTGCTCATATGAGATTCCTTAACTTGGATGCACGTTATCAGGATGAATATGTTAACGGTACAGCAGAGCAGAAAGCAGCATACAAGGGCGAATATCAGGATTGGTACAACTTTGTAAACCGCACCGGAATCAGAACTACCTATCAGAAGATAGGTATTTCGGCAGAATTCGATGCCGACAAGTCTCCCTGCGAGCTTGTTTACGGATTTGTTGAATAAAAAATAATATATATAAGGAGATATAACACTATGATGAAAATCGGTACACATTTTGCTTACTGGGGCAACACATGGAACGTAAACTATGTTGAGCTTTGCCACAGAGCTAAGAAGTGCGGCCTCGACGTTCTCGAGGTAGGCGCAGGCGACCTTGTAAATATGAGCGATGCAGAGCTTGAAGAGCTTCGCGTAACAGCTAAGGACCTGGGCCTTCAGATCTCTGCAAACCTCGGCCCTCCCAAGGATAAGGATATTTGCAGCGCAGATCCCACAGTTCATGCAGCAGGCGTAGAGTTCCTTTGCGCTATTCTTGACCAGATGGTTAAGATCGATTGCCCCATTCTCATCGGAGCTTGCTATAATCACTGGCCATATGATTTTGTTGACACTGATAAGGAGGCTCTCCTTGCACGTGCCGTTGAAGGTATGAAGATCGTTGGTGACCACGCTGATAAGCTGGGTCTTACGATCGCTCTTGAGATCCTTAACAGATTTGAGTCCTGCATGATCAATACTCTTGATGAGGGTATTGCATTCTGCGAGAGAGTTGGCAAGAAGTCCGTTAAGCTCCTGCTTGATACGTTCCATATGAATATTGAAGAGGTTGAGGATATTCCCTCAGTTCTCCGCCGCGGAGGAGATTGGGTTGCTCACGTTCACGTTGGTGAAGCAAACCGTATGCTTCCCGGTACAGGTCATATGCCTTGGGACGAGATCGGACAGGCCCTCCGCGATATCAACTACGATGGTAAGGTAGTCATGGAGCCCTTCCTTCTCGTAGGTGGCGAGGTAGGCCCTGCTATTAAGGTTTGGAGAGATCTCTCCGGCGGTGCCGATGCAGATAAGATGGACGAGATGATGACAAATGCAGTAAACTTCCTCAGAAGCAAGCTGAACGCATAATAAATAACTAAGGAGATATAAGACCATGGCAGAAATTATGACTATGGGCGAGATCATCGTTGAGATCATGCGTGACGGCGTTGATAAGCCCCTTGACAAGGCTGAAACATTTAAGGGTCCTTACCCCTCCGGTGCACCTGCTATCTTTATCGACACAGTTGCAAGACTTGGCCATAAGGCAGCTATCGTAGGCGGCGTAGGCGATGATGATTTCGGTAAGTGCCTCCTTGACAGACTTGAGGGTGACGGAGTTGATTGCTCCAATATCATCAAGAATGACAGAATTTCCACAGGCTGTGCCTTCGTTACATACTTTGCTAACGGCGACAGAAAGTTCATTTTCCATATTGGTAATACTCCTGCAGTTCTTGCTCCCGCTCCTGCTGATGAAAAGCTTGAAGGACTTAAGTATTTCCACGTAATGGGATGCTCCCTTATGGCAAACCTTGAGTTCGGACGTAAGATCGTTGATACAATGACAAGAGCATTCGATAAGGGTGCAAAGGTTTCATTTGACCCCAATATTCGTCCCGAGCTCCTTAAGGATCCTGAGGCTCTTGACCTTGTTGCGGCAGTTCTTGATAAGACAAGCGTGTTTATGCCCGGTAAGAGTGAGCTTCGTATGCTCTCCGGCTGCGAGGATATTGAGGAGGCTGTAAAGGCGCTGTTTGATACAAAGCCTCTGCTTGAGCTTATCGTTCTTAAGAACGGTAAGAAGGGCTGCATCATCTACTCCAGAGAAGAAAGAATCGAATTCGGCGTTTACGCTATCGAGCCCGTTGATGCAACAGGCGCAGGCGACAGCTTCGACGGCGCATTCCTCTGCGGACTCCTTGACGGTAAGAATCTCCTTGATGCCGCTAAGTGGGCAACTGCGGCCGCTTCTCTCAACACCGGTGCGTTCGGTCCTATGGAGGGTAAGATATCCATTGAGAACGTGACTAAGATGATCGAAGATAATATTATGGAATAAGAACGAGGAGAGGCTTTTTTAAATATTCCCATCCTCTAAATTAAACATACTTGAAAGGACTTGATTGAAATGTACACTACAAGTAAAGAAATGATCCTCGAGGCTCGCCGTGGCGGCTATGCAGTTCCTGCATTCAATGCAGAAAACCTTGAAATGGTTCAGGCTATCATCGAGGCGGCTGAAGAAGCAAGATCTCCCGTAATGATCCAGACTACTCCCTCTACAGTTAAGTATATAACTCTCCGTCAGGCAGTAGCTATGGTAAAGGCAGACGCAGAGGCGGCAACTGTTCCCGTATCTCTCCATCTTGACCATTGCGAAAGCTATGAGGCTGTTGCAGCAGCTATCGATGCAGGCTATTCTTCTGTTATGATCGATGCTTCCAAGCTCCCTTATGAGGAAAATATCGCTGTAACTCAGAAGGTAGTTGCAAAAGCGCGTCCTCTGGGCATCACAGTTGAATCCGAGCTTGGTACAGTAGGCGGTAAAGAAGACGGCCACAGCGCTGATATTGCTTACACAGATCCCGATGAGGCTCTTGATTTCTTCACACGCACAGGTATTGATATCTTTGCGATCGCTATCGGTACAGCACATGGCTTCTATAAGGGCGAGCCTAAGCTTAACTTTGAGCTTCTTGCAAAGATCAAGGATATGATCGACTGTCCCCTTGTTCTTCACGGCGGTTCCGGTATTCCCGATGAAATGATAAAGAGAACAATCGAGCTTGGTATCAATAAGGTAAACTATGCAACAGAGCTTCGTGCGGCTGCTACAAAGGCAGTTCGTGAGGCGCTGGTTGACCAGTCCATTATCGACCCCAAGAAGTATATGGGTAAGGCAAGAGACGCTGTTCGCGAGCTCTGCCTCCACAAGATCGATGTTTGCGGCTCCCGCGGCAAGATCTAAGCTTGAATTTTTATATGGGGACTCTGCATAGAGTCCCCATGTTTTTTTGTTTTTTTGTTTTGTGGGGGACCTTTTAAGGAAAGGTCCCCCACGCCCCTCCAAACCTTTTAAACAAACGCGTATTTGGGTGGTTAGAATATTCTGAAGCGAAACGGTATTCGGAGCAGCATAAGATAGGTTAGCATTCCCGCCCCAATGCTGTGCATTGGGGATAAAGAAAAGCAAAGGATATTAAAAAAGGAAACGAGCTTCCTTTTTTAATATCCTTTGCTTTTCTGTGCGACCTGCGTCGCATACGGGAATGCGCGCTCGTTCTGCGCACAATATTACATTCACCCATATTCAAAGTTCTCTGAAAGGGGGTCCGGGGGGAATTGTATAGTATGGTAGGATTGTTTACAGAATGTACGGGAGGATGGTTTACAGTTTTGTGATAAAATAAAGGCAAATAAAATGCAGAAAAAGGAAGTGTTTTAAATGCCGTGGGAGAACAAAACTGTGGAAAAAACAAGAAAAGAATTCATTCAAAAAGTCATTCAAAAAGAAACGAGTTTGAGTGAGCTATGCCGCGAATACGGAATAAGCAGACCAACGGCATACAAATGGATCGCACGATTCAAAAATGGAGAAGGTTTAGAAGATAAGTCTCATGAAGCATACTTCAAGCCAAGAAAAACCTCCGTTGAAAAAGAAGAGCTGATTCTGTACACAAGAGAAGAACACCCTACATGGGGGCCGAGAAAAATAAAACGGTCACTTGAAAACAAAGGATTTGTAGAGCTGCCGGCAACCAGTACGATAGCAGATATATTAAAACGAAATAATTGCATATCAAAAGAAGCATCAGATGCGCACACTCCATGGAAAAGATTTGAAAAAGAAGAACCAAACGAAATGTGGCAGATGGACCACAAGGGAAATTTCGGCTTAAGCAATGGAATTATCTGCTACCCAATGACGATCTTAGACGATTGTTCGCGTTTTTCGTTATGCATAAATGCAAAAGACAACGAGCGGTGGTTACCAACAAAAAACTGCTTAGTAACTGTATTTAGAGAGTATGGATTACCTAAATCGATATTAAGCGATAATGGAAATCCGTGGGGAAGCGGAGGAAAGGGATATACAATGTTTGATGTATGGATGATGCAAATGAATGTGTTACCTATACACGGACGAATATTACATCCTCAAACGCAAGGCAAAGATGAGCGCTTTCACCGAACTCTGAAGGAAGATGTACTTAAACGTACGATTTTGAGAGACCTGGATCATGCTCAAGAAGAATTTGATAAATTTAGATATTGTTACAATTATGAACGACCACATGAATCATTGGGGTTAGACGTACCGGCTAAACACTACAAGCCAAGCAAAAGAGAATACATAGAAAACCCGCAAGAACCCGAATATGATACAGGGAAAACGTTAAGAAAAGTAAACTACAAGGGATATATATCTATTGACAAACACAGGTATTTTTTAAGCGACAGTTTGATTAACAAGTATATAGAAATAGTACCAACGAGCGAAAAAAGTGTCAACCTTTGCTATGGCGAATTCGCCATAGCAAAGGTTGACACAGAAGAGAAAAAGATTATTTCAAAAAGAATTTACCGTAGATAAAAGTGTAAACAATCCTCCCGAACAAACTGTAAACAATCCGTACTTGACAG
>JAFUMU010000044.1 GCA_017482495.1 Clostridia bacterium | reverse complement strand
TCATAAGATTGACAAGCGCTGTAGTAGATCCTACTGCCGCCAGGGAATTCTCACTTGCAAAGTTGCCCACGACGATAATATCCGCCGCATTAAAAAGGAGCTGAAGAACACTTGATATCATAAGAGGAACTACCAGCTTAAGCAGCTTGGGCAATATCGGCCCTGAGCACATATCTATTTCATATTTTTTAGCCATATGCTGAGATCACCTCTGATCAAAGTAGAGCTTAAAGGAAATAAAGTCAACATGTCCATTTCCTCTGTATGTAAGGTACAGGGGATATGTTCCTGTAGGCAGTGTATCCTCTGATGTATATAGTACGAATTCCTCGGAGGGTGCAATCGGTATTCTCACAACAGGGGCTCCTCCGCGCTCTGTTGCCACCTCAAATTCACCCGCTCCGTCTCCTCTCACGGAAACAGATATTTTTTCTCCGCCCTCAAACTCAAAATACTTAAAGGCTGTCCATGCGCCGTCACCCATATAGGCAATATACTGCACTCCGGATCCAACGCCGTCCTCACCCATCTGAGTAAAATATGGCATGGAATCTAACATACCCCATCCGTAATCTGAGCATCCGCCTGTTGAGGACAGGTAGCTTGCAATCCTCGCCTCATATTCTCCACATCCGCGAAGCGGTCCACCGTTAAGTCCGCAGCTTGTGACCTCTGCCTGAAGGAAATGACCGTCGGGAAGCATTGTTATCTTTTCAGCGCACGCCTGTCTTGAATACATGGTCTTATTTGTATGCCTGTGGTGAAAAATATAATATTCATCACCTATCTTTTCAAGGCTTCCGTGGTTATTGGATGGATAGTTGAGAAATTCAGTATTACCGTTAATACCCACATCCACATCGCTTATAAGTACACCACCATAGGTAAAGGGGCCTTTGGGAGAATCACCGATTCCGTAGCATAGCTCATGATAATGCTCTGAAGAATAGATAAAATAATACTTTCCGTTAAATTTTCTGATACTTGGCGCCTCAAAGAAACCATACCCCTCAAAGGATGTACCTTTAGAATGAAGCATACCGGGACAGACCATATCGGGCTCTACCTTGATAGTAAGCATATCGCGCTCAAGCTCAAAGTGATATGCACCGTCTATTCTTGCCGCTGCAAGAGCACCGCTTATATCATCTGCCAGCTCCCATGTGGGAGAAAATCCCATATAGAGATGAACTGTTCCGTCGTCGTCAAGAAGTACACCGGGATCAAAACAGAAAACGTCTCCCGGTTTCGTCCCGTATATCCTTCCGTCGGCGGTCTTTATATGTCCGTAAAACTCAAACCTTCCCGCAGGCTCGTCGCACACAGCAACACTCATTACTGAATCGTTATTAATAGCATAATAAAGATAATATCTTCCGTCAGCACCTCTGCACATATCGGGAGCATAGCCTGTCCACTTTCCCTCTCGGTTAAATGGGTCGTTTCTTGTATCGTATATTTCGCCGTGATATGTCCAGTTGCCAAGGTCGTCAACAGGTGCAGACCAGCAAACGTATGTATTAAGGCAGAAGCCCTCACCTCCGAATCGGTCGTGACTGCCGTAATGATAAACTCTGTCGCCGAAAACGTAAGGCTCGCCATCGGGAATATACTCCCATCCCGGAAGGAAGGGATTGAATGCCTGTTTCTTCATTAGATACACCTACCTGGAATTATTTACGCGCACGACATAGGGGTGCGCACTTTTTATTATAACAAGTTATCCATTCTCTTTCAATGCTTTTAAAAATTAATTACTCTTCACAAGTAAAAAAACGCATACTTACCGTGGGGAGAAATAATCAAAAAGATGTAGTAAGATAATGCTGTCAGAAAGGAGATGAAGCATTGAAAGCAAAGAAAACTGACAAAAAGCTCAGGTCCGCCATAGCAACGATGGTGGATATAGTTGCAAAAGAAGCCACTGCTATGAAAAAGGAGGAGGAAAGAAATCTGAAACAACTAAAGGAGCTGACAGGTGCAGCTAAAGAGCTTGCAACAGTTATAAAGACACTTGACAGTGATGATGAAAAGGACAACGCTTCTGTTATCAACGTTATTTTCGGAGAGGAGGAAAAGGATTGGGCAATATAGATCTGAGGATTTCATCGCCATCGGAAAAGCAAAAGCTGTTTTTTCTATCAGACCACACCTACACGGCATTCGGCGGTGCGAGAGGAGGAGGAAAAAGCTGGGCTGTTCGCACAAAGTCAATACTTTTGGCCCTAAACTATCCGGGGATCAAGCTGATGATAGTTCGCCGAACATATTCTGAGTTGAGAGTCAATCATATTACAGAGCTGTGCAAGATATGTGCAGAGATCGCTGACTACTCACACTCAAGAAAGGAGCTATGCTTTGAAAACGGTTCAATCCTGCGCTTTGCCGCCTGCAGAAATGTTGCGGACCTTGATAAATTTCAAGGCACGGAGGCTGATGTTATTTTTATTGATGAAGCCACTCAGTTTACACGTGAAATGTTTGACCGAATCAGAGCATGCGTCAGAGGTGTTAACAGCTTTCCCAAGCGTATCTATCTCACCTGTAATCCCGGCGGTGTGGGACACGGATGGGTGAAAGATCTTTTTATTGACAAAAAGGAAAGCGCATCCGATTACTATTTTATAAAAAGTCTTGTCACCGACAACAAAGCTCTGCTTGAAAGCGACCCTGAATATATCAACAAGCTGAAGGCACTTCCCGGAAAGCTTAAAAGAGCCTGGCTCGACGGTGATTGGAACATATTCGAGGGACAGTTTTTTGAAGAATTTCGCGATGACCCGTCACATTACAAGGACAGACTGTTCACACATGTCATCGAGCCCTTTGAAATACCACGTGATTGGAACATATACAGAAGCTTTGACTTTGGATATTCCAAGCCATTTTCCTGCGATTGGTGGGCAATTGACTATGAAGGCCGTGCATATCTCATTCTTCAGCTATATGGCTGCACAGAACCAAACGTAGGCATCAAATGGCCTCCGGATAAGATATTCTCGGAAATACGCCGTATAGAAAACGAGCACCGTTGGCTACGTGGAAAGCAGATACTGGGAGTCGCAGACCCATCCATATGGGACGCATCCAGAGGCGAAGCAATAATTGAGGCGGCAGACAGAAACATGATATTTTTTCAGCCGGGTGACAACAAAAGACTCCCCGGTTGGATGCAATGCCACTACAGAATGGCATTCGATGAAAAAGGAAAGCCTATGGTTTATTTTTTTAACACCTGCCGTCATGCAATACGCACTATTCCGCTCTTAAACTACAGCGACGCCTCTCCTGAGGATCTTGACACCTCTCAGGAGGATCATTTCGCAGATTCATTCCGTTATTTTTGCATGAGCAGATCTATGAAGCCTGTATTACAGGCATCTCCTGTTCCCTGTGCTATTGATCCGCTCAAGGATACAAAACAATATTCAAAATACACTTATTAATGAAAGGAAAATTTATGAAAAACAAAATTATAGATGAAGGTGCGATCCTTCGCGCCTCTGAGACTCTACAAAGCTACAGAGCTTCAAAAGCAAATCTTGAAGCAAGACTTATAGACAACGAACAGTGGTGGCGTCTGCGTCACTGTGACAAGAGCAGCACTACCCCTTCAGGCTGGCTCTTTAATTCCATAATCAACAAGCACGCAGATGCTATGGACAACATTCCCACCTGCTCCTGTCTCCCACGAGAGGAAAGAGATAGAAATGCTGCTGAGCTGCTGGACAAAATTCTTCCGTGCATTCTTGAGGAATCGGGCTTTGAAGCAATATATTCCTCCTGCTGGTATGAAAAGCTCAAAAGCGGTACTGCCTGCTACGGCGTTTTTTGGAATCCCTCCCTTAACATGGGGCTTGGCAACATCGACATTCACCCCGTTGATATTCTTAATCTCTACTGGGAGCCCGGCGTAACAGACATTCAGAATGCAAAAAACATATTCCACGTTGAGCTATGGGACAATGAGCTTCTCTCATCAAAATACCCTCATATATCCGATACTCTCGCCTCCCCCTCAATTGACGTTTCCCACTATATTTACGACGATACTGTTGACACAGCAGACAAATCAGCGGTGATCGACTGGTACTACAAGAAAAAGTTGGGGACAAAAACTGTGGTACACTACTGCAAATTCGTCAACAACACCCTCCTTTACGCTTCAGAAAATGACAGCGAGTATTCGCAGAGAGGTTACTACGACCACGGAAAATATCCCTTCATCATCGATTCACTGTATCCTGTGAAGGGCAGCATTTGCGGCTTTGGAATTATTGACGCAATGAAGGGCACTCAAAAGGAGATAGATATACTGGGCTCATCCATTGTGAAAAATGCGAAAATGTCTGCAGGAAGAAGATTTTTCGTGCGTGCCGACGGTGCTCTCAACGAAAGAGAATTTGCAGATTGGGACAAGCCCTTCGTTCATTATTCCGGCTCAGGAGACCCCAACAGCTCTATTATGCCAATTAACATTCCCGCACTTTCTCCCATATGCGTATCTATCCTTAACAACAAAATAGATGAGATGAAGGAAACATCCGGCAACAGAGATTTTTCTCAGGGCTCCGTAAACGGTGGTGTTACTGCATATAACGCCATCCTTGCCCTTCAGGAAGCAGGAAATAAAACCACAAGAGATATGATATCAGGCTCATACAGAGCCTTTGAGAGCATTTGTCATATGCTTATAGAGCTTATACGTCAATTTTACACTCTTCCCCGTTGCTTCAGAATAGCAGGAAGCAAAGGAATGGATTTTATATCCATAAAGGGAGATATGCTTATTGCCCCCATTTATGATATTAAGGTAAGAGCTCACAAGAAGAGCGCTTATTCAAGAGCCGCGTCAAATGATCTTGCCTGCAAGCTCTTTGATATGGGTCTTTTCAACGAAAACAACCGCGAAGCGGCAAAAATTTGCCTTAAGATGATGGATTTTGACGGAAGAGACGAGATGCTTGAAATGATAAGAAGCTCATCTGCGGAGGTGATGGCTTGACACAGATCTCATATACAAGATATCATGATGAGCATATTATTGAATGTATAGGTCACGCAGAAAGCTCTCCCTTTGGCGAGGCAATACTGTGCTCAGCAGTTTCTGTTCTTTGTCTGACAGCGCGTGAATACCTTGAAAAGGCTTCCGCAGAAGGTCTTATAAGAAATCTCTATTGTAATTTCGAGCCGGGAAAAGTATTTATAACCTTTACCTGCAGTGAAGGCAGTGATGCGGAAAAATGCATTGAAACGATCATTTGCGGATTTAAAATGCTTGGGGAGAGCTTTCCTGATAATATAGATCTGGACATTTAGATATCAAAATCGGTACAGGCGGCATATTATATTACCGTAGGCAGGAAATTCTGCCTGCAAGAATAAAAATCTCCCGAAAGGAATGGTTATAGCTATGTCTGAAAACAGACAGTATCAATCTCAGCGCGAAATGGTGTGCGTAGATACATACCGCGTGCTTGATTGCTGCCGTGACAAGGACTGCTTTGAAAATGTCCGTGTTTTTCTCACTGCCTGCGGCGAAGAACTGCTTAAACGGGGCGCCGCCATCCGTGCAAAAGCAGCAAGAATACTTTGGGCTTATATCGATATCGATCCTGTGCCCTTCAATCGCGGCTTTTATCAGCTTACTATAAAGCTCTACATCCGCATTATATGCGAAGCTTGTGTTGCGCCCGGAAACGTCAGAGAATTTGAAGGAATAAGTGTTGTCGAAAAGAAGGTCATACTCTTCGGTAGCGAAGGAAATATAAGTGTTTTCAAAAGCGAAACAGGATGCTCAGGCTTCTGTCCCTCCCACTCCTCTCACGGATGCTCACGCTCAACGAATCTTCCTATTGCAGTACTTGAGGCAGTGGAGCCCATTATACTTGCCTCTAATATTGTTGAATCTCACCGATGTAAATGCTGCTGCACATGCTGTGAGGAGATCCCTGATAATATATGTGAATGTCTTTCCGACCGTCTATGTGACGGCGGAGAGCTGACACTTGCTGTAACACTGGGTCTGTTCTCTGTTGTGAGAATAGAACGTCCGGCACAGTACCTCATCAATGCGGTTGAATACTGTGTTCCCGAAAAGGAATGTGTTGAGGCAACGGACAACGATCCCTGTAAGCTTTTCCACAGCATGAAGTTCCCTATTTCCGAATTCTGTCCCCCTTCAATGGGAAGCTTTCCCAAATCTCCATCTCTGACAGGCGGCTCAAATAGCTGCGGCTGCAGCTAATAATAGAAAGGACCTTTTGAAAAGGTCCTTTCGCAGTTTGTCGCTAAAGTACAATAAAAAAATTTTTAATAAAATCCGTAGGAGACGGAAGCTTTGGTAGAAGCGACCGAGCCTACACCTTACGGATTTACAAGCGTCGGAAGCGTAGCGGATCGGCGCGAGGCGCGAGCGTACAAATCCCTTTGTCGGAAAAACTGTAGGTTTTTCGACAGTCTCAGAAAGGACCTTTTCAAAAGGTCCTTTCTGTGTTATAATAACTGTGAGGTGATGAAATGTCTGTAAGAACAAGAGTTTTTTGGGGTGTCTTTATCAGTACACTTGCATTCGGCGCAATATGGCTTATGGTATATCTTGTGTATAACGGCACAATACTTCTCAACAACCCTTCAAGAGACGACTTTCCCATACGAGGTGTGGATGTTTCACATTATCAGGGAGAGATAGACTGGTCTGTTCTTTCGGAAAATGATATCGAATTTGCATACATCAAAGCAACTGAGGGCAGTACATATGTTGACGACTGCTTTGAATACAATTTCAACAGCGCACTTGATACCGACCTTTTCGTAGGAGCTTATCACTTTTTCAGCTTTGAAAGCGACGGGATACTTCAGGCAGAACATTTTATAAGAAATGTTCCTAAGACCGAGGGTATGCTTCCTCCCGTAATAGATGTTGAATTTTATGCCGATATTAAAAAGAATCCTCCCAAGGATATTTCAGAGGATCTTAATGCTATGATAGAGATTCTTTATAAGCATTACGGAGTTCAGCCTGTTATCTACACAACACAGGAAGTGTATAAGCTATATATATCCGACTGTTATCCTGAACAAGACATATGGATAAGAGATGTTATTATGACCCCGTATCTTCCTGACGGCAGACAATGGACCTTTTGGCAATATACCAACCGAGAGGTGCTTCCAGGCTACAATGGTGAAGAAAAATTTATTGATATGAACGTATTCTGTGGTAGTAAGGAGGATTTTGAATCCTTTCTCGCAAAAAACTGTGTCAAATAAAACTATCCTCCCTTCTGATCGAGAAAGGGAGGATATATTTTAGCTTTTTTTCATTTTAGACATCTGTCTTTGTGCCATAACAAGTTCAAAGTACAGTCCTTTTTTCGCCATAAGCTCCTCATGGCTTCCCACCTCGGCAACTGTGCCTCGGTCAAGCACAACAAGTCTGCTTGCGTTTCTCAATGTTGACAGTCGGTGAGCGATAGCGATGGTAGTCCTTCCTGCAATAAGTGTCTGCAGCGCGTCCTGTATCTGCTTTTCGGTCTCAGTATCAAGGGCTGATGTCGCTTCGTCAAGGATAAGTATTCTGGGGTCGTGGAGAAGAGCTCTTGCAATAGCCACTCTCTGTCGCTCGCCTCCGGAAAGGGTATAGCCCTTTTCTCCCACCACGGTATTATAACCGTCGGGTAGCTTTACGGCAAATTTATGCACTCCTGCAAGCTTTGCCGCAGTGATTATTTCATCGCTTGTTGCGTCAGGCTTACCGTAGGCGATATTCTGCTTAAGTGTTCCGGAAAAGAGCATGGTCTCCTGAAGCACCACTCCCATCTGACGTCGCAGGCTTTCCTGGGAAATATCCTTAATATTGACTCCGTCAAAAAGTATCTCGCCCTCATCCGTATCATAAAGGCGCATAAGCAGGTTGATAAGGGTAGATTTTCCGACGCCTGACCTACCTACTATACCTATCATCTCTCCTTGTTTTATAGACAGACTTACCTTCTTAAGAACATTTCTGCTGTCCTCATAGCCAAATGAGATATCTCTGATATCGATATTACCCGAAAGCTCAACCTCGCGTGGATCTTCTCTGTCAGATACGTCAGGCTTCTCGTCAAGAACGTCAAATATCTTTACAACAGCCGTCATATTGACAGCAAGGCGTCTGGGGAAGAACGAAAACCATCTCAGAGGTGCATATATCATTGATGCGTAGGCTGAAAACTGTTGCATCTGACCGAGTGTCATAGTACCGTCAATTATCTGAGAGCCCACATAATACAGCAGAAAAAACTCGCCCATACCCATAAGGAAATTGGTTATAGGGGAAATAAATGCAAACTTCGTTTCGTTAGAGGTCTTTGTAGCTATCTCCTCTTTTTTTGCCTCATCGTATCTTCTTTCCTCATTTTTCTCCGTACCGAACGCTTTTACTACGCGGATACCCGAAAGTATATCGTGAAGTACAGTACCTGAGCGTGCAAACAGCGTCCACTGGCGATGATATCCCTTGCCGAGATATCTCCACATAAGTCTGTGACAGCATATTACAATTGGTGCAGGAAGAAGCACAAGAACAGCCAGCTTCCAGTCGAAGGTAAACAGCATTGCTGATATTGCTACTATAGTAACGATATTTTCAATAAAGGTTCCCATATCGTCCGTAAGGAAGGATTTTAACTGATTGGTGTCATTTGTAATACGATTCATCAGCTCACCCGTTGTCCTTCTTGTCACTCCTGCAAGGGAAAGCTCCTCTATCTTATCAAATATCATCTGTCTCAGCTTTATCATAAGCTTGTTAGCTGTTATTACCTGAACGCATCCGCGAAGCATAGTCATTATGACCACCGCTACAGATACAGACAACATTGCTCCGATAACTATGGCAAACTGTGTCAATTCGGGCTTTTCTGCAGCTTTGATAAAATCGTCCACAAGTATTCTGTTAAGATAAGGGCTGAGAAGTCCCAGACCTGCTATTATAAAATACAAAATAACAGATGCTATTATGCCCCATTTAAATGGCGCGGCAATTTTCACAAGTCTTTTTATGTAGCCTGTCTTATCTGCACAATGAGGGCACACCTGTGTACCGGGAGGAAGCGCTCTGTGACATTTTTCACAGATGACCCTGTCAAACTCTGTCCACCCTTCCTCGCTGTAACCGTCGCTGATATATTTATTCATTCGTTTAACAGCCGTTGAGAAGGTCTTTGCGCTGACCATATCTCCGCGGCAAACCGTTATATATCCGCTTTGTGTCAAAGCCTGAACTGACGCGCATCCCACGCCGCCATCATAAATAAATTCCTTTACAATTGAAAGCGGAAGTGATATTTTTTCCTTTCCCCCTTCGTCGGTCACTATCCTGTCACTGTAAAGAGTGACATTTCCCTCGGATTTCTCCTTATTGGATCGGGTGGACAGACCGTATGGAAAGGTAAGTATTATCTTATCGCTCATATACTCTCCTATAAATATATCTCCAGCTTCTTTCTGCTCTTTCTGTCAAGAGCTGAAAGTGACTCTATCTCGCATCTGTTGCCTGAAATATCCGTGATAAATGCTCTGTCAGAGCCAACTCTTGTTATACTTCTGTATGTGTCCTGAAGAGACAGCTCAAATTCGCCTATATCAGTTTCTACCTTCCAATAGGAGAATCCCCTTCGCTCTCTGAGAGTAAGTATTTTCTTGATCTTAGGAATAAAATATTTTCTATCAAGCTCATCTCTCAATATGCTTACAGTTGACTCATCAAAGTCGCAAAGACTTCGTATAATGCCTATCTCCTCTGCATCCTTTGTCTGAACAGATATGAACTCATCAGTCAGCTCATAGGGAAATACTCTGTGAAGCCAGATTCTTTCGTGCTTTGTACCGTCTGAAAGCACAGCCATGGGAAATTCTCCGTTTTTTGAGAAGGAGATGTCCTTGGGCATTAGGTAGCTCAAGTGAGCCGCCTCATCAAGTGTGATCCTTTTATCTTCCATATTTATACCTTATTTCTTTTTACAATTTATTCCTCAACGCCGGCGTTTTTCAACGCTTCATACTGAAGCATATACAGCTTATGATAAATTCCCTTTTTACGTATAAGGGTATCATGAGTTCCTTCCTCAGGGATCTTACCGTTTTCAAGCACCATCAGCCGGTCTGCATTACGCAGAGTCGAAAGTCTGTGAGCTATCATGATCGTGGTTCTTCCCGCTGAAAGCTTCTCAAGGGCATCCTGGATAGCTCTCTCTGTTCTTGTATCCATTGCCGATGTAGCTTCATCAAGTATAAGCAATGACGGGTCACGAAGTAATGCTCTTGCAATTGATACCCTTTGCTTTTCACCACCTGAGAGATCCTTATATCCCCAGCCTATCTTTGTTTCATACCCATCCTCAAGCTTGCATATAAACTCATGCGCACCTGATATCCTTGCGGCTCGGACCACCTCTTCTCTTGTTGCATCAGGCTTAGCAAATGCAATATTATCGTAGATGGTACCGTGGAAAATATAAGTTTCCTGAGACACTATTGCTATATTATTTCTAAGTGACTCAAATGCGATATCACGGACGTTATGACCGTCAATAAGTATCTCTCCCTTATCTGCGTCGTAAAGTCGGATAAGCAGGTTTGCAACAGTAGATTTTCCTGCACCTGTATGGCCTACGATGCCCACGGTTTCACCGCTTTTTACAGTGAATGAAATGTTTTCGATTATTTTTCTGTTTTTCTCATAGCTGAAATCCACATTTTTAAACTGAATGTCCCCTTTCAGCTTTTTTATGTAAACAGGCTTTTCGCTTTCTTTGACGTCGGGCTCTGCATCCATTATCTCCATAAGCCTCTGCATGGCATTTGCTGCATTTGCCATCTGATTTGTCATATTAACAAAATTGGTAAGGGGACTGTAAAGCATTGTAGCATATGCTGTGAAGGTGATAAGGATACCGTATGTGATCTTTCCCTCGATAACCATCCATCCGCCAACTCCGAGAATAAGTGTGGATGCAAGGGTAAAAAGAAATGCTACGATGCGAAACAAAGTATTATAATTAAGAGCCACCGCTCGGTCTGACATGGCCTGCGCCTTGTTTCGTTCCATAAATCGGCGCTTTTCCTCGCCCTCTCTTGCAAACGCTTTAACTACGCGCACTCCGCTAAGCACATCAGTAAGCATTCCGCTTAGACTTCTGTTATTGGAATAGTTTTTAGAGTGCAGCTTATTCATTTTTTCCATAAGCAGCTTTGTAAATATAACTACAACAGGTGCCAAAGCCAAAGCTATAAGTGTCAGTTTCCAGTTTATGGTAAACATTATAACAGCTACAGTAACGGTTTGCACAATATTGATTATCAGATACGGAAGCATCTCCACAAAGAACCAATATATAACATTGGCATCGCCGTTTACCTGATTCATAAGGGCGCCTGTCTGCCTGTTAGTAAAAAATTTGATAGAAAGACGTTCAATGGAAGTGAAGATCACCTTTTCAAGGTCGTACACGATCTTAGGGACAACTATTGCCGTTGTGACCTCATTGACCATATTGATAAGCAGAGAAAGCAATCGCGTTGCAACAAGGATAAATACTACCTTTGCCACCTGTCCGTAAAACTCGCCGCCGACGGTCAGAACACTGTCATAGAAAAATCCGGAGCTTATATACGGAGCAAGGATAGACAGAGCGCTTGACAGCACCATTGCAATTAATATTGCCGTTACGCTGAATTTATATTTTTTTGTAAAGAACCAAAGTCTCTTTGCAACTCCTGCTCTGTCAATACATTTAGGACATATCTTTCTGTCCTGATCAGGATATGGCTCTCCACATTTAGGACAGCATTCAGGCTCCTTCTTTCTCTCTGGAGCATTTTCTTCGCATCCAAGCAAATGATTCATGCTATGGCAGAAGAAATCCGCTTCGTCCCTAACAGAATTAGAAAGTCGGCAAACAAAGACATTTCCAAGACTGTTTACAGCAGTGATCATGCATCCTGACATGACCTGTTCCACCTTGAAATCACGCCATCCCTCAATATTCATTTTCTCGTGAGACAGAGACCTATACAAAAATTTGACATCTGTATCTTTTTTCTTCTTCTTGGATTCATCTTTTTTCAGAGAATTTATGCCGTATATGAACAACAGCTCTTTTGTGTCGCTGATCAAATAACAGTCACAGGGAGCATTTCTTGGACTTCTGTCCAGTTTGACAGCGCATTTTATGTCTATCATTCCCTGTCGTGTTGCTTCATCTCTTATGACTTGAGGTATTTTATTTGTATTTTTCAATCCGATCACCTCGCAATACAGTAAGAATTTTATCATATTTTTTTACTGTTTACAATATTTTTCTTACACATGGATTATATCATATTTTCTTATTCCATAAAATATCGTAAAACGATAAAATTTTTAAACCAACAGTTGAAAAAAGGAAGGCTAAACAGAGCCTTCCTTTCATATATGTAGCTATATTATACTATCATTCAAAGTTCACGGTGAAGCATTTCATCTGCAGTTTTAAGTACGGCTTTAGCATCTCCTCCGTCACGGATAACCTGATAAAGCTCCATCGTGAGGGCTGTGATCTTATGATCCTTTGTAAGACCGGTGAGAGAGATAAGCGCATCTGCCTCTGCGCCTTCCTCAACATTATTCTCCTTTACATAGCATGCAAGAGCTGCTGCTGCTCCTGCGCATATGTAAACAGGAACGCTTCCCTGCTCTATGACGCTGAGTGCCGCCCCTGTAAGTCGGTCGGAATTTGCAAGCTTTCTGGGTATATCCGCGCCTACTCTCTGGCAGGTATCTCCGAGGGCCTTATTTGTAAACCTTCTGAGAAGATCGGAGGAATGATTGAGCAGAGGCTTAATAGGAGTTCCGTACTTTGAAGAAAGTGCATCACAGGATTCAAGCATAGCATTATGAACAAGAAGTCTTACATCGTCATTATCGATGCTCTGCCAAATATACTCGCAATCCTTAAGCTTGCCAAAATATGCACAAACAGCGTGGCCCATATTATGGATATACAGTTTTCTCTCGATATAGTAATGGAAGGGTGTAAAGGGTACAATATTCTTGATCTCAGGCACTTCTCCCTTAAACGCGGCTTTATCTACAGGAAGAACACCGTATTCTTCAACAGCGATCTTAAGAGGGTTTTCCTCTTCGCCGGTTTTCTTAGGTACGGGAACCATTCTGCCTACGGATGTTTCAACAAGTCCGATCTGCTCTACCTCATGAGGTTCAAGGACTTCAGAAAGAAGACCATGGATATACTCATCAGCATCCATAAGATTTTCACAAATAAGGAGGTTTAGAGGCTTTTTTCCCTCCGCCACACGAACTCTTATACCTGCAGAAAGGTTAGGAATAATATATTTAATAGCATTTGCTCCTACACAAGTAGCGGCAATGTCAGCTTCAGCTATAGCTTTAACAGCAGCATCACGGTCATTACCGTTAACAGCGCAAACGTTAGTAATTGTAACGATCTTCTCTTCCTCGCCGACTATATGCAGAGGATACTGCTTATCAGCATTCATTCTCTCAACAACTACCGGAGAAACATCAATAAAAGTCACATCAAGACCAGCCTGAGAAAAGAGGGCGCCTATAAATCCGCGTCCTATATTTCCTGCACCGAAAATTACACCTTTCATTTATAGCTCCATTCTGCCCTGAGGGCATTTTTATTATTTCTGAATATTATTTTATCAAATCTCCTCACCTTGGTCAATTCTTTTACAAAAAATTCTTTAATTATGCTGTGATTTATGATAAAATCATATTATGAAAAAGGGGGGGATTTGTTTGGATTGGACTGAACTTGAAAACAGTTGCCGTGAATGCACCAAGTGTTCAATTGGCAGCAAAAAGAAAAACTGTGTATTCGGTTGCGGCAACCAAAACGCAGATATTATGTTCATAGGAGAAGCTCCCGGTCAATCAGAGGATGAAATGGGCATTCCATTTGTTGGCAAAGCCGGAAAGCACTTTGACAAATTTCTTACAGCCCTCGGCATGGACCGAGAAGAAGTTTACATTGCAAACATACTCAAGTGTCGTCCTGACAACAACAGAGACCCGCTTCCGGAAGAACAGGACAACTGCATTGGATATCTCCGTGAGCAAGTAAAGCTGGTACGTCCCAAGCTCATTGTATGTCTCGGTAGGATTTCAGCAATGAGGCTTATAAAGCCTGATTTCAAAATAACAAAGGAGCACGGTATTTTTTTCAAAAAAGGCAATTACACAGTATGTGCAGTTTACCATCCTGCTGCACTTTTAAGAGACCCTTCCAAAAACCAAGATATGTACATTGATATGAAAAAAATATCACAGTTTCTCAATAATTAAAAGCAGATACCATTAAAGTATCTGCTTTTATTATATTACAAAAGAGTTTATTGCCAGGCATCTCACGCATATCCTCTACTCTGCCGACGTTCGGAGCTTCATAAGATCAGGCTCGGTCGCCTATAGTGTCATTAACTCTACTTTATCAACAAACTGAAAAAGGACCGTGTTGAACACGGTCCTTATAAGTCAGTTAGAAAATCAGAAGCTTCTCTTTTTTCTGTAAACTACTACTGCGAGGCCTGCAAGAGCTACTGCAGCGATGATTGCAACATAGATCATACCGTCACCTGTTGCAACAGTGAATGTGTAAGAGTCAACAACCTCGAGAGACTCAGCAAGTACTGAGGAGGAGGAGTCTGTCATAAGACCCTTGAACTTGATCTGGAAGAGAACATCACCTGTCTTAGCGGAGTTAACCTTGCTAAGATTCTTAAGTGTAAGAACATAGGAACCGTCGTCAGCCTTCTCAAGTGTGTAATCACCTTCTTCAAGACCGTCAACACCTGCGATCTCGAACATATCTGTGTTAAACTTGATGGAGTAGCTGAGAGATGTGAGCTTGTTCTTCTTGTACTCGTCCTTAACCTTAACGGGAACAGAAATTGTACCGTCTTCGTTCTCATTTACGTCAACGTCGATCTTGTCGCCGCCTGTCTGTGTCTGAGGGGGCTTTGTACCGCCGCCACCGGCATTGTCCTCAACCTCTGTGGAGGTCTGGTGAACGTAGTCATAGAAGTTGTAGATCTTTACGTTGTCCATCTTGAGCTGTGTGTTGATGAACCAGTAGCAAAGAACTGTACCCTCTTCCTGATGCTGTGTGTTGGAGTAGTAGAAGTATCTGTTATAAACGTTGAAGATTACTTCATCGTTGATAAGAAGACGTGCTGTACATGTATCGTTATCATACTGGAACTTCCAGTTGTACCATGTGTTAACCTTAAGGTCATAGTCCTTCTGAGCGAGCCATGTGTTGGGGTCTGTTACATCGTTGATGATGAACTTCTTATCGTTGAAGGAGTATCCGCAGTAGTAAGAAACTGCGTTAGCACCGCCGAACCAGTTACCAAGCTCGGAAGCACGACCCTGCTGTACTATCTCGTTACCTGTATACATAACGTCAAACTCAAGTGTATAAGAGAGAGGATATGTATATGCAAGGTCTTCATCGATACCTGTATCGATATAGAAGGAGTCGATAGCGTCTACGCCTTCTACATGTACTGTACCGTCGTCATCTGTCTTTGTCTCAAGCATTCTGTCGAAGTTGAGTACCTTACCGTGTGTGCCGCCAACGTCAGTTGTTGTAGCCTGGAAAGTCTCATTTGTGCCGCCCCAGAAGTCCATATCTGCGTCGTCGTCATATGTAAGAACCTTAAGTCCGTCAGCAGAGCTGATGGGATTCTCACGGTAAAGGTCGTTATTGAGGTAATCGTAGAATACGCTGTCGTACTTCTTATCTGTTCTTGTTGCTTCAAGAACGGAAGGATCGTACTTTGTATATGTACCGGGTGTTACCTTTGTTGCAGAAAGCTCTACAGAGTTGGAGCCTGCACATGTTGCGTGGTCACCGGGCTGTACATTTGTTGTACCGGAGCCCCAGGACATAAATGAGTTGTATGCTGTTTCACCCTTAGCAGCGTTGAAGATTGTAAGGGACATACCAAGGTTGTTACCAATACCGCCTGTGGGTTCCTTAATTGCGTCAAACTCTGCGTACTTAAGTGTGTAGGGAGCCTTCTCAGCTTCTGTGAGAGAGCCATAGTTGGGAACCTTATGGTTCTCGAAGATATACTTCCAAGGAATAGCGATCTCGTATGTTGTGTAACCTGCCTTAGCATCATCGTGGTAACCCTTGGGGTCATCAGAGTTCTGCTCGGAGGGAGATACTGCGATCTTTACTTCGCCGAATACGGGCTTGGAATATGCTGTCAGACCCTTATTGTTTGTGTTGTCATAACACTCAACGAAGCCGCCTGCTACCTGTACATAACCTGCTACGAAGTCAGGAATTGTGCTATCGAACCAGGGTGTTCCGATCTCGGGATCGTATACATCACCGTAGGATGCGGAGTTAGCGCCGTCCTTGTCTACTCTGAACTGGATAGCGTCACCGTTCCATGTTTCGCCCTTACCGTGACGGAGAGAGTGTCCGTCATAGTCTCTTACCTTAGCACCTACATAGTAGTAGTTCTCGTCCCAACGGAGCCAGATATTAGCCTGCATGGGATAGTCATCCATAGAAACGCCCTTCCAATAGAAGAAGGAGTTGTAGTAGGGTGCGGAGTCGTCAAGAGTAGCACACCAGTCGTGCTGGAGCTCTACTGTAACTGTGCCCCACTCTGCTTCGGTAATGTAACCGTCGATTGTAGGTGCAGATTCAAAATAATATGCTTCTACATAATCGATGCCGTCTTCACCGTCGAGCATTTCAGCGCCTGCTGTAAGTGTTGTTGCTGCCATTGCAGAAACAAGCATTGCAAGCACCATCATGAGAGAAATAAACTTTCTCATTTGTTCTAACCTCCATATTTTTTATCTTTGGTACCTGAGCTTAGCCATAATACCATTAGTTTACACAGTAATTATATATGCGCGATACCGATTTGTCAAGTGATATAATCAAATCAAATGAAATTTATTAATATTTTACAAAAAAATTACTCTTCTTCCTCAACGGGTGCAACAAGAGGTGCGCCGCAATTAGGACAAACGATCTTTTCAGGATCCATTTCTTCGTCAAAGCAGATAGTATCTCCGCAATTTGAGCACAGTGCACAACGCATATCGTCGCACTCATCCTCGTAATCGCATCCGCTGCATCCTTCGCAATCGCCATCACAATCAAAATCGTCGTCCTCGTCTATGTCGCAATCGCAATCATAATCGTCGTCCTCATCCTCAAGCTCGAAAATTACCTCTTCAACATCGCCAAGGTCCTCATCAAGCTCTTCAGCATAGTCCTGAAGCTCGTCCACTGCCTCATCAAGCTCTTCGATCTCATCTGCCATATCAGCGCAAAGCTTGAGAAGCTCGGCAATGAGCTTACCCTCTGTCTTCTCAGTATCCAGCTTCATCCCCTCAGCAAGTCCGCTAAGGTATGCACATCTTTCCTTAAGTGTCATGATTATAATACTCCTTTCATTTTCTGAAAATCACAACAGGACTTCCGCTATGATCACAGAAGTCCTGAAAGTATTACGGTTATGCTCTTTCGAGATACTCACCTGTTCTTGTATCAACACGAACTCTTTCGCCCTGGTTGATGAAGAGAGGAACACGGATAACCGCGCCTGTCTCAAGAGTTGCGTTCTTTGTTGTACCTGTAGCTGTGTCGCCCTTAACACCGGGTTCAGCATCAATGATATCAAGCTCAACGAACATGGGAGGCTCAACGGAGAATACGTTGCCCTTATAGGACTTGATTGTACAGATCATCTCTTCCTTAACAAACTTGAAGTTATCAGAAAGCTTATCCTCATTGAGGGGGATCTGCTCAAAGGATTCCATATCCATGAAGTAGTAGAGCTCGCCATCGCTGTAAAGATACTGCATATCCTTACGGTCGATCCTTGCGTCCTCATACTTATCTGTGGGAGAGAATGTCTTTTCAATTACAGAACCTGTAATTACGTTTCTCAGCTTTGTACGTACAAAAGCTGCGCCCTTACCGGGCTTAACGTGCTGGAATTCGATAACCTGCATTACCTGACCGTCCATGTCGAAGGTAATACCGTTTTTGAAATCGCCTGCTACTACCATAATATTCACTAATCTCCGCTATTATACGGAGAAAGCTCCTTTCAATTTAAATTACTAATCAATAGTTTACTATATTCCCACGTTTTTTTCAAGGGGGATTAACGTATTTTTTGAAAAAATATGAAAATTATATTTCAATAAGTTCTTTTTCCATACATGTAAGGTTCTCTGCACTGTCATTTGCTATATAGACCATATCCTCAATACGGCATCCATACTTACCGCCAAGGTATATTCCGGGCTCCACCGTGACTATATCTCCTGCGCAAAGACGCTTATCCCCTGCAGACGGGCTGAGATTGGGCAACTCATGTATTTGAAGTCCCACTCCGTGTCCGAGAGAATGACCGAAGGCACCTTTATATCCCGCACCCTCGATAATATCACGCGCTATCTTATCCATCTTAAAGCAGGATCCCCCCTGTCCTACAACTTCAAGCACAGCGATCTGAGCCTTCAGCACAGTGTCATACAATCTTTTCATTGCGCTGTCAGCTTTACCTATGCACACAGTACGCGTCATATCAGAGCGATAACCGTTACACACTGCGCCGAAATCAAAGGTCAAGAAACCCTTCTCAAGCTTTACATTTCGCGGAACACCATGAGGCAATGCAGAATTCTTACCGGAAACCGCTATAGTATCAAAGCTGACACCCTCAGAGCCGTTTTTCTTCATTATATATTCAAGCTCTGCAGCCAGCTCCGTTTCTGTTGCGTCGACGCTTATTCTCGGAAGAAGCTCATAATACGACTTCTCCGCTATTCTCTGAGCTTTAATGATACAGCCGACCTCTTCCGCCGTCTTAATCCTTCTCATATTAAGAAATGTGTCCCCGAGAGGAACGAACTCAACTCCCGAAAGCTTTTTCTTAAGCTGTTCAAGACGTCTGCAGGTAACTGTCCCATCCTCAAATCATAAGCGCTTATATA
>JAFUMU010000043.1 GCA_017482495.1 Clostridia bacterium | reverse complement strand
TTTGATGAGACATACTTCAAGGACAACTTCGGTGATCTCAGCGAGGAGACCGATTGGTACAGAGGTCATGTAAGTGATAAAGCTGTTTATGATAAGATAATCGATATCTATGAAGGTCTTGGTGAGGACGAAAGTCTATTTACGTTTGCCGTAACCATGCAGAACCATGGCGGATATAAGACAGAGGGCTTCGAGCCCACAGTATCTCTGACAGATACTAACAGACCCAGCATCAACGAATATCTTTCTACGATCAATAATTCCGATGCGGCGCTCCAGTATTTCTTCCAGTATCTTGAGCTGCAGGAGGAAGAGTTCATAGTATGCTTCTTCGGTGACCACCAGCCTGCACTTTCATATTTCGGAAATCACTATTTCAATCTCTCTGATGCGGCAGACGATGAGCGTCTTCCCGAATACGTAGTTCCTTATATGTACTGGTCAAATAAAGAGATCGATTGTGATGTAAAGGAAGTAACAAGCCTTAACTTCCTTTCGGGATACCTTCTTGAAATGGCGGGAGTAAAGGGAACAGATTTCCTTTCTTATGTAAATAAATTATCCCACGAGATCACAGCAATAAATGCGGCGGGATGGATAGATAACGATATGGTATTCCATCCTTTGTCCTACAAGTCTAAGGATCTTCCGGATAACCTGCAGTTGTATAGCTCGCTTCAGTATAACGGCTTGTTTGATGAAGAAAATAGGCTGACGCCTCTGTTTGAGGTGGCTGTAGATGATCCTGAGGCAAGCAAGGAAGAAGAAACCACAGGAGACGGCGGTACAGGTACAACAGGCGAGGAAACAACGGTGGATATAGAGCCTGATATAGAAGATACTATAGGGACTGAAGAGACAATGACAGGCGGCGGTATTGCCGACATGGATATTGCAGCATGAATAACTAATTACCGGGGGACATAAGTCCCCCGAACTTTTTTGAGGTTAATATGACAAATTTTGATAAGATACATAATGGAATGCTGTATGTGTGCAGTGATGAAGAGTTGATGCAAGAGCAGCTTCGCTGTCTTGACAGACTTTATGATTATAATATGACCAGACCCACCGAATATGAAAAAAGATATGCGATGTTGAAAGAAATGTTTGCAGAGATAGGCGAGGGTTGCTATATAGAGCCGCCGCTTCATTCCAATTGGGGCGGGAAGCATGTGCATTTGGGCAAAAACGTCTATGCCAATTACAATATAACTTTTGTTGATGATACCCATATATATGTAGGAGATGGTACAATGTTTGGACCCAATGTAGTCCTTGCAACAGCAGGGCATCCTGTTCTTCCAAAGCTGAGGGAATTGGTGTATCAGTATAATCTGCCGATACATATAGGTAAGAATTGTTGGCTTGGTGCAGGAGTTATAGTTCTTCCCGGAGTGACCATCGGTGACAATACTGTGATAGGCGCAGGAAGCGTTGTAACTAAGGACATCCCTGCAAATGTTGTAGCTGTAGGCAATCCTTGCAAAGTGTTGCGCGAGATCAATGACCGTGACAGAGAGTATTATTACAAGGACAGAAAAATAGAGCTTTGAAGCTTATTCTATGAAAAAAGCTGTCGGTTTATCCGACAGCTTTTTTTATTTTGCATCATATATTGATCTCATTAATACAGCAGTATCTTTATCTGCAATGTCTGAGAGATCCTTGCCGTATTTTAGGATCTCTCTTGCATATGTTGAGCTTATGTGCGAAAATTCGGAACGACAGGGAAGAATGATCGTTTCCGCATCAGGTGCAAATCGGCGCATAATTTCTGCAAGAGAATTTTCATAGTCAAAGTCTGTCGCATTTCTGGCTCCCTTGACTATGAAGCTTGCCCCTTCATTCTCCATAAGCTCGGAAGCGAGAGACTCCCATACCAAAGGTCTTGCATTCTTTATCTTCTTGCACGCACAACGTAGCAGAGTAAGCCTTTCGTCCGAGGTGAATAATCCCTTTTTCTCGCTGTTGACCATAATTGCAGGTATTATCTCGTCAAAAATAAGTGAAGCTCTGCGTATGATGTCAACATGGCCTAAAGTTACGGGATCGTAGCTTCCCGGGATAATGGCAATCTTTTTCATAAAATTATCCTTATGCTTTTTCAATTATTGTGATGCGGACTCTTCCGTAAAGAGCAGTCTTTACAACGTTGAAGTGATCCTGAAGCTCTGTGTCGCCGCCGAACACCTGAACTGTAACGTTTTCGGGAGAGTCAACCTTTTTTACCTTCTTGCGCTTGATCTGTGGTTCTCCGTTGTCTGTTTCACATACTATCTTTCCGCCGTATGCGAGAATGTCGCCCTCAAGGATCATCTTAATTGCTTCAGCCACATATCCTGATGCGTAAGGGGGGTCAAGAAATATAATATCGTATTTTTCTTTGTCTGATGCAGATTTAAGAAATGATTTGTAGTCAACACAGGATACTCTTGCGCGGTCGAAAAGTTTAGCATTTTTTGCGTTCTTAATAACCATGTCAACAGCTTCTCTTGCGCTGTCGGTAAAGGTGCAGGAGGCTGCGCCGCGGCTGAGCGCTTCAAGGCCAAGCTGACCGCTGCCTGCGAACAGGTCAAGAATATTTCTTCCTTCAAGCTCAAACTGAAGCATAGAGAACAGTGCTTCTTTTGCTCTCTCTGCTGTGGGACGTGTGTTGTCACCTTCAAGTGTTTCTATTATAGCGCCTCTTGCACTACCTGTAATTATTCTCATGTCTACTCCTTGGATTGAAAATGCTTGATTATTTCGTGGGTATTAGCCTCGCTTATACCCTTTACCTTGATTATATCATCAGCTGATGCATTTTTCAATGCATCGAGACTTCCGAAATGGAGCAAAAGTGCTTTTGCTTTTGCAGGGCCTATACCCTTTATCTTTTCGAGACTTGAGGTTTTTAGGCTTTTAAGCTTGGCATTGGTCATTTTGCCGACTGTGTATCGATGGACCTCCTCCTGTATTCTATAGATAAACCGGAATACCTCGGGTTCTCTTGCTATGCTGACCTCGTCTTTATCATCAGTTATGGTTCTTGTTTTGTGGTGGCTGTCCTTTACCATACCGAAAACCGGAATATCAAGATCCATCTCCCTCATAAGCTCTCGTATAACTCCTACGTGGCCTCTTCCGCCATCGAGAAGAATAAGATCGGGAGGAGTGGAAAATGATTCATCCTCGTCCTCGAGGTTCAGAAGACGTCTTCTGACGGTTTCCGTCATAGCAGAATAGTCGTCGGGTGACTCCTGTCCTTTTATTTTGAAAGAACGGTAATCTCTCTTTTTGAAGCGACCCTTGTCCACAACTATCATACCTGCAGTTATGTGCTCGCTGCCAAGGTTAGATATATCATATGCCTCGATCCTTTCCGGTAAAACTTCAAGCCTGAGCATAGAAGCAAGGGACATGAGTATCCGCTCGTCTGTATCCTCTCTCTTTCGTCTTGTTTCGCTGTGACGCTTGGCGTCCTTTTCCGCCATAAGACACAGGCGACGTGCTTCTCCTCTTACAGGGGTGCGCAGAGTGATCTTGCGTCCGGCTCTTTTGGAAAGGTATTGCCCTGCCAGCTCCGCATCTTTTTCGGGGAGAGGGAAGGATAGAAGTATTTCCTTGGGAATATATTCTCTGTATTGATAAAGTCCTATGATAAATGAAAGGAACGGTGATTCCTCTTCCTCTGAGGATGCTCCCGTTATCTCGTCAGCTCCGAACATAAAGTGCTGGCTGTCGGTTATGGTGCCGCTTCGTATATAAAGTATAGCTGCACAGTCGCATCCTTCGTGAGTTGACAGCGCGATAACATCGTATTCTGTGTCGGGGCCAAGGTCGGTTTTTTGATTGTGTCCCAACTTAGAGATGGATATAAGAGCATCCCTAAGGCGTGCAGCCTCTTCAAATCTCTCTGCTTCTGCCGCATTCATCATTCTCTCTGTGAGCTGCTTAGTCACCTCGGCAGTATTTCCCTTTAACATTTCCTTTGCACAGCTTATGAGTGCATTGTATTCTTCCTTTGAAACGTCTCCTGCGCAAACGCCGCAGCAACGTCCAAGCTGTCGGTATACACAGGGGCGAGCTTTGCTTATATCTCTTGGAAATTTTCTGTTACAGGAGGGAATGCCTATGGTGCGTTCTATAGTTTTGATTATATTGGATATTGTAGCAGTGCTTGAATAGGGGCCGTAGTAAGTACCTTTGTCGCTCCTTCTGCGTGTCATAGTTATACGGGGATAGTCCTCGTCAGTGACAAGAATGTAAGGGTAACTTTTGGCATCCTTTAGGAGAATGTTATACTTAGGCGTGTATTGCTTAATAAGATTGTTTTCAAGTATAAGGGCTTCAAATTCAGTGTCGCAGGTGATATATCTGAAATCCCGAACGTTTCCTGCCATACGGGTGGTCTTTGGATCGTGGGTCCCGTGAAAATATTGACTGACACGGTTTTTGAGGGCTCTTGACTTACCTACGTAAATAACCTTGCCCTCTGAATTCTCCATAATATAAACTCCGGGTGACTTCGGTAAAAGGGAAGCCTTTTCGCGGAGATATTGTAAAGTTTTTTCGTCCTGCATGAGACCTCCGTAACTTGAAATATGCAAAAAGCCGCCCTTGTGGGCGGCTGCTTCGTTCTGAAAAATTATTCGTTGAAGCCTGTGTCGATCAGAGCAGCGAGACCCTCGATTGCCTCTTCTTCATCTGCACCGTCAGCAATGATTGTAATAGACATACCCTTTACGATTCCGAGAGAAAGTACGCCAAGGAGACTCTTGCCGTTAATTCTGCGGTCTTCTCTTTCGACCCAAATGGAACTCTTGAATGAATTTGCCTTCTGAATAAAAAATGTTGCAGGTCTTGCGTGGAGACCAACACTGTTCTTTATAGTAACTTCGCGTGATATCATATCCGATACTCCCGAAAAAATCATAATTTCCGCTACTGAATTCAAGCGGTCTTTGTACTAAATGATTATAGCAAAAACGTATAGTAAAATCAAGTGTTTTTTGCTTTTTTTTATTTTTTTAATGCGATATCCAAAAAATCTTAAACAATAAGCCTGTTTTTGTCAATAATATATACTAAAAAAAGGAAAAAATGCTTAAAAACAAAAAATGCTTGACAAGAAGTCCAATGTGTGGTAAAATTATATGGTCAAAAAGCGTTGACGGAGAGAGTAGCTGCAGGGGAGACCCAAGCGAGTCGGGGACGGTGAGAGCCCGATGTTGAAGCTGCAATGCGAAGATCACTCCCGAGCTGCGAGGCGAGCCTTATCGGTGTAGCCTTTGCCGGAGCCCTACCGTTATATTGGGCGCATATGATCGTATGCAGGTGGTATAGCAGGTGTATCCGGTCCTCGCGGACGGGATTTTTTTATTTTCTGCTATCCTCATACATCAAATACAACTATAAGGAGATATATACAATGTACAAGAAGGTACCGACAGACCTCAACTTTGTAGCAAGAGAAGCAGAAACTCTTGCCTTCTGGAAAGAGAACAGAGTATTTGAAGAGAGTCTGGAAAGACGTAAGGGTCAGAGAAAGTATACATTCTACGACGGCCCTCCCACAGTGAACGGTAAGCCTCACATCGGCCACGTTCTTACAAGAGTTATCAAGGATATGATCCCCCGTTACCACGCAATGAAGGGCTGTGACGTTCCCAGAAAAGCAGGCTGGGACACCCACGGACTTCCTGTTGAGCTTGAGGTTGAAAAGCTTCTGGGTATCAACGGCAAGGAGCAGATCGAGGAATACGGAATTGCTCCCTTTATTGATAAGTGCAAGGAATCTGTATGGAAGTATAAGGGAATGTGGGAGGACTTCTCCGACACAGTTGGCTTCTGGGCAGATATGGAAGATCCTTATGTAACATACCACGATTCATATATCGAAAGTGAGTGGTGGGCTCTCAAGCAGATCTGGGACAAGGGACTTCTCTACAAGGGTCATAAGATCGTTCCTTATTGCCCCCGTTGCGGAACACCCCTTTCCTCTCACGAAGTGGCACAGGGATATAAGGACGTTCGTGAGCGCTCTGCAATCGCACGCTTTAAGGTGGTAGGCGAGGATGCATACTTCCTTGCATGGACAACAACTCCCTGGACGCTTCCTTCCAACGTTGCGCTTTGCGTTAACCCCAAGGAGGAGTACGTTAAGGTTACAAGCGGTGAATACACATATTATATGGCAGCAGCTCTTTGCGATACAGTGCTTGGCGAGGGTCAGTACGAGGTAGTAGAGAGAATGAGCGGTGCGGCACTTGAATATAAGGAATATGAACCTCTCTTCAAATTTGTATCTCCCGCAAAGAAGTGCTGGTACGTTGTTTGTGACGAATACGTTACAATGGGCGACGGTACAGGTATCGTTCATATCGCTCCCGCATTCGGTGAAGACGATAACCGTGTTGGAGTTAAGTACGATCTTCCCTTCGTTCAGCTTGTTAACGGTAAGGGTGAGATGACCCCCGAAACAGATTGGGCAGGCGTGTTCGTTAAGGACGCAGATAAGCTTGTTCTCCGTGCTCTTGAGGAGAAGGGCCTTCTCTTCAGTGCTCCCCAGTTTGAGCATAGTTATCCTTTCTGCTGGAGATGCGATACACCTCTGATCTACTACGCTCGCGAGAGCTGGTTCATCAAGATGACAGCTGGTAAGGACAGACTCATCGCTAATAATAACACTATCAATTGGATCCCCGAATCCATCGGTAAGGGACGCTTCGGCGACTGGCTTGAAAACGTTCAGGACTGGGGTATCAGCCGTAACCGTTACTGGGGTACACCTCTCAATATCTGGGAGTGCTCCTGCGGTCACCTCCACTCCATCGGCTCTATCGAAGAGCTTAAGTCTATGTCCGATAACTGTCCCGAC
>JAFUMU010000042.1 GCA_017482495.1 Clostridia bacterium | reverse complement strand
ATTTATTTATCGCCATTTACAGTTATCCTTTCACATTTATACTCTTAACAGTATACCACAAAGAATACTCTTTTTCAACACGAAAGAGAGCATCAAAACAAGAAAAGATCTTGAATATTTATTTGTTATGTTGAATAAGATAAATAAATTGCCAAAAAGCTCAGCTTATTTATGAAATTTCTCTATTGTCAACATTTTTTTCATATAGTATAATATTAAACAGTTATAAAAATTTATTTTCGGGTACTGTTTCCCGAAGTATAATTTACAAAATAAATTGCCGTTTATGACGGCGGATCGGAGTCATTTTATGAACAGAGTTTTTAACTTTTCTGCAGGACCCTCCATGCTTCCCATGCCGGTTCTCGAAAGCGCTGCCGCTGATCTTGTAAACTACAAGGATGCAGGTATGTCAGTGATGGAGATGAGCCATCGTTCTCCCGCATACGATGCTATCATCAAGGCTGCAGAGGCTTCTCTCAGAAAGGTAATGAACATTCCCGACAACTACAAGGTGCTCTTCCTTCAGGGCGGTGCCTCCACACAGTTTGCAGCTATCCCCCTCAATCTTATGAAGACAGGCAAAGCTGACTACATTCTCAGCGGACAGTTCTCCACAAAGGCATACAAGGAAGCGCAGAAGTACGGCGACGTTGTAGCTGTTGCATCAAGCAAGGATGACAATTTCTCTCACGTTCCCGCAACCACACGTGACACATTCAGACCTGATGCAGATTACGTACATATGTGCTTCAACAACACCATCTACGGAACTAAGTTCAACTACATTCCCGATACAGGTGACATTCCCCTCGTTGCTGATATGTCCTCCTGCATCATCTCCGAGCCCGTTGATGTAACAAAGTTCGGCGTGATCTACGCGGGTGCTCAGAAGAACATGGCTCCCGCAGGTCTTACTGTTGTTATCATCCGTGAGGATCTCATCGGTAATGCTCGCCCCGAAACGCCCTCCATGCTCGACTACAAGCTTATGGCTGACAATGACTCCATTTATAACACTCCTCCCTGCTGGTCCATCTATGTTGCAGGTCTCGTATTCGACTGGATCCTCTCCATCGGCGGACTTGAGGAAATGAAGAAGATGAACGAGAAGAAGGCAAATCTCCTCTATGATTACCTCGACAGCCAGGACTACTACATCGCTCCCGTTTCCAAGGAGTCCCGTTCCATGATGAATGTGACATTCGTTACCGGAGTTGAGGAGCTTGACAAGAAGTTCCCCAAGGAGGCTGAGAAGGCAGGTCTTGTAAACCTCAAGGGTCACCGTTCTGTCGGTGGCATGAGAGCCTCCATCTACAACGCTATGCCCTATGAGGGTGTAGAAAAGCTCGTTGAATTCATGAAGGAATTCGCAGCTAATAATCCCAAGGAATAAGAAAAGCTGAAAGGAAGAGCTTCGGCTCAAGGCATACAGAGATATGGCACAGATCAAACTTCTAAACAAGATCGCCCCTGTGGGCATCAATAATTTCGACCGCGACGCATATGAGGTCAGCACAGATTTTGACAATCCCGATGCTATTATGGTCCGCTCTGCTTCCATGCACGAAATGGAGTTCGGCGACAATCTTAAGGCTATAGCACGCTGCGGCGCCGGTGTAAATAACATTCCCGTTGAAGAATGTGCAAAGAAGGGTATAGTTGTATTCAACACTCCCGGTGCTAACGCTAACGGAGTTAAGGAGCTCGCTATTGCTGCTCTCCTTCTTGCTTCGCGTGATATTGTAGGTGGTATTGCTTGGGCTAACACCCTTGAAACCGATGTTGCTAAGTCTGTTGAAAAGGGTAAATCCGCCTATGCAGGCTGTGAGCTTCAGGGCAAGACACTCGGTGTAATCGGTCTTGGCGCTATCGGCGGCATGGTCGCAAATGCTGCTTGCTCTCTCGGCATGAACGTAATCGGATGTGACCCCTATATTACCGTAGAGGGTGCTTGGCATCTTTCCAGATCCATCAAGAAGGCTTCAACTTATGATGAGATCTTCAAGGAGTGCGATTATATCTCCCTTCACGTTCCCGCAACCAAGGAGACAAAAAACATGATCAACACCGGTTCCATCGCTATGATGAAGCAGGGTGTTCGTATCATAAACCTTTCAAGAGCAGATCTCGTTTGCGCGGCTGACCTTAAAGCTGCTCTCGCAGACGGTCACGTTGCTTCCTATGTTACAGATTTCCCCACCGAGGACACTGTTCGTACTCCCGGCATCGTTACAATTCCCCACCTTGGCGCGTCCACCAAGGAAAGTGAGGACAACTGCGCTGTTATGGCGGCTCGCGAGCTCATCGACTTCCTTGAGAACGGTAACATCAGAAACAGCGTAAACTTCCCTGCTGTCAACCTTCCTCATACAGAGGGTCACAGACTCGTTATCCTTCACATGAACATCCCCAACATGATCTCTACCATTACATCTGCACTCTCTGCACAGGGTATCAACATCGACAATATGGCTAACCGCTCCAAGGGCGAGTTTGCTTGTACTCTCGTTGATTCCTCGTCTGAGGCTGATGAAGCTACTATTGAGAAGATCAAGTCCTGCGAGGGCATAATCAGGGTTATCAAGATCGACTGATTTTATTATAACTATTTCTTTAAATACCTCTTTACGTGCGTAAAGAGGTATTATTCTTTTTTTTAATAATTCTATTCCAATTTAGTATTTGCATTATAAACTATGTTATGTTATAATATAAATTGAAATATTTTAACTTAAGGAGTATTTCCATTATGGAATTCAATCGCGAAATTATCGACGGTGTTGACAAGCTTAAAACTGCCATTGCACGTGTAAAGGCAGCTCAGCAGAAGTTTGCGACCTACACTCAGGAGCAGGTTGATGAAATTTTCAAAGCAGCTGCTCTTGCCGCCAACAACGCGAGGATCCCTCTCGCAAAGATGGCTGTAGCCGAAACAGGCATGGGTGTTGTTGAGGATAAGGTCATCAAGAATCACTACGCCGCAGAATATATCTATAACGCCTATAAGGAAACCAAAACTTGCGGTATCATTGAAGAGGACAAGGCTTACGGAATCAAGAAGATCGCAGAGCCTATCGGTGTAATTGCTGCGGTCATCCCCACAACCAACCCTACCTCTACCGCAATTTTCAAGACTCTTATTTCTCTTAAAACAAGAAACGGTATCATCATAAGCCCTCACCCGAGAGCAAAGAACTCCACGATCGCGGCAGCAAAGCTCGTTCTTGAAGCTGCTGTCAAAGCGGGAGCTCCCGAGGTTATCATCGACTGGATAGACATTCCCTCTCTTGAGATGACTAACATTGTCATGAAGGAGTCTGATATTATCCTCGCTACAGGCGGTCCCGGAATGGTCAAAGCGGCTTACTCAAGCGGCAAACCCGCTCTCGGCGTAGGTGCAGGTAACACTCCCGCTATCATCGATGAAACTGCAGATATTCTTCTTGCAGTGAATTCCATCATACATTCCAAGACATTTGACAATGGTATGATCTGTGCTTCAGAGCAGTCCGTTATTGTTCTCGATCCCGTATATGATGCAGTAAAAGCTGAGTTTGCCGCAAGAGGATGTTATTTCCTTGATGCTGACGAAACAGAGAAAGTCAGAAAGACCATTATCATTAACGGCGCGCTCAATGCCAAGATCGTTGGTCAGAAGGCTCACACTATCGCAAAGCTTTCCGGTGTTGAAGTCCCCGAGAAGACCAAGATCCTTATCGGAGAAGTTGAGTCTGTGGACATCGCAGAGGAGTTTGCTCACGAAAAGCTTTCCCCCGTTCTTGCTATGTATCGTGCTTCTGACATTGAGGACGCATTTGCTAAGGCTGAACAGCTTGTTGCAGACGGCGGATACGGTCATACATCTTCTATTTACCTTAATGCTACTACAGAGACCGAGAAGATCGACCGCTTTGCAGCCCGCATGAAGACCTGCCGTATTCTTGTAAACACTCCCTCCTCCCACGGTGGTATTGGTGACCTCTACAATTTCAAGCTCGCTCCTTCCCTTACCCTCGGCTGCGGCTCTTGGGGCGGAAACAGTGTTTCTGAAAACGTAGGTGTCAAGCACCTTATCAACATTAAGACAGTTGCCGAGAGGAGAGAAAATATGCTTTGGTTCAGAGCACCTGAGAAGATCTACATCAAGAAGGGATGCCTCCCCGTTGCTCTTGATGAGCTCAAAAATGTTATGGGCAAGAAGAAGGCGTTCATCGTAACAGACAACTTCCTTTATAATAACGGATACACCAAGCCTATTACGGACAAGCTCGATGAAATGGGTATCACGCACACCTGCTTCTTCGATGTTGAGCCCGATCCCACACTTGCCTGCGCTATGGCAGGTGCTGAGCAGATGAAGACCTTTAAGCCCGATACTATTATCGCCCTCGGCGGCGGTTCCGCAATGGACGCAGCTAAGATCATGTGGGTACTTTACGAGCATCCTGAAGTAGACTTCATGGATATGGCGATGAGATTCGTTGATATCCGCAAGAGGATCTACACATTCCCCAAGATGGGAGAAAAGGCATACTTCATCGCTATTCCCACATCTGCCGGTACAGGCTCTGAGGTAACCCCCTTCGCTGTTATCACAGACGAAAAAACAGGAGTTAAGTATCCTCTTGCTGACTATGAGCTTCTTCCTGATATGGCTATCGTGGATACAGACTTCCACATGAGCGCCCCCCGCGGTCTTACTGCCGCTTCAGGTATAGACGCTGTTACACACGCACTTGAGGCATATGCTGCTATGCTCGCTACCGATTACACAGACGGTCTCGCGCTCCGCTCCCTCAAGACTGTATTTGAGTTCCTCCCCAGAGCATATGAAAACGGTCAGACCGATGTTACAGCACGCGAAAAGATGGCTAATGCAGCTACCATGGCAGGTATGGCATTTGCCAATGCGTTCCTCGGCATCTGCCACTCCATGGCTCACAAGCTCGGCGCATTCTATCACCTGCCTCACGGAGTTGCAAACGCTCTCATGATAGACGAGGTCCTCCGTTTCAACGCTTCCGAAACTCCCGTTAAGATGGGTACATTCTCTCAGTACGATCATCCCCATACCCTTGCTCGTTATGCTGAGGTTGCTGATTATCTCGGCCTCGGCGGTGCAGATGATGAAGAGAAGCTTGAAAACCTCATCACCGCCATCGACGAGCTAAAGGCTAAGGTTGGAATCAAGGCATCCATTAAGGAATACGGTATCGACGAGAATGAATTTCTTGAGAGACTTGACGACATGGTAGAGCAGGCATTTGATGACCAGTGTACAGGCGCTAACCCCAGATATCCCCTTATGAGTGAGATCCGCCAGATGTATCTCAACGCATACTATGGCAAGCACGAAAATATCTGATCAAAGCTGAATGGAGATTATATATGAATTTTAATAACATTATTGCAAAAAGAGCCAAAAAAACCATTTACCGCGACGGCGACTATACGATTAAGCTCTTTGATGAGGATTACTCCAAGTCAGACGTACTCAACGAGGCTCTCAACCACGCACGTATTGAGGAGACCGGTATCTCCATCCCCCGTCTCCATGAGGTATCCACCCACGAAGGCAAGTGGATGCTCGTTTATGACTATATCGAAGGAAAGACTATGCTTGAGCTTTGCAAGAACGACATGGCTAAATATGATGATTATCTTGAAATGTTCGTAGATCTTCAGCTCGATATCCACAGTAAGCGTTCTCCCCTTCTCACTAAGCTTAAAGACAAAATGAACCGCAAGATCGAACTTACTTATCTTGTCGCCACTACCCGCTATGAGCTTCACACTAGACTTGAGTCCATGCCCAGGCACAATAAGATCTGCCACGGTGACTTCAACCCCGCGAACATCATTATAACACCCGAGGGCAAGCCCTACATTATTGACTGGGCTCATGTAACACAGGGTAATGCTTCTGCAGATGTAGCACGTACTTATCTTCTCTTCTGCCTCAAGAATGATAAGGCCGGCGGTGATAAGTACCTCAAGCTTTTCTGCAAAAAGAGTGACACTCCCCTTCAGTATGTTCAGAAGTGGCTTCCCATCGTAGCAGCTTCTCAGTCTGTTAAGGGCAAACCCGAGGAGAGAGATTTCCTCCTTTCCTGGTGTGACGTTGTTGACTACGAATAAGCAGATTTCAAGCAAAATTTTTTCGAGTTTTTTTGCAAAAAAGTATTGCAATTTAACGTAAGATATGGTAGAATATCATTTGTGTGTGACACAATATCGGACAGTCCTCTGCCAAGCTCAGCATGAATGTCCTAAGATCAAAGGAGGAGTCGAAAATGAACAAGATCGACGCTTTTGCAAGTGAGCAGCTCAAGGAAACTGTACCCCAGTTCAACATTGGTGATACAGTAAGAATCCACAACAAGATCAAAGAGGGTACCAGAGAAAGAATTCAGATGTTCGAGGGTACAGTTATCGCACGCCACGGCGGCGGTATCTCCGAGACATTCACCGTCCGCCGTGTAGCTTACGGTTGCGGTGTTGAGAAGACTTTCCCCATCCACTCTCCCCACGTCGTTCAGGTAGACGTTATCAGACGCGGTAAGGTTAGACGCTCCAAGCTCTACTACCTCCGTGACAGAGTTGGTAAGAAGTCCAAGGTTAAGGAACTTATCTAATTCAAAATTGTTAAAAAATCCTTTCGAAATTTCGAAAGGATTTTTTAACAATTTTGAATTAGATAAGTT
>JAFUMU010000041.1 GCA_017482495.1 Clostridia bacterium | reverse complement strand
TGCTGTCATTTCTTCGTTGGACATAGATTCAACGATCATGAAATACCGTTTTCTGCGTTCCAGTCCTCGATGATCTTGTCTGCTCTGTGACGCATCTTACAAGCGCGGCAGTCGATAAGGGGGTCGTTGAAGTTTACAACGTGACCGCTTGCTACCCAAGTCTTGGGGTTCATAAGGATAGCAGCGTCAAGACCAACGTTGTATCTGCACTCCTGAACGAACTTCTTCCACCATGCTCTCTTAACGTTGTTCTTGAATTCAACGCCGAGGGGGCCGTAGTCCCAGGAGTTTGCAAGTCCGCCGTAGATTTCACTGCCGGGGTATACGAAGCCTCTGTTCTTACAGAGAGCTACGATCTTTTCCATTGTTTTTTCTGTGTTTTTCATTGCCATGGTAATTATAATGTCCTTTCGGTTTTATCTGTATTTATAGAAGAATTCCATTGCCTCGTTAACATCCGGCATATAGAATGCGTCTTTACTTGCTGATGCAGAAACAAGTCTGCCGGGGTATACCACATACTGCTTACCGAGCCATGAATATGCTCTTATTACGTCACCGCTTTTAACAATATCCTCAGCAATAATATTTGTGGTCATTTTTTTCTCAAGACCTCTGATCATATTTTGAAGTGATGTATCGGAGGCTGATGAAATATTATTAAGCACGCTTGCAACAAAGGTATTGATTATTACTGTTTCCTGTTCTATTCCGTCTGAATAATCGCTATAGAGCATTACCGCGTGCAGTTTTTTCTGTTCCTTAAAGTTTTTTGATACTCCTACCTCGCTTTCAATAACAGGTTCTGTCTCCGGAGACTCTGTTTCCTCATCCTCATCTGTCTCATCATCGTCAGACTCAGCTTTCGGCTCTGTTTTCTTAGAGTCCGACTCTGTAGTCTCCTCGGGTTCAACATATGTTACATATTCGCTTCCGTTAAATCCGATATCAACAGGGACCTCACACTGTATCTCGCCTATTGCTGATGACAGTGCAGAAAGGTCTACTGCGTTCATAACTGTATAATAATCGATCTCAAGCCCCGTCATAGAGCTTATCTTATCCTTAAGATACTCTATTCCGTATATACCGTACACATCGCCTAAGGTATAGTCCCCAGTACTTGTTTCTACCTTAGTAATACTGGGTATGGACATAACCACATATTCTCTTTTTTCAACATTGGCATGCACCAGCGCTATGGTCTTTGCCTTTACAAGTCTGTAATCCTTACCGAGAATTCCGTTTTCTTCTGACTTCTCTATCTGACTCTTAGAGGGATAATAATCATCAAAGACATCCTCTCTCTTATCATATATGACCATAAGCCAGGTGAAACTCTCACCGTTAAGCTCTCTTGTAAACTTATCATCGCTGCCTGCTTCTGAATTAGGCTGTGTCTCTGTGGGCTGAAGTATCTGATTGAGGTCGAATTCGTGACCGTCAAAAATTGCTGTGACCGCTCCTGCCACATACTGCGCTGCGATCAGTGCAACGATTCCCAGAATAACCAACGAAACTGCGAAGGTTATTCCGAAATTTCTTAAATTTCTCACAATTATACCGTGCCTTCCCTTTGGACAGGTTATGCCCAAATAAAATGCGTCCGATTTCTCCCTTACTGGGAAACCTTGACTACGTCGGTTATAAGTATATCTGTAGCCACTCCGCCACCATAGATCTTGACGGTCATGCCCGCACAAATATAGCCATCTGCACAAACAAGTCCCTTATCTGTCATAGCACCCTTCACAAGGAAGGTACCCTCGATCTCCGATCTCGTTCCGTCAGGATAATGCTTGACTACATATTCTCCACTGCTGTTTACATTATATATTTTTGCAGGTGTGGTTCTTACGTCTCCTGTTACTACTCCGAAGGGTTTTTCATTTTCTGTATAGAACTGAGCACCCTCTACAAGGCTGTCTTTAACAGATTTATCTGCCGATTCAATGATATATGAAACGTAATATTCCTCTTTTTCTCCTGCGAAAAGTCCAACGTTACCTGCAAACACCTTAAAGCCTACGCCCACCACTGCCGCAATGAGAAGCAGGATTATAAAGGCATCGATCGCAGACATACGTTTATTTGCGCCGTTTTTCACGTGCCATCACCTTCCGTATTCAGTGCTTATTTTTCTTAGCTTCAGCCTTAGCCTCTGCCTTCTCAGCCTTTGCTCTTTCCTTTTCCTCTCGCTCTGCTTCTTCCTTCTCTCTCTGCTCCTCTGCCTGAGCCTCAAGTCTTATCTCACTTACGTGCTCTGCAAGTCCGGAGAGGATTCTTGTACTGGGTTTTCTCATGCAGATGAATATAAGAAGGATTATTACCACAGAAGCAAATGTCATTACAAGTGTTCTCCACGTTCTTGACTCATGGAACATCGCCTCTGTATAAGTGATGGCGATAAGTCCAAGAAGACCGCAGATAGCATAAAGTATCTTTACTGCCTCCTTATGGGTAAAGCCCATATCCACAAGTCTGTGATGGAGATGTCCTCTGTCGGGAGCAAAGGGGCTGTGTCCTGTCGCTACTCTGCGCATTATCGCTGTGAACGTATCGAGAATAGGAAGTGCGAAAATGGAGAAAGGAACAAGGAAGGAGAGCATTGTATGAAGCTTGAAAAGCCCCTGTACTGAGATTATGGACAGGGTATATCCAAGGAACAGTGCTCCTGTATCGCCCATGAAGATTCTTGCGGGATTGGTATTATAGGGAAGAAATCCTACGCAAGATGCTACAAGGATAGCTGTCAGCATTGCGTTTCCGAAATCTCCTGAAATAAGTGTTACGCCGAACATCGAAAGAGCTGTTATGGCGGAAACACCGCAGGCAAGTCCGTCAAGTCCGTCAATGAGGTTTATGGCGTTGGTAAGTCCTGTTATCCAAAGAACTGTTATCGGTATAGCCCACATTCCAAAGTTTATGGTATAGCCGAAAAGGGTTATATATTCGATCCTTACATTGAAGAATACAACTGCAATTGTCGATGATCCAAGCTGAACGAACAGCTTAACAAGCGCGGACAGACGAAAAACGTCATCAAGTATTCCCAGAAGCACCAGCATTGCGCCGCCTATCCATATTGCATAAAGGTGGGGGGAATGCTCCGCAAAAACCATTGTAGCAAGGAAAAATGCTATAAATATTCCAAGTCCGCCGATTCTCGGCATAGGCTTTCTATGCATACGTCGGGCATCTGTAGGAACGTCTATCGCGCCTATTCTATAAGCCAAAAGTCTGACAGGGGGAGTTACCGTATATGCTGTAAGCGCCGCACATATCAGAGCCATTATTGCTATGAAAATATCGGAAAAATCCACATTGTTGAGAATATCAGAATGATCCATATTTTGACCTATCCTTTCTTCATTTGCTTACTTTACTGTCTTTTTATCAGCTTTCTGTTTTATCAACGCTTACGCACTGACAGTCAAACCAAAGATCGGGAGTTCTGAGAGAATAGCTGTTACCCACGGAGATATTTTCTCCGTTGATCTCAAAGCCGGTCTTCTTCACCTCTGCCTCGCAGGACACCGTTACATAAACTGTCTCAAAGTCGTCCATATTGGAATAGACCACATTGCCGTCCTTATCTGCTCCCTGAAAGAATGCAGGAGCCACTGACACTGCAGTTATTTTTCCAAGATAATCTCCCCGGCTGTTATAAAGAATATCGCCTTCCTTCAGCTTGTCCGCAAAGCCGTCTCTCATTTCGGAGGCCTCAAGCACATATCTTATGTCGGCTGTTCCTCCGTTATCATTCATCCTTACTGCCAAAGCATATACTGCATATGCTGTTACTGTTATAACAACAGCTATTACCACTATGTCTACGATATTCAGTTTTCCACGTTTTTTCTTCATATCAACTGCCTATCCTTTACTTTATTATTACTTATCCTGTGCAAAGGAGATAACTATTTCACCTATGCTGCCGTCCTCGTCCTTATCAGTGTAATACAAGGTTACATTTGCCTTGGTCTGCTCGTCCAATGATATGGCCGACGCTGACGCAAGCATCATCCAGAACATAACGAACATGCTCTCCTGCTCCCATATACTGATCTGCGCTCCGCAAACAAGAAGCACAAGCAAAGAACAGTAATGAGCAAACGCACTGAGAAATCCGTATTCCTTATCCTCTGCAGCTTTATTTTTTTGCTTAACTATATACACCGCAAGCAATATCAGCGCTGTTGCAAATATGGCAACGCCTACAAGTCCGACACCGCTTATGAGTGCGTCGTAGAAATTATCTCCCGAGAACACACCTCTGCCAAGACCCTCTCCGTATATTATCTCAACCGCAGAAAGTCCCTGCTTTTCGTCTATATTGAACTCAGACAAAAAGCCCATAAAGGTATCAAAAGCTATTCTGTTGCTTCCTCCCAGCCACACCCAGCAGGCATACGCAACACCCGCTATTGACATAAAGAAATATGCCAGCTTTCTTCTGTATGCAAAGAGCAACAGCGCCATTCCCACTGCGGCCGCCGCAAGACACATATACGATCTTGTTACTGCAAGAAACGCTACCGTTGACACAAAGCACAAAAACGATGTTCTTCCCGGCATTATCTCGCCGCTTATCATTCTTGACACAGACACCGGCACAAGCGCCGCGCTCATTACAGAAAGTGTCTCCACATCGAAAACGCTGAGATCGGCTTTCAGTCCTGCAAGGTAAGCTACCGCATAAAATGCAAGGTACACAGATGTCATCACCGCACACACGGAAAGTGCCACTGACGAAGCATATTTTGCCTTTTCTCCGTTTCTGTCGGAAAAGGCTATCATCATACACATAAGTGCAAGAAGTGCATTATTTACATTACCCGTTGCCGCGCCGAGAAACGCAACAACTCCTATAAAAAGCACTGCCGCCTTTATATGTGACGGGAATCTCAGATATCTTTTTCTTCTTATAAGCTTTATTATGAACGATACTATTCCCACCACTGCAAGATATGTGAATGCTTCATCGATTCCCATAGGAAGAAGTACCGCTGCAAAGATGACCGTCGCTTCAGGATATGTGAGTATGAGCGCCGCTACCACTACTGCTGCAGCCATGCCTATTATATACGCAGGATCAAAAACAAATGTTAGCGTTCCTGCAAGCATTCCAAGAAGAAATGCCATATTCTCACGTCCTATAGCTACTGAGCCTCCCATTGCCTGCAATCTGATACCTATACATTCTCCTATTACTCTGCCTGTGCGCGAGGTGGAGAGCATTGTATATACGGTTCCCCTTGAAATAAGCAGGGGAACGGATGCTATAGCCAGGGAGACAGTTATAAACCCATTATCCGCAGATCCGCCGAATTCAAATACTGTTTTAAAAACAGAAATAAGCGTACTGTATATTCCGAATGTCAACAAAAACGTTCCCAACACTCTGTTACGTATATAAGGGACAGTCTCTCTCATTCTTACAAGTACACGGGAGATAAAGCTGTTATCAAAGGCACGGACGACCGCATCACGACAATAGCGGATAAATCCGCCGAGGCTGCCGAATCTGCCTGAAAAGCGGGAACGACTCAGATTACCTGTGGTCTTTTTCACGGTCATCCTCCTTTCGAGAGATATATTTTTCTATTAATATTCACTCTATCATAACACATTACCGTTATTTTTTCAATAACTATTTATAAATAATTACTGTTTTTAATATGTCCGTGTATCCCATGGCCACTTTTACCGCTCTTGACAAGTTTTTTTATAATGGTATACTATAATCATAACTTTTTACGGAGAATCATATGAAAAAAATATCCATCATTTTAGCATTTATGATGCTTATCCCCACTTTTTGCTCCTGTCAATGGAAGGAAGAGATCGACGAAAGTCTTTTCTCCTACGAATCCATTTCACCCGGAGAGCTCGATGACAGCGGCACATACTACTACGGCTTCACATATATCAAATATGAAGACAGTCACGTCGTTATCTCCGGCTACAAAGGCGCCGACCCAAATGCTATAGTCCCTGCAGAGATCGAAGGACTTCCTGTTACTGAGATCGCTGACCGCGCATTTTCCGACAACACATATATCACATCCGCAACAATACCTTCAAGCATAACAAAAATAGGCGAAAAGGCATTTTCCGGCTGTTCATCACTGGTTAATGTAACTGTAGAAGGTGTCGGTCTTACTTCCATAGGTGATCAAGCTTTTTACGGAACGCCTTATATCGTCGGCAACAAAACTGAATTTCTCACCATCGGCAACGGCATTCTTATTAACTACTGCGGAAGCAATGCCACCGTTACGGTCCCTGAGGGAGTGACAGTTATAGCAGGCGCATTTGAGAACAATGCATTTTTAACAGAGGTCATACTCCCCTCCACCCTCACTACCATCGGAAGCTACAGCTTTAACGGATGCTCAAAGCTGGAATCCATCAATATCCCCGATTCCGTTACAAAAATCGGTCAGTGGGCATTTGCAAAGTGCGCATCTCTTAAATCTGTGATCATTCCCGACTCAGTCACATCTATCGGTGCAAAGAGCTTTCTGCTGTGCGAGGGTCTAAGCTCCATAACCCTTTCATCTAAGATCGTAAATATTCCCGACTCTGCTTTTCAGGCTTGTAGATCGCTTACCGAGGTAACTATTCCCGCATCTGTTTCAGTAATTGATGACAATGCTTTTATCAGATGTACTTCCCTTACAAAAATAACCATCCCCGACTCCGTTGTAAGAATAGGTGAGATGGTATTTTCAGAATGTGCAGAGGGGCTGACTGTTCACTGTCCCGAGGGCTCATACGCCGAAGAATATTGCATCGGAGCGAATATTCCCACCATATCCGAGCAGTGATGAACTAAAAATGACCTGATCCAAGTGAACCCAAAAGTTAGACACTTTTGAAGGTACACATTACAGATCAGGTCATTTTTTATTATTCTTTTTCTGTCTGATGGAAATATACAGCAAAAACAGGATTATGAGCACCACTGCAAGAACGGAAAGAGCGTCAACATATATCAGGGTCTTACCCATTACCGTTAGCCAATGTTCAGTTAAAAACATGTTACCCCCTCCTTTACCGCATTTCCATTATACACCAATTCAAGAAGAAAGTCAACAGAATTATTAATAAATTATTTAGGCTTTTTGAACAAATAGTGTTGAAATTATCAATAAATTGTCAACTGAGTAGCCACCGCCCCTAAATTCACCAGTTCTTTACCTTTTTTCTCGGCATAAGTACAGGTGTAGGCAGTACCGCCCTTAGAACTTGTGAGATATGCTATGCAAACAGAGCTGTTATCCACCATGAATCTGTTTCTGACATGCATACAGCCATTGAAATAACCGTCTGAGGTGTACACAACACCGTCAGCCGCTTCTGTAATGTTAGCATATCGGTTGACTTTATCATTACATGTCCACTTGACCGTTTGTTTTTTGCATGGAAGAGCAAGCAACAGCTTTATATCATTACCTTCCTCGCGCAGACGAATTACCTCCTCTGCAGCTATGGTATCAAATCCCATTGCACCTCCGGAGATGAAGCAATCATAGCCTCTCTTTATATATATTTTGACAGCTTCGCGAACAAGAGCTCGAACGTTATGCTCCATCTCAGGGTCTATTTCCCTGTGCCCTGTGAAGCACACGGATCTTTTTATATCAATTTCCATTTCTCACACCGCGAAGCAGCTTTATCTCAGCCGCGTAACCTTCAAGCTCGTTTGGAGTCTCAAGATAGAAGGGCATATGCATTATCCGAGGATTGGTTATAACATTAGTTATCCCCTCAAGCCCCAGATGCCCATCTCCGATCTTCTCGTGTCTGTCCTTTTTTGCACCAAGAGGATTCTTGGAATCATTAAGATGTATTGCGCGGAGGCGATCCAGGCCAATGATACGGTCGAATTCATCAAGGACTGCATCTGTTTCATAGGCAATATTATATCCGCCGTCAGAAATGTGGCATGTGTCAAGGCATACGCCCACGTGAGCTCTCTTATCCTCGTCTGTAAGGCGGATAAGCTCTGCTATCTCCTCAAATCTTCCGCCGATCTCACTTCCCTTGCCTGCCATGGTCTCAATAAGAACTGTTGTGCTTTGACCGGGAGTTATAACCGCGTTCATAAGGCGTGCTGTGTTGGCTATGCCCACCTCAGCTCCCTGCCCCACATGACAACCGGGATGGAAATTGTAGAGAGCTCCGGGAATAGCCTCAAGCACCTCTATATCCTCCTTCATTGCGTCACAGGAATACTGCCATATTCTCTCTTCTCCGGATGAGGGATTAAAGGTATACGGCGCGTGTGCAAGAGGAGGAGCAAAGCAGTTGTCTTTCATTAGTCTTACGAGTGCTGCTACATCCTCTGCTGCAGGTCTTTTGAATCCTCTTCCGCGAGGATTCCTTGTGAAGTACTGAAATGTGTTCGCTCCGATAGAAAGCGCCGTCCTTCCCATTCCCTCATATCCTTCGGATACTGACAGATGACATCCTATATAAAACATATCTGATTACCTCTTTCAAACATTTGTGCTTATATTATATCCTTCTTTCAGCCATATGTCAAGGAACGAAGGCGCAAAGGGTCGCTCTTTTAAGAAAACCTTACTCATATAGTGCATTCTATAATTTACTAAGGACTTGCATTAAGGCAAGGAAATGGTGTATAATGTAAATAAAGTATGGAAAAAGGAGGGATGATATGAAGTCGAAGGTCATAGATCTAAGGACCGTCGTAAGAAAAACAAAAACAGCACTGTCCATAATCTTTAACGACAGTATAACGCTTTATTCGGCACAAGCGTCATTTTTCATAATCATATCCACCATTCCCTTCATAATCCTGCTGCTGAGCCTTGCAAAATACGTTATAGATATTGAAAGCCTCATTGTATTTATCGAGTACAGGATTGACGGCGAGCTTGGAAACATAATAAAGGGTCTGCTGTCAGAGGTCGTTGGAAAAACTGGTATCCCACTTGTATCACTGACGGCTGTATCCACCCTGTGGGCATCCTCCAGAGGTGTTAACTCGGTCCTCAGAGGAGTAACGGAGGTATACGGTCTGCGAGCGAAGGAAAACTTCTTTTTCGACATACTGCGCAGTCTTATCTACACACTTGCCTTTGTGCTGTTAATGATAGTAACTCTTGTAGCGCTGGTATTCGGACGCAGTATAGCCATTGCACTTCGAACAGCAGCCCCCATGGTATTTGTTATATTTGAAATGGTAGATACCTACAGCGAGGTAGCATTCTTTGTTGTTTTGACGCTGTTCTTCGCAATTGTATACAACACCTGTGCTAAGAAAGCCAAGCGTATCCCCGGAACACTTGACCACACAGTAACCGACAAGCTACCCGTGGGATTTTGGGCTCAGGTACCAGGAGCAGCATTCTCAGCTCTAGGTTGGCTTCTTTTCTCCTACATCTTCTCTCTATACATCGCATATTTTCCCGGAGCATCATATATTTACGGTAGCATTGCAACAGTAGTATTCCTCATGCTATGGCTCTACGCTTGTATGATAATACTGCTTCTTGGAGCAGAGGTAAACAAATTTGTTGTTATACTAAAAAATCAGATAAAATCATTTAAAAACAAAAAATAAAGGGAGACTTTCAAAGTCTCCCTTTTGTTATGCTTTTATTATACAGCACCCTGAGCGAGCATTGCGTCTGCAACCTTGATGAAGCCTGCAATGTTAGCGCCTGCGATAAGGTCGCCTTCCATACCATACTTCTTAGCTGCTGCGTAGGATTCCTCGTAGATACCCTTCATGATCTGGTGAAGCTTAGCATCAACCTCTTCGCTTGTCCAGCTATAACGCATTGAGTTCTGACTCATTTCGAGACCGGATACTGCAACGCCGCCTGCGTTTACTGCCTTAGAGGGAGCTACAACAACGCCGTTAGCCTTGAAGTATTCAACAGCATCAGCAGTTGTAGGCATGTTTGCAACCTCAACGTAGTACTTTGTGCCGTTAGCTACGATGTTCTTAGCATCCTCGATGCGAACCTCGTTCTGTGTTGCGCAAGGCATTGCGACGTCAACCTTAACTTCCCAAGGCTTCTTGCCTGCAAAGAAGGGAACGCCGAACTTGTCTGCATAGTCCTGAACCTTATCGCGGCAGGATGCACGCATTTCGAGAAGGTAATTGATCTTCTCAGGTGTTGTGATACCCTCTTCGTCGTATACATAGCCGTCGGGGCCGGAGATCGTTACAACCTTACCGCCAAGCTCTGCAATCTTGAGTGCTGTACCCCATGCAACGTTACCGAAGCCGGAGATAGCAAATGTCTTGCCCTTAATATCCTCGCCGAAGGACTTGAGCATTTCTACTGTGTAGTAAACTGCGCCAAAGCCTGTTGCCTCGGGACGGATGAGAGAACCGCCGAAGGAACGGCCCTTACCTGTAAGCACGCCTGTAAACTCGTTTCTCAGTCTCTTATACTGACCGAAGAGGTAGCCTACTTCTCTTGCGCCAACGCCGATATCACCTGCGGGAACGTCTGTATCTGCACCGATATGCTTGGAGAGCTCTGTCATGAAGCTCTGGCAGAAGCGCATAACTTCCATATCAGACTTGCCTCTGGGGTCGAAGTCAGAGCCGCCCTTACCGCCGCCCATGGGGAGACCTGTAAGAGAGTTCTTAAATGTCTGCTCGAAGCCGAGGAACTTGATTATGGATTCACAAACGGAGGGATGGAAACGGAGACCGCCCTTATAAGGTCCGATAGCGCTGTTAAACTGTACACGGAAACCGCGGTTCACCTGAACCTTGCCGTTGTCATCGATCCACGGAACACGGAACTTGATGATTCTTTCAGGCTCAACGATGCTTTCAAGAACGCCTGCCTCAACATACTTAGGATTCTGCTCAATTACGGGCTCAAGAGATTCAAGAACCTCTGTTACAGCCTGAAGAAATTCGGGCTCGCCGGGATTTCTCTTTTCTACTCTTTCAAGAAGACCGATAAGATATTCGTTTTTCATATGTAAAACTCCTTAGTCTAATATATTAGCATTCTCACAAATTTAAAAGTCCATCGGGTACGGTCAGGAATACTTGAAGCTACCGCCCAACTATTTATAATTTTACAACAACAGCACATGGTTGTCAAGATATATTTTAATAAACTAAAGAATTTTAACCGGTTTTTTGAATTATTTCATTTCATTTCCTGCAAATTTTACTCTTTCATGCCCTTTTTATCACAAAAAAAGCAATTCCGACCTGTACCTTCCGTTTTTTCTTGATTTTCTCTGTTGGGATGTACAAGGGGAGCTCTCTTTCGCAGAGACCTCCCCCTTTGACCCCCTCAGAGAACCTAAATTAGTTGTGTGGGAGTGTTACTTGCTTGCAAAATCCCAAGTGTGCGCTCAAACAACAGTTTTTTACCCTATACGACGCAGTCGCAAAAATAAGTGTAGGTATATGCAGACGGATGACATTCATCCGTCTGCATATACCTGCACTTATTATAAAAAGTTGCTAAAGCAACTTGCAGTAAAAAAACTGTTGTTTGAGCGCACACTTGGGATTTTACTCCACATATGCACTTATATCATATCCCCCACCGCTCGGCATGAGCTTATCTTTGCAGCATCATCAACACCTATATAAAAAGGTTTGGGGTGGGCTTGGGAGGGGACTTTCCTTAAAAGTCCCCTCCCAAAACAAACT
>JAFUMU010000040.1 GCA_017482495.1 Clostridia bacterium | reverse complement strand
TCAACTACGGGAGCAGATTTTCTTGCAATGGGAGTGGATGCGATAGGAGCAACCTTCTCGTGATTGTTTTCAAAGCCTGTTGCAATGATTGTTACCTTCATTGCATCTTCCATTTCGGGATCGAATGCTACACCCCAGATAACTGTTGCATCTTCGTGAGCTTCGTTTGCGATCATTGTACAAGCGATATCGATCTCATCCATGCTGATGTCAGGGGAAGCTGTGATGTTACCAAGAATACCCTTAGCGCCGGAGATGGATGTTTCAAGAAGGGGGCTGGAGATTGCAGCCTTTGCAGCGCATTCTGCCTTTTCCTTACCTGTTGCATAACCAACGCCCATGTGAGCATAGCCTGCATCCTGCATAACGCTTGTTACGTCAGCAAAGTCAAGGTTGATGTATCCGGGAACATTGATAAGCTCAGAAATACTCTGTACACCGTGACTGAGAACATCGTCTGCGATCTCAAATGCGTTAAGCATTGTGATGGGCTTATCGGAAACCTGCTTGAGTCTTTCGTTGGGAATAATAACGAGAGAGTCTACATACTGGCTGAGAGCTGCAATACCTGCCTCCGCCTGTGCAAGACGCTTCTTACCCTCAAATGCAAAGGGCTTAGTTACGATACCGATAGTAAGCATTCCCATTTCCTTAGCAACTCTTGCCACAACGGGAGCTGCACCTGTACCTGTTCCGCCGCCCATACCGGTTGTAATGAACACCATATCTGCGCCGGAAAGTGCACTCTTGATTTCTTCGATGCTCTCCTCTGCAGACTTCTCGCCTACTGCAGGATTACTACCTGCGCCGTGGCCCTTAGTGATCTTTTCACCGATCGGAATTTTATTTGTTGCTGCTGAATGGAGCAGTGCCTGTCTGTCTGTATTGATTGCAATAAAATCCACACCGCGCACGTTTGTGGAGATCATACGGTTAACTGCGTTGTTTCCGCCGCCGCCGACACCGATTACTTTTATGTTGACGCCGCTTTCAAAGTTATCATCAAGTTCAAAAGCCATTTTTATATTCCTCCGTCATTTTTCTATGTGCGCGCACCCCTATGATGCGCATTATAGCACAAATATATATCTATCATATACTCCTTTTCCGATTTTTGCAATATATTTTGAAAAAGTTTTTTGAAAAATTTTATATTTTTGCAAAAAACCATATTCTTTCGGGGATTTTGACGTCTTTTGAACAAAATATGCGTTTGCCTAAATACGCAAATTTAGGCAAACGCATACCAAAACTACCAATCAAGATCGAGCTGATTATCCACTATTACGCCTGTTTCGGAAAGTTCTGAAAGATCTATAGACGCTTTGTTACTGTTATCAAACATTTCATTCTCGAGTATCTTATCCGCTATCTTTAATTTTGCGGCGCTATCCGTATATTCCGCCAGTTTAAGCAGATATTTACCGTCGCAGACCATCCTTACATTATGTTGATCAGTCAAGTCAAGTTTATCTATTCTGTCACAAAGAGAACTTTCGCTAACCGCCTTAGATACTTCAAAAGTATAATCTAATTCCCCGTTACGAAAAACTATTTTTTCTCCTGCAACTGCACGTCCCACCGTGGGAAGCCTTAATTCTATAAGTTCATCAGCCTCCTCTTCACTGACTCCGCCAAGCACTCTAAGGTCAGCCGTCAGAGCTCTCAACTCTCCGTGAATATCCACGTAAAAGTAAGCATTCTCTTCCACCACTGTTACCACTATTTTCCCGGGAGGAGTTCTTTTAACTTTTATATAATCCACCTCTGGACAATACATCTGAATATTTTCTTCTGCAATTCTCGAGCTGAAGGAATAGATATTTGCGCCCACCTCTATACCGGCCGATGCAAGGATCTGTTCATCAGTGTATAATTCATTTCCTTCCACAGAGATACTGCTGATAACAAAGAATATCTTATACACACAGAACGCACCTAATATAAGTATACCGCACACAAGGACACAACTAACGATAATATCCCGCAATGAGTATTTTCGCTTTTTGCCGCTTGCTCTCGCCTCAGCCTCCGCTTCTCTCACTTGCTGATATTTTTCTTCAAAGCTCCTTGGTCTTTTCTTTTTCTCAGGTCGCCGTGTGCTTTCAAAGGAAAAGTCCTCCTGCTCCTGAAGCTCTTCATCAAGCTCCTCGCCAGGTTCGCTCTCATGTACACCTGCAGGATTCTGCAAACCAATCCTTTGCTGTCTGTCTCTGTTTTCAAGAAGGCGCCGCATTTTATCGGCATAGTATTCATTATTCTCACCCATAATGCAGCCCTCCTTTATCTCACGATTATTTTTTGATCAGTTTTAATATATCATTATATATGATCTTATTTGCATCCGGCATTGCAAATTCTTTTATCTTTTCTTCCATAGCCCATCTTCTGCCGGGATCAGAAATAAGCATTTCAACAGTATCGCACAGCTTTTCAGGCATCTCTTCGTTTTCGCGAAGAACATACGCCGCATCCTTTGCAGAAAGGACTGACGCATTTTTAAACTGTTGGTCATCAGTTACATTAGGCGACGGAATGAACACTGCACACTTGCCTGCCATAGACAATTCGGAAACTGTCATTGCTCCTGCTCTGCATATTACGATATCAGCAGCCGCAAGTCTTGTAGGCATATCATAGATATACTCAAGAAGCTGAAGATTTTCATACTTATCAAGTCCCATTTCGGAAAAAGCGCCAAAGCATATTTCCTTCTCAATAGCGCCTGTAGCGTGAGTATGATATACTCCTGCTCTTCCTCCCGTTATATTTTTCATAACATGAAGAACAGCCTCGTTTACCTTCTCTGCACCCATACTGCCTCCGTAAGAAAGCACGTATACCGTTTCAGCGTCTATTCCAAGTGCTTCTCTCGCCTCTGTCTTTGTTATATTCTTGGGCGCTGCAATAAGGGGACATCCGCAAAGAAGGAGCTTTTCCTTTTGCGAAATACCTGAACCTGCAACCTCAAAATTCAGATATATTCTATCAACTGCACCCGAAAGCATTCTCACCGCCATACCCGGCACAGCATTAGATTCATGAAGCGCTGTAGGAATGCCCATTGAAGCCGCCGCCTTGACTACCGGCCACGAAACATACCCCCCCGTTCCAATAACGATATCCGGGTTGAAGCTTTTAATGAGCTTTTTAGCCTTAGCCGGAGATGTAGCAGCCAAATATGCCGCCTTAAGATTACGAAGTGTAAGGCGTCTGCTGAGGCCCATAACGTCAACATGATAAAGCTCATAGCCTGCCTTCGGCACAAGCTTATTTTCTATTCCTCTGGGTGTTCCGACAAATGCGATCTCTGAGGAAGGGTCATTTTCTTTTATTGTATTTGCAATAGCAAGAGCAGGATTTACATGACCTGCTGTTCCACCGCCTGTCATTAATACTCGCATATTATCCTCCTATTTCTTTTGATACGAATGTCTTGAGATCGCCAGCAACACGCCCATTTCACACAGAAGTATTATAAGCGATGACCCTCCGTATGAAAAGAATGGCAACGAGATACCGGTATTTGGAATAAGGTCTGTTACGACCATCATATTCAGAAACGCCTGGATACCCACCTGACAAGTTATACCGAATGCCGTAAGTGAGGTAAAGGTATCAGGTGCCTTCTTTGCAATAACAAAACCTCTCCAGATAAACGCCGCATACAAGGCAATAACGATCAGCGCACCCACAAAGCCCATTTCCTCACACCATATAGTGAATATAAAGTCATTTTGCGGCTCGGATACATAATTATACTTAAGTCGGCTATCTCCAAGACCAACTCCCAAGAGTCCTCCGCTTCCGATCGCGTACACACCCTGTGTAGTCTGCCAAGCCTCAGCCAAGGCGTCTGCATCCTCGTCTGCATGAGTAAGTATTCTCTGAAGGGCATAGGGGTTAAGGGCAAGATATGCACCTATAGCCGCTACTCCTGCGGCTCCGTACACACCTACCGTCCATCCTATATGTGCGCCTCCGAGGAATATAACACACACTGCTATAAGCGCAATAATGATA
>JAFUMU010000039.1 GCA_017482495.1 Clostridia bacterium | reverse complement strand
GTATCGGTTATGCCACAGGTAAGGAAAAGGCAGAGTGCGCAGCTAAGGCAGCGATCTCCAGCCCCCTCCTTGAGACATCTATTTCCGGTGCAAGAGGTATTCTCGGTAACATTACAGCTTCTCCCGATATCACAATGGAAGAGATCGATACAGCGTGTGCGATGATTGCAAACGAGGCTCATGAGGATGCAACAGTTATCTGGGGTGTAGCATTTGATCCTGAGATGGAAGATGCTATGAAGGTAACTATCGTAGCTACAGGTTTTGAGAACAATCACGAGAAGCTTGCTCCTGCGGCTGCAACCCCCGCAGTTAAAAAGCCCGCTGCAACAGTAGCTCCCTCTGTGGTTGAGGAAGTTAAGCCCGCAGCAGCTTCCGACGATATTTCCGATGACGAGCTTGATGAGCTTCTCGGAATGCTTCAGAAGAAGGATAAGAAGGACGAGTTTACATCACCCATCCCCGGCGTTAAGCGCTACTTCTGATAAATAACATAAAGAGTAAAAGGCAGATGACCGATTTAAGGCTAATCTGCCTTTCTTTTTTCTACATATATTGACATTTATAGTAAGAATATGTATAATTTTTATGTACTGGATAATAATTTTGGGATATGTTAAAAAGATGTCTTGCATAAGATTAACCGGTAAGTATATGCCGTGAGTTGCGGCTGAAATTATATGAGGAGGTACAATTATGAATTGTCCCATTTGTAACAAGCTTTTGGCAGATGGATCCACATTCTGTGACGGTTGCGGTGCAAACGTAAGCGCTGCTGCAGCATCCACAGTACTGTGTCCTAAGTGCGGACTTCCCACACCCGGTGATGTTCCTTTCTGCCAGAATTGCGGCGCTCCTGTAAGCGCTTCCAAGAAGAACGGCGGATTTGTTGAGAAGATCAAGCAGATCCCCAAGAAGTTCCTTGCTATCGGTGCAGCAGTGGTAGCAGTCATTCTTGTGGTAGCTATCGTGCTTCCCATCGTTCTCGGAGCAGCAAGCACACCTAAGAATAAGAGCATCGCATACGTTAAAGATGGCGAGATGTTCTTCCTTTCTAAGGCAAACGGAAAGCCCGTTCAGGTGACAACTAAGCTTTTTGATGATTTTGAGCATGAGGATATTGCTGACAGCACATCAGAGCTTAGAAACTATGTTATCACAACTCCTGACGGAAGCAGAATGTTCTATGTGGATAAGGTTGATGCAGATGATGAAGGTGTAACGCTTTTCTATAAGAACCCTAAGAAGGAAAAGCAGGAAGGAACAAAGATCGATTCCAATATCGAATCCTATTATGTGAACGAAAAGGGCAACAGAGTCATTTACGAAAAAGACGGTAAGCTGTACGAGTATAACCTTAAGGAAAAGACAAAGATCGCTGATGATGTCGTAAATTACGGCGTAAGCATCGATACCAAAACAGTTATTTACGAAACAGAGGAAGACGGTATCTTTATCAAGAAGGCGGGTAAGGATAAGATCGAAGTTACAGACGATGAAACTGCAGATCTTTCTTTTGTAACAGAGGACTACAAGGTTATTTATTTCACAAACGAGGATAACGACCTTTACCGCTATACTGACGGTGAAAAGAAGCCTGTAAAGATCGCTTCCGAGATCGTTGATAAATCCTATGACGAAAATGGTGACCTCTATTACGTAAACGAAGATAACGAGCTTATGTTTAGAGGAGTAAAGTCCGATAAGGATACTAAGATCGATACAGATGTTAAGAGTGTAGGAATTATCTATGAAGGCGGTAAGTTCTACTATACAAAGGCTGAAACAACAGAAGAAGGTATCTCACAGTATATAGATGACGATATGAAGGCGTCTGATGATGCGATGACAGAGCCTGTATATCCCAATTCTGATGATTTTTATCCTGAATATCCCGATAAGGATGATTTTGATTATCCTGAAGCACCTAAGCGCGCATCCTATGAATCATATGATGAATACAGAGCAGCATATAATGCATACAGTGACGAGTGGGATAGAGTAAATGCACTTTATAAGGCTGCTGTAAATGAATACTACGAAAAGCGCGATGAAGCAGAAGAGCTTTATAACAAGGCTGTGGAGGAGTATCGTGAAAAGAGGGAAGAGTGGTCTGCAAAGGTTCGCAGAGACGAGCTCCGTGCCGATATAGAAGAATACGAATTTTCTCTTTCCGTGAGTACATATTTCTACTACAACGGCAAGAAGTCTGTGGAGATATGTAAGTCTGTAGGAAGCTATGTTGATAGTGCAGAGGATGCTATTGTAAGAGCATATAAGGTTTACGGTGATGCTGATGTTAAGGTCAAGCTCTCTGAGATCAGCTCTGTATACTCTGTTGAAAGCGAAGTTAAGGAAAAGCTCAACGAGACAGCAACAGTTAAGATTTTTGTAGAAGAAAATGTTCTCTCATTTGATGTTGAGGAATATACAGATTTCAGAATCAGCGACGATGGTAAGACACTTTACTATGTAACTGAGTATGATGATGAGAATAACTGTGGTGAACTCTATTCCGCTAAGATCTCTGCGAAGAAGCTGGAAAAGGCCGAAAAGATCTCTGATGATGTATATAAGTATTTTGTCATCGACGGAAATATTCACTATTTCTACGATGTGGATACAGAGGACTATGTTGGTGAATACCATGTAAACGGTAAGAAGGTTGCAGAGGATGTTTACTGTGAATATGATCTCCAGTACAACGAAAAGCTTGGTACAACATATTTCTATACTGATTATGATGAAGAGGAATATGTGAAGACTGTTAACGTATGGGATAACGGTAAGGTAAAGCAGGTTGGAGAGGAGATCCGCAGATTTATTGTTGCCGGCAACGGTGATATCTACTTCCTCAAGGATGTAAGCGATAAGAACTATAAGGGCGACCTCTATGTCTACACAGGCGGTAAGGAAGCTAAGAAGGTAGACGAGGACGTATACGGTATCGTAAGATTCTATACAACAGCAGAGTTTATTGAACTTCGCTCTGAAGATTGATGAGTGGTAATTATGGCAGATACATTTGAAAGATTCAAATCTTCGGTCAATAAAGGAATAACAACCATAAGTGTCAAGGCTTCTTCTTCTCTTGAGAAGTCGAAGCTTAAAGCTCAGATCGATTCTCATAATGCTGAAATAGAAAGACTTTACAGGAAGATTGGAGAAACGGCATACTTGCTGTGGGACAACGATGCCCCGGATTTCAGAGCTCTCAACGATATGTTTGGTAAAGTTAAGGCTAGAAAGACTGAGATAGAGAGACTTAATGCAGAGTGTGCGGCAATTGATGAGAGGGATGAGCAGAAAATTGCAAATGCTGATAATCCCCCTGCACCTACATATGTATGTCCCGGATGCGGCGCTAAGTATGAAACAAAGCTTAATTTCTGCCGTAGCTGCGGTACAAAGATTCCCGGTTGATTAACAAGAAAAACGGACTGTTTTCACAGTCCGTTTTCTTATTATTCTTTTATAAGTATCCATTCCTTGGCGTGGGGAAGAGATTCTATCCATTGGCAGAAGCAGTGCCACTCGGGGAGCTTGTGATTTCTTCTTGCGTAGTAGATATTAATAAGATTCTCATAGTTGAGGGTGCAGGTGCGAGTCTGATTGTAGGATGACGGGAGAAGCTGGATCATGTCATCCCAATAAGGTCTTTCCTTGGTTTCTATATATTTGATTCGTGTCTGTTCGAGCACATCAATGACTGAGTCGAGGCATGCAAGAGCACTGGCGCTCATTCTGTCGCAAGAGAAATCCTCACGGCTGAAGGGTTTGGAGTGTATCTTGTGCATGGTGCTTGTGGAGTTGGCAACTGTTCCGACCTTGTATGTGTCATATTCCTTCCACCAGTATAGAGGTGCGGTGATGTCTACTGAAACAAAAACCATTCGCAGATATTTTCTGTGATCGCTTCCTGCCATTGCAAGTCTGTGCCCGAGATCAAGGTCCGCATCTCCAAGAATGAATTCACCATTGTCATAATAGCTGTCACTTTTTGCCCAACTGTTCAGTGGATTCCTTGCACCGCGGATAGCATTGTCTATGTTCATAACAGAAGTTTTTGTAAGCTCTATCATATATACCTCACAAGTATGCATTTTATTCATTTTACCATTTTACCAATCTCTTGTCAACTTTATGAATAATTTTTACTGTGACGGCAAAAATATTACAGAAAGTTAATTCTGTGAAAGGAAGATGACGAATGAATAAGAGAGTAAAAAAAACAGGCAATTTATATGTTGTCCTTGTGGCGCTTCTTATGGCTGTTGCGGTGATCGCAGCAGTAGCAGGTGCAATGAACCGTTCAAGACAGCTTGCCATCGAAGCTGAGGGAGATACATCGGCTCCCGAAAAAGAAGATGATCAAACAGATGATGTTTTTCTTCCGTCAAAGGATACAGAAAAGGATGAGGATGAGGGAACGGCTGATGATGAAACAGAAAAAACAGATGCAGAACCCATTCCTGATTTTATGAATCCCACAGGTGGCATGCTGATGAATAAATTCAGTATTGAAGTTCCTGTTTTTTCTGTAACGATGGAGGATTACAGAACACATAACGGCGTTGACATTTTTGTGGGAAAGGGAGAAAGGGTGCTTTGTGCAGCGGATGGTGTCGTTGATAAGATATGGGAGGACCCGATGATGGGTACCTGTATATCAGTACAGCATTCAGGAGGCTTTGAGACAGTTTATAAGAATCTTTCTCCTGATATTCCCGACGGTGTCAGTGAAGGTTCTACGGTGTATTGCGGAAGCTTTATAGGAGCCGGAGGAGAGAGTGCACTCGCAGAGATAGCCGAGGAGCCACACCTTCATTTCGAAATGAAGCTGGACGGCGAATATGTAGACCCATGTAAGTATATCGATTTCTCGGATGCACACGAAGTCTACGAAGATTAACATTTATAAAAAAGCACTTCTTTGAAGTGCTTTTTTGTATTGCAAAAGAAAACGCTGTGTGATATAATATATTATGTATAAATTTGACCTGGGAGGTGTCGATGTGAAGGCTCCGAAAACTGTATATGTGTGCTCAGAGTGTGACCATCAGGTGCCTCGCTGGATGGGACAGTGTCCCTCGTGCGGTGCGTGGAATACCTTTGTGGAAGAAACATATCGCGCACCTGCTCAAACCAAAGCTGTAGCCACTTCAAAGCGCAGCGGCGCAAAGGCAATGACCTTTTCTCAGATAGAAAAGGTAGACTGTATCAGAATGAGTACGGGCATAGGAGAATTTGACAGAGTTCTTGGCGGAGGACTTGTTCTCGGCTCTGCAGTCCTTTTGGCGGGCGAGCCGGGTATCGGTAAATCTACACTTCTTATGCAGCTTTGCGGTAAAGCCAGGAGCGACTATTCCATTATGTACGTTTCGGGAGAGGAATCGGGCGCTCAGCTTCGACTTCGTGCTCAGCGACTTGGAGTGGATTCCTCCGAGGTTATGGTGCTGACGGAAAATGATATGGATACAGTGATGGGTGAATACGAGCGGATATCACCGGATGTGGTAATAGTAGATTCTATACAGACTATGGTGCTTCAGTCTGTTCAGTCCAGCGCAGGAAGTATAACCCAGGTCAGAGAATGTGCCACAGCCTTTATAACAAAGGCGAAGGAGGACGGAGCCGCAGTTATTCTTGTGGGTCACGTTAATAAGGAAGGCGGAATAGCAGGTCCTAAGGTCCTTGAGCATATGGTAGATGCAGTGCTTCATTTTGAAGGTGACCGCAGCCAGTGTCACAGAATTATCAGGGCTATAAAAAACCGATATGGATCTACCAATGAGATAGGCGTTTTTGAAATGACAGATAAGGGGCTTGAGGAGGTTGAAAATCCTTCTGCAATGCTTCTTCTGGGAAGACCTGTCGGCGTTTCGGGGAGCAGTGCTGTGTGTCTGCTTGAAGGTACCCGACCCATCATTGCCGAGATACAGGCGCTTGTTACAAAAACAGTATATCCGTCTCCCAAAAGAATGGCGGACGGTATCGATTATAACAGAATGTCCCTTCTTCTTGCAGTGCTTGAAAAGAGACTTGGACTGAGATTTTCTCAGTGTGATGTATATCTTAACGTGGTAGGTGGTATACGAGTTGACGAGCCTGCAGCAGATGCGGCAATAGCACTTGCCCTTATATCAAGTATAAAGGATGTTCCCGTTCCTCCCGGACTTCTTGTTTGCGGAGAGGTGGGACTTTCGGGAGAGATACGTGCTATATCTGCTTCCGAGCAGAGAGCAAAAGAGGCTCAGAGAATAGGCTTTACGTCAGTTGCATTTCCCAAAAGAAGCCTTGCCCATAAACCTATTAAGCTTGACGGAGTGGAAACAGTTCCAGTTGCAGGAGTATTCGATTTGCTGAATCTGCTCCCCCGTGATGAAAGATAAAGTGAAAATGAAAAAAATAATTGATATCCTTGCAGTATGCCTTGGCGGCTTTGCCTTTACAGCATATATATCATATCTTATAAAGCTTGTGCTGTGGCCCGAAACTCTTACGGCAGTGGTAATATGCTTTGCAGTTATGGCGCTTACAGCCTGTCCTGTGATTTTTCATAAAAAGCTTTCACAGGTAATACCCACTAAGATATATACTGCACTTAAAATAATTTACATGGTCTGCGGAGCTTTCTATGCAATAACATTTGCAGTTATGTGCATATACATATCAAACGTAAATTCCCGTCAGGTAACTCCCGACGATCTTGATAACAAAACTGTTTTTGTAATATACGGTGCAGGACTTGAAGGTGATAGACCGGGTAAGGCTCTTCAGAAAAGACTTAACGAAGCTCTTGAGCTTGGGGAGAATTGTCCAGATGCCGTTTATATCGTAACAGGCGGACAGGGCGATAACGAGGTGCGCACAGAAGCAAGCGCAATGAAGGAATACCTTGTTTCGCATGGCATAAGCGAAGATAAGGTCATCGAAGAGGATAAAGCAAGAAATACAATACAGAATATCACATATTCATTTGAGATAATAAAAAATGAGGGGTTGGAAGACCATACAGTGGTTTCGGTGTCCAATGCTTTTCATATTCCGAGAATAATAATGCTCTGCGAGAAAATGGGCAATGATACTGTTCCTGCGCTTGCAGAGGATCCCGATTCAAGATTTATTTTTGCGACTTTGGTCAGAGAATATATGTCTTATACAAAACTGCTGTTATTCGGCATAGAGTAGAAAGGTGTGTGTAAAGGTGAGTAAGATCTGCTACATAGTAGGTGCTTCCGATACTCAGGGAATATATATCGACCGCAGAGAGGACGATTATATTATCGCGGCAGATGCAGGTTATTCTGCGCTTAGAAAGCTTGGAATAAAGCCTGATATGGTTGTTGGAGATATGGACTCGCTGGGAAATATCCCCGATTTTGAAAACGTTATCAGACATCCTGTTGAAAAGGATGATACAGATACAGCTCTTGCACTTGCAGAGGGTATAAAGCGAGGCTACCGTGATTTTATAATCTACGGAGGCCTTGGTAGAAGACTTGACCATTCTATCGCCAATATTCAGAATTGCGCAGGATGTGCCGACCACGGCGCACGCTGCTGGATCTGGGGCGAGGGAAATGCAGTTTGCGTTTTTGCTGACGGCGAGATCCATTTTGAAAAGGAAATGACGGGAGTCGTTTCCGTATTTTCCATCGGACGCTCCTACGGAGTGACTCTGGAGGGACTTAAATATCCTCTGAGCGATGCGTGCCTTACATCCTTTGTCCCTCTTGGAGTAAGTAACGAGTTTATGGGCATCCCCGCAACGGTTTCCGTAAGAGAGGGCGTCCTTGCCGTTATGTGGAGCGAGGGTTCCAAAACGTTTGCAGAGAGGGCAAGACATGAAAGCAGCGATATTTGACGTTGACGGAACGCTTCTTGATTCCATGCCTGTCTGGACGTATTTTGCCCGCAACTTTCTTAAGAGAAGCGGAGTGGCTGTCCGTGAGGACGCCGACGACGTGGTCAGATATATGTGCCTGAGAGAAACGGCGGAGTTTTTTATTTCCGACTGCGGCGTTACAGGTACGGTTGAAGAGGTCATGGCAAGATGTAACGAGATGCTTGAGGAAGCATATTTTAATAAGGTCATGCCCGGAGAGGGAGTGACAGAGCTTCTTCGATATCTTAGGGAGAATAATATACCCATGTATATCGCAACTGCCACAGACAGATACCTTGTTGAGGCTGCTATGAAAAGATGCGGACTTGATAAGTACTTTGACGGTATCATAACCTGCACTGAGGCGGGGGCGGGAAAAACGAAGCCCGATATATTTTTTAAGGCTGCGGCGTATATGGGAAGCGAGCCCGAGAATACCTGGATATTCGAGGATGCGCTTCACGCAGTTACAACAGCTAAGGCGGCAGGCTTTAAGGTCTGCACGGTATACGATGAGTCGGAAGCCGACCATAGGGAAGAGCTTTCGGCAATGTCGGATATTTACGTAGAAAATTTTAATCAGCTTGACTACAGTCAGCTGATATAATACATTTATAAAGGAGACACTATGAAATACGGTTATTTCAACGACGCTGACAGAGAGTATGTCATCACAAGACCTGACACACCCTACCCCTGGATCAATTACTTGGGCAGCGAAAACTTCTTCTCTCTTATTTCCAACACATCAGGCGGATATTGCTTCTATCGCGATGCGAGAATGCTCCGTCTCACACGTTACAGATATAATAATGTTCCCACAGATTGCGGCGGACGTTATTTCTATATCAACGACGGCGGCAAGGTTTGGACTCCCGGTTGGATGCCTGTTAAGACAGCATACGATAGCTACGAGTGCCGTCACGGTATGGGCTATACAAAGATCACAAGCGTTGTTGACGGCCTGAAGGCAGAGCAGACAACCTTCGTTCCTCTGGGCGCATCCTGCGAGGTACATAGAGTTCGTCTTTCCAATACAACAGACGCAAAGAAGAGCTTCAAGCTGTTCTCCTTCGTTGAGTTTTGTCTCTGGAATGCATGGGACGACCAGACAAACTTCCAGAGAAACTATTCTATCGGTGAGGTAGAGGTTATCGGAAGCACTATCTATCATAAGACAGAATACAGAGAGCGCCGTAATCACTATGCAGTATTCTCCGTAAACGCACCCGTTGACGGATTTGATACAGACAGAGAAACATTCGTAGGTCTCTATAACGGCTTCGATCATCCCAACGTAGTATTTGAGGGTGAGGCAAAGAATTCCGTTGCATCCGGTTGGGCTCCCATCGGCTCTCATATGTTCAACGTAGAGCTTGAGGCAGGCGAGGAGAAGAGCTTTATCTTCGTTCTCGGCTACTGCGAGAATCCCAAGGATGAAAAGTGGGAGAGCCAGGACGTTATCAATAAGAAGCCCGCAAACGAGCTTCTCGCTCAGTTCAAGACGGACGAGCAAGTTGATGCAGCTCTTGCAACACTTAAGGCATATTGGGAGGAGCTTCTCTCCAAGTATACTCTTGACAGCGCAGACGAAAAGCTTAACAGAATGGTTAATACATGGAACCAGTATCAGTGTATGGTAACCTTCAACATGTCCCGCTCCGCTTCATACTTCGAATCCGGTATCGGCCGCGGTATGGGCTTCAGAGACTCCACTCAGGACCTTCTCGGATTCGTTCACCTTATTCCCGAGAGAGCAAGAGAGAGAATCTTCGATATCGCTGCAACTCAGATGGAGGACGGCAGCGCATACCACCAGTATCAGCCCCTTACTAAGAAGGGTAACTCTGATATTGGCTCCGGATTTAACGACGACCCCCTGTGGCTCATCTTCGGTGTTGCCGCATATATCAAGGAGACAGGCGACTGGTCTATCCTTGACGAAATGGTGCCCTTTGACAACGACGAGTCTAAGGCTCAGACAATGATGGTTCACCTTAAGCGCTCATTTGACCACGTTACAAATAACCTCGGTCCTCACGGACTTCCCCTTATCGGTCGTGCCGACTGGAACGACTGTCTTAACCTGAACTGCTTCTCCGAAACTCCCGGCAAATCCTTCCAGACATCCGGTCCCTCCGAGGGTCCCGTTGCTGAGAGCGTATTCATTGCAGGTATGTTCGTAGCAGTTGCTCCCGACTATATCGCTCTTTGCAGAAAGAAGGGACTTAACGACGAGGCAGACCGCGCTGAGAAGGCGGCTCAGGATATGTACGACGCAGTTATGACACACGGCTGGGACGGCAAGTGGTTCATCCGTGCATACGATGCGTTCGGTAATAAGATCGGTTCCGATGAATGCGATGAGGGTAAGATCTTCATCGAGCCTCAGGGTTTCTGCATTATGGGCGGCATAGGCGTTAAGGAGGGCAAGGCTATCGAAGCACTTGACTCCGTAATTGAGCGCCTTGATACAAAGTACGGTATCGTTCTTAACAATCCTCCCTACACAAGATATCACGTTGAGCTTGGTGAGATCTCCTCTTATCCTCCCGGATATAAAGAAAATGCAGGTATCTTCTGCCATAACAACCCCTGGATCTCCATCGCTGAGACAGTAGTTGGCAGAGGTAACAGAGCGTTTGAGGTATACCGTAAGACTTGTCCTGCATATCTTGAGGACATCAGCGAGATCCATCGCACAGAGCCCTACGTATATTCTCAGATGATCGCAGGTAAGGATGCTCCCCGTCACGGTGAGGCTAAGAACTCCTGGCTCACAGGTACAGCGGCTTGGACATTCTATAACGTTTCCAGATTCATTCTCGGTATCAAGCCTGAGTACGACGGACTTTCCGTTGATCCCTGCGTTCCCGATACTATGAAGGAATTCACAGTTACAAGAAAGTTCAGAGGCGACGAGTTCGTTATTCATGTAGACAACTCTGCAGGCGTATGCAAGGGCGTAGTATCCGTAACAGTTGACGGTGAAAAGCTCGACGGCAACGTTCTTACACCCATCGGCGGTAAGACACGCAAGGTTGAGGTAGTAATGGGCTGATCCCATTGGTAATTAAAAGAGATGCAGGAAACTGCATCTCTTTTTTTATGCTAAATAGGAAATTATATCCTTCAGATATTTATCATATGCCTTGTCGACAAGGCTGAAATCCATAGCATCTGTGTATATCTTCTCAAGAGCAAAATGATGCTCTTTAGCCTCGGAAAGTGATTCAAGAGCGCCATCAATAAGAGAAATGAGACATTTTTCGTTGAAGTGGCGCTTGGCGGCACCGCCAGATAGAAGCTCCGCGTCCGCAAATCGGCTGAGACGTATAATTTTTGAATAGCGGGAGGAGATCACGGAAGAGAAGGGAACGAAAGCCGTCCCCGCATCGGGCAGGGATATTTCCGCTATGTCGCCGAGAGGGGAGACGGATATAAGCTGTGAATGCCCCGATCTCTCAAGCTCGGCTGATAGCATTCGGAAAAATATCGGTGCCATATTTGTGTCGTCGCATACTGCGATCACGTTTTCTGTGTGGTCAAATGTGTTCAGCCTTACGGCTCCCTTCATTGAAATGGCACAGGTCATAACAGTAGCCTTATGGCATTCTCCTTTGGATGAGGGCAGGCATGAGATGAGGCGTCGAATAGCTCCCCTTGCCTTGGAGGGAAAAAATGCCTTTTCTGCGCTGCAGGTGATAATATGGCGGATCTCCTTGGCAGATGCAAGATATCTTCTGCATCGGTCAAAGGAGAGTGACTTTTCCGCGCTGTGAGATGCTATGTCACCAAGACGTGACTCGAGGATGGAGCGATCCCAGAACTGACCGAGGTCGATCAGCTCAGATACAGCCCCCGGAAGGGACAGATCAAGAGAATGGGGAGATGTTCCGTCGGCGATAAGCACACCCTTGCCGTTCTTTTCCAGAATAACTGCATCAAGGGAATCGGGGTCTGACGAGCAGTAGTATGAGGTTGCCCGTGCACCGGAAGCTGTCAACTGATGCCGAATTCTCTTCATAAATGAGCTTTTTCCGCATCCCGGCCCGCCCTTTATAACGTAGAATCTTTTGTAGAGGTGCTCACTTAATACAGTCTGATCTGCATATGTAAATCCGAGTGGAGAGTTTGCTCCGATGAAAAAGGAACTGCTGTCCGATGGAATGCTTTTGTAAAGATCTTTGTATTTGTTCATAAATAAAACCGCCTTTCAGTTGCAGTATATGTGTCTATATAAAAATTTGCTAAAAATAAAAAATACTTTATCGATTTACTTGACTAAAGCAAAACGCTGTGATATAATCACAAATGTATCGATAACAGCATTGCATATTTAAGGCATTTGTGATAGAATGTTACTATATTTTAAAAGGATAAGTCTTATGAGTAATATTGAAGCAGTATTGGGGCAGGGCGAAAAAGCAATACTCAGCCTCAGAGGTCTGTATGAAGAATACGGATATAAAAAATATAAAATGAGCAAGTTCGAGAAATACGACTTGTATCTTGAAAATAAGAGCTTTATTGCAGGAGATCGAATAGTAACATTCCCCGATAGAAAAGGGCGTCTTCTTGCGCTTAAGCCTGATATAACTCTTTCAATAGTAAAAAACGCACCGCGAGATATCAGCGGCGCATATAAGACCTACTACTGTGAGAATGTATATCGTGCCGCGTCGGACGGGGACGATATAAAGGAAATAATGCAGGTGGGCATAGAGCTTATAGGTAATGTAGATGTTTACTCTGAAGGTGAGGTGCTCACCCTTGCAGCAAGAAGTCTTAAGAGTATTTCGGAAAATAGTATTATAGGTATCTCACATATGGGCCTTATCTCAGCGGTTATTGCCGAGGCGGGACTTGAGGGTGAAGCGGCATCAAGAGCAAGCAAAGCCTTTGCCGACAGAAATATTCATACCCTTGCAGAGCTTTGCGGAGAGAATAGTAACAAGGCTGTAGCACTTGCGAAAATATACGGTCCTCTCTCAGAAGCAGTTTCTGCGGTCAAGGAGATATGCACAGACGATAGCTGTACAGATGCAATAGCCGAGCTTGAAGCTCTTTCGTGTGTGCTTCGTGCTATGGGTGAGGAGGATGCCTTCGTTCTTGACTTCTCTGTTTCTAATAATATGAACTATTATAACGGTATAACCTTCCAGGGTTTTATCGACGGAATTCCCCAAAGCGTTCTTTCTGGAGGAAGATACGACTCACTTGCCAAAAAGATGGGACTTGACTGCGGAGCTATCGGATTTGCAGTATACCCCGATGTGCTGGAAAGATTTTCTGAAGGCCAGCGTGGGGCGGATGTTGACGTGCTTTTGCTGTACGGAGACAGCGATGATGCGGCGGCAGTTGCATTGTTTGTAGAAAAGATCAAATCAAGAGGCAAAAAGGTCTGCGCTCTGAACGAAAAATCAAATTGCAGACCCACATATAAAGAATTGGTACACTTCAAATAAGGGAGGGCTTTATGAAAAGAAAGATAAATATTGCGCTTCCCAAGGGACGGCTTGGAGAGAAAGCGTATAAGATATTTGAAGAAATAGGCTACGGATGTCCTGATGTCCTCAGCGACTCAAGAAAGCTTATATTTGAAAACGAGGAAAACGGAGTTTGCTATTTTTGGGCAAAGCCGTCGGACGTTGCAATATACGTTGAAAGAGGAGCCGCCGACGTTGGTATAGTGGGACGTGATATCCTGCTTGAGGGCGGACACGACGTGTATGAGCTGCTAGACCTTAAGATGGGAAAATGCAGAATGGCAGTTGCGGGAATAAAGGGAGAGCGTCCCGACGAGGGAAAAACTCTCAGAGTTGCAACGAAATTCGTTAATATAGCAAAGGAATATTACGAGTCGAAGGGCAGAGATATAG
>JAFUMU010000038.1 GCA_017482495.1 Clostridia bacterium | reverse complement strand
TGATGTTAAAGAATCAGATAAGGATACTGCAAAGGATAAAGAACAGGAGGAAGTCCTCGATATTCCTGCACCTTCCTAGGAGGAAGTGGCGTTATATTATGGTGCAACATGGCGTGGAGGTTCTTGGAACATAGTTACTAAGCCTATGACATTGGAGCAGTCTGTAGCATGGGTAAACGCCACGGCTGATTCTCATATATATATAGTTATGGTTCGTCTTGGGGAGTGTATACTGCAAAGGAAGAAGATGCTTTGAAATTAGGTGCTGCATTAGGTATGGTATTAATGGTGAAGCCTGATATTATATCAGGGTGTTATCCACATTATCATTCGTATGATCGTAAGTTTGGCAAATATAAACATTTTCATTTATGGTACGGGGAAGTAATTAAATAACTATGGATAAAAAAGTATATGGTTTTTATGACTATGACGATTTTTTAGATAAAGATTATAATATCTGTGGAGAAGACCACAAGAGGCTCATAAAGACTTGCTGCAAGTACAGTTCTGTGGTCTCATTTATCGTGATGAATGTGGACGAAACGCTGCTTGAAAAATTGAGTCCTTTTGAAGTGCCCCGTCCTGAAAACGTTGTATATGATTATTCATATTTTGCTATGGGAAAAATGTCAAACGAGCTTTGTGGTGATAAGTTTTATCGAGTTTGCGATGAATTATGTGAGCTGCTTTTGGAAATTACAGATAATATTTTTTCTTGGTTAGTAGGATGGGGGTATAGCAACCCTGAAGATCCTACCTTTTACAGAACAGACGGAAGTATGTTTTTTACATCAAGCATACATGAGGGCGAAATTGTGCTGTTGCCCAGAGATGATGAGGATGTTGATGATATCATTGCTCAAGAGGGTTGGATAGAAGGTGTAAGAACAGTAATATGGGAAGAAATTCCGTGAGTTATTATAAGATTAAAGATGTAATAATATTTTATTACCGGTTTGTGGTTTAAAAACAACAAAAGGAGGTGTAAGTGATGAATAATATGCAAGCGGTAAATATACTGCAGGTGATATTTGGCGATATTTCAGTTTACTCAGAAGAATATCACAGCGAGTATTTCATCGCTGCACTTTACTTTGATTTTTTCGGCATAGGAATTTGGGGATAGGTTTCCTTTGTGGATCTTATGGATGAGAAAAAAATGAAGCTACAGGGGACAAAACTGTGTGATGACTAACTAAATATATCTATTCGTCATTAAGTCCAATAAAACGGACTTTGCTTGGCGAAAAAATGTTCGATTGTTTTGCTATGTCCGGATTATTGGACACACCTTTTGCTATAATATAAGTGTAAAAAGTAAACACACTTACATGAAAGGCTTAGGTGAATAATATGAAGGAAAGAGTCGTAAACGCAGTTTTTACATTAGCAGGATCAGCTTTTATAGGTCTTTCGGGATGGCTTATGCTTGAGATCTTTGATGCGCTTATTTTACTTCTGTGATCTCGATCCCGGAAAATAATCAAAAAGGGCCCTCAAACTGTCAAAAAACAGCTTTTGGGTCCTTTGATCATAACCACCGGCAGTGCCGTCGCTTGCTTAGCACTATAAGTACATATGACCGGAAGTGCTGAAGGCCCACCGAAATAACGGACACTGGCCAATTTACTCTGCAACCGCAAATGCGATCAACCGCAAGCCTTCATCCGAGCAAGATGTAGCATTTTCGAAGAAAATGATGGAAGGAGCCTGCGTAGCGGAGAGTTTACATTCAATTTACGCTACGCAATCCTCCTCATCGGTTCCCTCACGGAGGGAGTCTCTTGCGGACGATCCGTTTACGCGGCTTTCCCTAAGGCGAATTACACAACAGTTAGCTCCTCTTTTGAACGGGTGATTTTCGTCATACAACAAAAACAGCCTGTTCAAGACAGGCTGTTTATTTTGATCTTCAGTTATTAGTGGTCATGACCTTCGTGGCCGTCTGCCTCAGAATCAGCAACATCCTCGAGGACCTCGCCCTCGCCACCTGTGAGCATTTCCCAGAATGACATCTTCTCATTAGGTGTCTGGATGATTGTGAGAACAAGTACTGCTACTACGAATACTACTGCTACGATAGATGTAACAAGAGAGAGCTTCTTATTCATGGACTGTGCCTTAGACTTACCAAAGAAAGTCTCGGCGCCGCCGGCAATTGTACCGGAAAGGTTGTGGCTCTTACCCTGCTGCATAAGCACAGATACGATCAGGAAGAGTGCAAGAACGAGAAGCAGAATTCCAACTACGATAGAAAGGGTACTCATATTTAAACTCCTTTTTTACGATAATATATGTTTTTCTCTGCACTAAACCGTACAGAATTATGGACGCCTACCTATTGTATCATATGGAAAATGAAAAATCAATAGTTTTTTTGCTTTACTTGAAAAGAAAATCACAAAAAATTACCTGCACGCTACGGTGTTACTTATATCACGGGAGCTTATCTCTACTGCATTTGCAATTTGTGCTATATGTTCAGGTGTCATTTTGCACATCTCTTTAATACTTTCAAGGTCGCCATGGGGGACAAATCCGTTATCGATGGCGTGGATAACTACTTTATTTGTGTAATCAAGCTGACCTGCCGCTGCTGCCAGCGCTTCGCCAACGCCGCCTCTTCTTACGCCCTCTTCCACCACCAGCACAGGTGCATCTTCTGCATGCTCAAGGATGGTTTTATAATCTACGGGGTGTATCTTCAGCAATTTAATTATTTTGATTCTTTGATCAGAAAGCTCTGCTGCTTTTACAACATCGGCACATATTCTGCCGTAGGTAACTATACAAAGCTCTGGTTTACTGCAATTACTTTCAAAGGCGGTCGCTTCTTCGTCTATTGGCACAAATACACTTCTGTCATATTCTATTTCCGCGCCCTTGGGATATCTGATAGCCCAAAGGTTGTCACCGAGCTCTGCGCGGTCGAAGGCTGTACGCATTTCGTCATAGGTTTCGGGTGAGTAAATAGTTATACCCGGGATGGTTGAGAGCATTGCCACGTCAAACACTCCCTGATGGGTCACTCCGTCTCCCGGCACAAGGCCTGCTCTGTCAACTGCCAGCACAACATGTGAGTGCTGGAGAGCTATGTCTTCAAGTATTTGGTCGAATGTACGCTGCATAAATGTGGAATACAGTGCGCATACGGGCAACATTCCTCCGAGTGCAAGTCCGCCTGCGAATGTAACGGCACATTCCTCGGCTATACCCACGTCGAAGAAGCTTTCCTCATAATTTTCTTTGAACACGCTTAGTCCTGTGCCTTTTTCCATTGCGGCGGTCACTGCGCAGATATTACTGTTACGTTCCCTCATTTCGCACAGGTATTCTCCCATTGCGCTTGAGAAGGAATTCTCCTTTGAAGGCTGTACGCCTCTATGGACATCAAATTTTGATGTGAAGTGATAATTCTCAGGATGCTTTTCCGCTCTTTCATAGCCCTTGCCCTTAAGGGTGAGCATATGAATGAGTGTACATTTATTTTTAGTGGTAGCCTCGCGCAGCAGTGCTTCCATCTTCTCTTCATCATTGCCGTTGACGGGGCCCATATAATATAGCCCCAGGTTTTCAAAGATATTTGTCTGCATGAGGAGTCGCTTGAAAAATTCCTTGATATGGTAGAAAAGCATTATAAGGCCCTGTCCGCCCGGCAGCTTGGAAAAGAAGCTCTGAATGCCTTTTTTTAATCTGAAATATTTTCTTGAGTTGCGAAGCCTTGAAAAATATCCTGACATTGCGCCCACATTTTTGGAAATGGACATTTCGTTATCATTGAGAAGGATTATAAGGCGTATCTTTTCCTCGTGACAGCAATTGAGAGCTTCAAACACCATTCCGTTAGTAAACGAGGCATCTCCTATTACTGCAACTGTCCAACTATCGTCTCCCTTAGCCGCCTTGGCACGCGCAATACCGAGTGCTGTAGGCAGTGCAGAGCCGCTATGACCTGCGGTGAGAACGTCATGCTCGCTTTCGTCTCTGTTAGTAAAGCCTGATATGCCTCCGAAGGTTCTGAGAGTGGAAAAGCTATCATATCTTCCTGTCAGCAATTTATGGGCATAGCATTGGTGGCTGACGTCGTACACGATAGTATCCTTGGGAGAGTCGAACACTCTGTGAAGTGCTACTGTTGCTTCAACTATACCCAAATTGGATGCAAGATGTCCTCCTGATTTAGAGCAGACACGGAGTATTTCGTCTCTTATTTCTACGCATAGGTGGGATATTTCGTCCTTTGACATTTTTTTTATATCTGAAGGTTTTTTTATATTCTCAAGCATACATTCAACACCTTTCTGCAACGCTGACGGACATCAGCATCACAATTCTTTTGCCGCTTCATACACCTTATCCAATGCAAATGCGGCTGCAAGCGAGCGTATATCCTCTCTTGATAGGTCTTCACCGAATTGCTTTCGGAAGGTCTTTGTTCCTTTTCTTGTATCTATGCCGAAGCATACAGTTCCGACAGGCTTTGATGCAGTGCCGCCTCCGGGACCTGCAAAGCCTGTTATGGAAACGGCTATATCTGCATCTGTCAGACGCCGTGCACCTTGTGCCATTTCCTTCGCTGTTTCCTCAGATACCGCATCATAAGTCTCAAGAGTTGTGTCACATACGCCCAACACCTTATTCTTTACGTGATTGGTATATGATATGATCCCGCCGCAGTAGACCTCGGATGCACCGGAGAGGGAGGTGATGATCTCTCCCACCATTCCTCCTGTACAGGATTCTGCCGTTGCGAACACCAACCCTTTTTCTTTGAGATATGACAGCAGATCTTTTGCTTTTTCGGTAATCATTGCAAGACCGTTCCTTCTGTAGTCGTTCTGTACTTATCTGTAAGTTTGTAATTATTATAACTCATTTTCTTCTCATAATCAAGAGAAGAGCGTCAAAAGGGGCATATTGGCAGGAAAAACTGTGTATTTTTATTTCTGAAATCAAAAATTTATGTTTTATTTATACAAATAATAAGAGATTTGTGTTATACTAATATGTAATTGTCAAAATGACACCTTATCAGATGAAAGGAAATACATAAATGGTAGAAGTATCCAACCTTGTGAAAGCATTTGGCAGTAAGCTGGCTGTGGATGACATATCCTTCAGTGTCGGCGACGGCGAAATACTTGGATTTCTCGGGCCTAACGGTGCGGGCAAATCCACCACACTTAATATAATGACAGGTTATCTCTCCGCAAATTCCGGAACTGTAAAGATCGGCGGCATTGATATTTTGGAAAAGCCCGATGAGGCGAAGAAGCAGATAGGATTTCTTCCCGAGCAGCCTCCACTTTATCCTGATATGACTGTGGACGAATATCTGGGCTTTGTTTACGAGCTTAAAAACTGCAAGTACAACAGAAAGAAGCATCTTGAGGAGGTTTGTCAGGTAACCAAGCTGTCAGACGTCAGAGGCAGAGTTATCAAAAACCTTTCCAAGGGATACAAGCAGAGAGTAGGTATTGCTCAGGCGCTTATCGGCAATCCAAAGGTACTTATTTTTGACGAGCCCACAGTGGGTCTGGATCCTAAGCAGATCATTGAGGTACGTAACCTTATAAGAACTCTCGGACGTGAGCATACGGTCATCCTTTCCACACATATTCTCTCTGAGGTACAGGCTGTGTGTGACAGGATAGTTATTATCAATGGCGGCAAGATCCTTTGCGACAAGCCCACAGACTCAGTTAGCTCTGCTATCAATAAGAACAGCCGTTACAAGCTGAAGATATGCGGTCCTCAGCGAGAGGTGATGACTGCGCTCAGAGAGGCAGAGGGTGTCGAGCACGTTGAGGTAACAAGTGAGAGAGAAAAGGATAGCTGTACGTTTATTGTTGAATCAAGCGGTACAGTTGATATAAGGAAGTCCGTTTTCTATAAAATGAGTGAAAATAATTGGCCTATTATCGGTATGGCTCCCGAGGGACTCAGCCTTGAAGAGGTATTTATGAAGCTTACAGACGAAGCAGAGCCTGTTTCGGAAAGATCCAAGAGAAGGGGGAGAAAAGCATAATGCTCGCTATATATAAGCGCGAGATGCGCGCATATTTTACAACAGCGCAGGGATATTTGTTTATGGCAATATTTCTTTGTGCATCAGGCTTCCTTTTCAGCCTGACAACTCTGCTTATGCAGTCTTCCGATACCGCAACATATTTCCAGTTCCTTATGTACGGATATATTGTTATTATACCTCTGCTTACCATGAAGTCCTTTGCAGAGGAAAAGAAAGCCAAAACAGAGCAATTGCTTCTTACCTCTCCTGTTAGCTTAACGGGAATGGTAATGGCTAAATTTCTTGCGGCATTTACTTTGTTTTTTGGAACTGTTATCATCTCAATGCTGTACTACCTTGTGCTTGGACTGTACGGCGAGCCCAACTGGGCGAAGGTTATAGGATGTACAGTAGGTATGATCCTCGTGGGAAGCTGCTTTATTGCTATAGGTATGTTTGTATCCGCGCTTACTGAAAACCAGTTTGTTGCGGCTATGGGAACTATAGGTGTACTGGCAGGACTTGTTGTAGTTGCGGTTATCAACGGTATAATTGACAGTTATTTTGTACGTTTGATATTTGACTGGGTATCTATCTACAGCAGATTTACCAACTTTACCAACGGTATCTTCGACTTTGCAAGTGCATTCTATTATATTTCAATGTGCGCAGTGTTCCTTTTCCTTTGCGTGCGTGTTTATGAAAAGCGCAGATTTGCTTGAGGAGGTAGGATATGAGAAGATTTAAAAGACAGAATAACGAGAGAAAAAAGAACTATATCCTTATGTCCACAGCCATTACAGCTATTGTGATAGCAGTTGCTGTGGTTGCAAATATCTGCTTCTTTGCCCTTGCCACTCACTTTGTGTGGTATATTGATATGACTAAAGGACAGGTGTTCTCACTTTCCAAGGAAGCCAAAGCATTCCTTGACGAGGTCGATGCAGACGTAAATATTTATTTCACTGTAGAAGCGGATAAGATAATTTCTGCAAGCCCATATCTTAACTATGTTTACAGAACAGCGCTTGAGATGGAAGCGGATTATGACAATATCAATGTTGAATGTGTGGATATCATCAAGAATCCCGGATTCTTTAAGAAGTATTATCAAACGCTTGCACAAGAGATCTACTCTACATCAGTTATTATTGAGAGCGGAACAGAATTCCGTCTGTACTATCTTGACGCTTTCTTTATCACAGATGAAGATGGCGAAAATATATGGGCATATCAGGGTGAATATAAATTTGTATCAGCGATCCTCTCAGTAACCGATGCTGAGATGCCTCCCGTGTATTTCACAGCATCTCACGGCGAGAAGGTGGGAGAGGAATCTCTGGCTCTTAAAAACCTTTTCAGTGATGCAGGATTTGAGGTTAGAAATATTGACCTGTCAAAGGAGGATATTTCAGACGATGCACGTATAGTCATCATCAACGACCCGACCTATGACTTTATTGGTATAGGCGAAGAGGGAACAGTCAACGAGATAGCTAAGCTGGATGCTTTCCTTGATCGAAAGGGATGTCTGATGGTGTTTACAAGCCCCGAATATGCAGGCAACCTGACTAATCTCAGTGAGTTCCTTGAGGAATGGGGTATCAGCTTCAATCCGGATACCTATGTTAAGGATACTGAAAATTCCATCGGCTCTCCCGACGGTAAGACAATAGTTGCAAAATATACGGAAGAGGATACCTTGGGAGGCTCTATTTACAGCGATATCTCATCTCTTGATACGATGCCCAAGACCATTCTTAAAAATGCAATGCCTCTTAATATTCTTTGGGAAGAGAATTCTCAGCTTGACGGAACTGTTTGGGTGTCTCCTATCCTCCTTTCACATGAAAGCGCGAAGTTGGTGGAAAACGGAGAGACTAAGGACCTTGGAAGCGTTCCTCTTATGACGATATCAAGAGATATGACCATTGTCGATAACGAGGAGTATTATTCCTATGTTGTCGCCTGTGGTTCTGCTGACTATCTTAATGCCACATATCTTACATCAAACTCCTATGCTAATGCAGATATTATATACAGTGCTATCAAGATCACAGGTCGCGAGCGTATTCTTGCCAGCATCGAGTATAAGGTTCTGGACAATACAGAGCTTGATATTACAACTGCAGAGGCTAACCGCTGGACAGTTATTTTAACAGTGACTCTTCCTGTTGTGATCGCTGCCTGCGGAACGGTTGTATGGATCAGGAGAAAGAACGCATGAGAAGACAGAAGATCACCATGATCGTCTGTGCTGCAGTTCTTGCTTTGCTCGTTTGTGCGTATTTCTTCGTTATCAAACCATATATAACGAAGAATGCACCTGTTGAGGAGGATACGACTCCTGAGCTTGAGCAGGGCGAGAGTCTTGGAGCATTGAACAGAATATTTATGTTTGATGCAATAGCGGCGGATAAGATCAGTAAAATAACAGTTGAAAATGATGAGGGCGGATTCGTTTTTGTCAAGAACAGTGACGGAGACCTTGTCATCGAAGGCTATGAGGAGATACCTGTTGATGCAGAGGCTGTAGCACTTCTGAAAAACGTTACAGGTAATACACTTACGACAAAAAGAGTTTGGTCCAATTGCACAGATGAAAAGCTCAGCGAATACGGACTTCTTGAGCCTCAGGCCAAGTGGACCGTTGAGAGCACAGACGGCAAGAAATTCACTGCATATGTTGGAGATGCGCTTCTGACAGGAGGCGGATACTACGTTATGCCAGAGGGCAGAAGAACTGTTTATACAATGTCCAATGATATTAAGGAAACAGTGCTTGCGCCTGTTGAAGGTTTTGTAAATCCCGTGGTCTGTGCGGGAATACAGCAGGATGATTTCTATACAGTTGACAAATTCACCATGTACAAGAATGGCGAGAAGATGTTTCGCATAAGACTTGTGGATAAAGACAAGCAGCTTAATCCTGATGCACTTGCCGAGAATATTCTTGACTATCCCACATCCTATTACCCCAATTCAAGCCTCTACTATGAGGTGGTATATCAGTATATGGGATATGTTGCAGAGTCCTGTTACGATATTGATGCCACGGATGAGGAAAGAGCTGAAATAGGAATGGACGATCCCGCCCATGTTATAACTTTTGAATATGGGGATACAGATTATGAGCTGTACTTCAGCGAAAAGAATGAGGACGGCACATACTATTCCGAAAGCAGTCTTTTCCCCGGAGTTATCGGTGTGTGTAATGAAAAGGATCTTAAGTATCTGGAATATGACCTTATAGAATGGATAGATCCTTATGTTTTCCAGCAGTATATCACTAATATTTCCTATATCAGCGTACAGGGAAGCGGTGTGTCTGCGGAGTTTGAGCTTTCACATAGTCTTGATGAAAAGGGACAGAATACCGTTCTTTCCGTTGAATACGGCGGAGCGAAGTTCTCGACTGAGGATGTTGAAAACTTCCGTCAGTATTATAAGGGACTTCTTGCTCTCAGTGTTGTAGATTATTATGCTGACGATGAGTATTGTACTAAAACAGAAGAAGAAATGCAGGCCCTTATGTCGGACGAGAAGAATGCTATGATGACAGTCCACTACAAAACTCTTGACGGCCAGGAGACCACGTTGAGATTCTATCAGTATTCCACACGGCATTGCGTGGTCACAGTAGACGGAGTGGGAGAATTCTATCTGTCCTGCGACCTTGTAAATAAGGTGCTCAGCGACACATCTAAGGTCATTGCAGGTGAACAGGTAACAGCAAACGCAAAGTATTAATTAACAAAAAAGCAAAAAATGCCCGTTTGGGCATTTTTTATTTTATCAGAATGAAATTTATCTTTGTTTTCTGCAATCGATCACTTTTCAGCTATATCTCTATAACCATTTACAACACATTATTATAGGTTCTCAGGAAGGGGTGTGGGGGAACCCCTCTGCAAAAGAGGGGTTCCCCCACTATAATTAATACCAATGTATATTATTCAAAAAATCAAGCGAAGGGGTTTTCTCCGGGGTAGGGCAGAGACTTGGGCTGGTTATAGCTAATATCAGCCACGCCAAGATACTTGAATACTTCGAATATCTGCTTACCGTAGTGACCGAATGCAACGGCACCGTGGTGAGGATAGCCCTTAGCTATGAGAACATGACGGTAGAAGCGATCCATTTCGGGGATTGCAAATGTACCGATGGAGCCGAAGCTTTCGCAATCAACATCAAGAACTGCGCCCTGAGCTATGTAAGCCTTAATGCTTGTATCAGCATCGGACTGAAGGCGGAAGAATGTAATATCGCCGGGCTTAATGTTACCCTCCATAGTACCGCGGGTAATATCGGGCTCGGGAAGCTCGGGCTCAAGGTCGCGCTTCATAATAAGCTGATAGCCCATATGAGGATCCTTTAAGAGGCAGGTGCTTGTATTTCCGCAATGGAAGCCCATGAATGTTTCTGTGAGGCGTGCGTTATATTTGCCCTTGATTGCCTTCTCGAAGATGGAGGAGGGAACTGTGTTGTTGATGTCAAGGAGAGTTGTGGGTGCGCCGGAAACGCAAACGCCGATATATTCGGAAAGTGCGCCGTAGATATCAACCTCGCAGGAAACGGGGATGCCCATTGCCGCAAGACGGCTGTTTACGTAGCAGGGAACGAACTTGAACTCTGTCTGGAATGCGGGCCAGCACTTGTTTGCGAATGCAACATATTCTCTTGCGCCCTTGTGCTCAGCCGCCCAGTCAAGGAGAGTGAGCTCATACTGTGCAAGACGGGGAAGGATACCTGCATACTTGTTGTCCGCAGGAAGCTCAGCCGCCATTTCAGCAACCTTTGCGGGAATTCTATCGTCGCCTGCGTGCTTGTTGTATGCAACGAGCAGGTCAAGCTCGGAATTTTCCTCAACAGCTACGCCAAGGTCGTAGAGAGCCTTGATGGGGCCGTTACAAGCGAGGAAGTCGTCGGGACGGGGACCGAATGTGATAAGCTTAAGTCCCTTGAGACCGAGGATAGCGCGTGCAATAGGAGCAAACTCGCGAACCTTCTCAGCAAGCTCTTCTGCTGTGCCGACGGGATATTCGGGGATATATGCCTTCTTGCCGCGGAGACGGAGGTTGTAGGAGCAGTTGAGCATACCGCAGTATGCATCTCCGCGTCCGTTGTGGAGGTCACCGTCGCCTTCAGCCGCAGCAACGTACATGATGGGGCCGTCGAACCATTCTGCAATAAGAGTTTCGGGAGTTTCGGGACCGAAGTTGCCAAGGAAAACTACGAGAGCGTTAACGCCTGCCGCCTTAACGTCCTCAACAGCCGCCTTAGCGTGGAGCTCATTTTCAACAGTAACCTTGCATTCGTAAAGACCTTCTCCGTAAGCTGCCAAAAGAGCTGCTCTTCTTCTCTCGGAAAGAGCGGCAGGGAAGCAGGAACGGGAAACAGCAATAACGCCAAGCTTGACGGAAGGAATGTTTGTTATCATTTTTATTCTCCTTATAGTATGATTTATGTAATGTAAGTGCTTTCGTTGTGCCTTCCCCTTGATCGACGTAGTCGATGAGGGGGAAGGGGGACCGCTTGCGGTGGATGAGGGTCCATCACCGCAAACGGCATTATTTTTTCAAATCAAAAACTGATATGCCTATTTTTTTCATTATATCACTGCAAACACTATTGAAATTATGATTGATACTGTAATTGGAATATCTTAAAACATTTATTCCTAATTCGAGAAGTCGCTTATCGCGAATTTCATCGGAAAGCTTATGCTCTTTCATAGAATGCTGTTTTCCGTCTATTTCAATTACTGTTTTTGCACCTGCGATATAAAAATCAACAATGTAATCCTCTATAACCATTTGCCTTCTTACGGTAAAAGGGAGCTTTTTCAGAAAATCGTACCACAAGTGTTTTTCTTCTGGTGTCATATTTTTTCGGAGTGTTTGAGATATCGGTCTGAGAATATTGCTTCTTTCGTTTTTCATGAGTATATACCCTCATCCACCACTTCGTGGTCCCCCTTCTCCCTTTGGCTGCGCCAAAAGGCGAAGGCTTGGTTATTTCAGATCTTTAAAAAGCTGCTTCATGGCAGGATATATCTTCTTGAACTGCTGATAGCGCTTTTCGTATAAAGCGGTAAGTGCGGGATCGGGCTCGATGGTTGATACAACGGAAACAAGCTCATGGGCTGCTGTTCTTACATCGGGGTAAACTCCGCAGGCAACCATTGCAAGGATAGCTCCGCCGTAGCCGGGGCCCTCCTCTGTTTTGATAATATCAAGGGGAATACCGAGAACGTTTGCAAAGATCTTCTTCCAAAGAGGCGACTTGCTTCCGCCGCCGCAGATATTACTGCGCTTAATATCGATACCAAGCTCACGTGCTACCTCAAAGGAGTCGCGGATCGCAAATGCTACGCCCTCAAGCATAGCCTGGGTCATATCTGCACGGGTAGTATCCATAGACATACCAACAAAGGTTGCTCTTGCATCGGTATCGTTGATGGGACTGCGCTCACCCATAAGGTAGGGAAGGAAGAAAACGCTGTTGTTGCCCAGCATATCGTCTGTGATCTTGGCTTCCTCGCCCTTGTAGTCCTTTGTGCCGATTATCTCGTCCTGCCACCATTTGTTGCAGGAGGCTGCGCTGAGCATACATCCCATAAGGTGATAGTAGCCGTCGGCGTGTGCAAAGGAATGGAGTCCGTTTGTGGAGTCAACTCCGAAGTTGTCGGAGGAGATAAATACTGTGCCTGAGGTGCCGAGGGAGATATTGCATTTGCCCTCGCCTACAGTGCCTGTTCCAACAGCTGCCGCTGCGTTGTCGCCTGCGCCTGCGCAAACAGTTACCTGGCCGAAGCCAAACTGAGCGCAAAGCTCACTTTTAACTGTTCCCACCTTTTCATAGCTCTCATAAAGAGCGGGCATCTGCGCTTCGGAAACAGAGCAAAGCTCCAGCATTTCCTTTGACCAGCACTTATTCTTTACGTCAAGCAGAAGCATGCCTGATGCGTCGGAATAGTCGCAGGAGTGGACTCCTGTAAGCTTATAAACTATGTAGTCCTTGGGCAGCATTATCTTCTTAATGCGGGCAAATATGTGGGGCTCGTTTTTCTTCACCCAAAGGATCTTGGGCGCTGTGAATCCTGCAAAAGCGATATTTGCGGTCCTCTCGCTGAGAACGCTTCTGCCTATCTCACAGTTAAGATAGTCCACCTCTTCGCTTGTTCTGCCGTCGTTCCAGAGGATGGCGGGGCGAAGCACCTCATCGTTTTCGTCAAGGATCACAAGACCGTGCATCTGTCCGCCTGCGCCGATACCGCAAACGTCCTTTGCATCGAAGCCCTCAAGAAGAGCGGGGATACCGTCGAGACAAGCCTGCCACCAATGGGCGGGATCCTGCTCGCTCCAGCCGCTGTGAGGGAACATAAGGGGATATTCACGTGAAACTGTGTTGAGAACAGCGCCCTTCTCATCTGTAAGAAGGAATTTACAAGCGCTTGTTCCGAGATCTATTCCAATAAAAAGCATCGTCAGGTCTCCTTACTATAGTTAACTACATTTTACAATGTAATGTGATAAAAATCAATGTTTTTATCAGTAGTATGTACGGCTGATTATATTTTCCTGCAGCTCCCTTGTAAGATCAACGAAGTATGCGCTGAAGCCGCCGACTCTCACAATAAGGTCTCTGTGATCTTCGGGATGCTCAAGCGCGTCCACAAGATCTTCGCGGTTTACAACGGAAACCGAAAGCTGCTGACCGCCGCGTTCGAAATATGAGCGCACCAGGGAGATGAAGTTGCTTTTTCCGGCTTCCGTATCAAAAACGGAACGCTGGAATTTAAGATTAAGTATAAATCCGCTTGCGGGGAGGGTATGATCGTATTTAAGGCAGGAGGAGAGCAGAGCTGTGGGCCCCTTGGTGTCCTTTCCGGGGGTGGCGCCGATGGAATCGGCAAAAATATGCTCTCCGCGTCTCTTGCCGTTGGGCAGAGGGCCTGCGGCAGCTCCGTTTGCGGCGGCGCGGTCAAAAGGAGAACATCCGCCGGAGTAAAAGCCTCCCCTCTCGGTGGGCTTTGTCAAAAGGTAGCTGTTGTAGAAGTTAACTATTTCAACGGCGATGCTGTCTGCATAGTCATTGTCGTTACCGAAATTAAGTCCTGAATTTTTAAAGGTAAGGAGCATTTTTTTCTGTCCGTCGTAGTCTGACAAAAGAGCATCGCGGACCTGTGCAAGAGAGTATCTTTTTTCCTCATAAACATATTTTTTTATGTTTGCAACAGAATCTGCGCAGTCGGCAATTCCTTCGCAAAGTATCTGCCCGTGACCGTATAACGGTCCTCTGTTTTTATAATCAAGTCCCTTTTCAATGCAGCCTGCGATAGTCATGGAGCGTATGGGGTTTGCGCTGTATTTTCCGCGGATAAGCTGACATTTGTTTGCCATGGAGCAAACGGCGTCTGTGATATGCATTATCTGCGTTTTTAAAGCTTCCGTGAATTTTTCGTATGTGTCAAGCTCTTCTGCAGGAGGAGTGTTTGCACCGATCTGCTTGTTCTCCATTATGTTATATCCGCCGAAGATCGCGTAGCTGAGCGCAAGCGCAAGATTGACTTCTCCGTCTTCAAGTCCCATATGAGAACGGCCCTGTATGTCTATCTGGTTGCAGCCGTTCATAACGTAGCGGTGGGAGTCGGAGGGGGGGATGCCCATTTTCTCAAGAGCGGGACAAACTACCTCGTCATTGTAGAGAACGGGAAGTCCCATACCGAGAGCTATTGTGTCTGTTGCATCGCGCAGTAACTTTTCGGGAGTGTTTCTGTGGCATCGCATGGTGAGATTGGGAGTTTGATATTTGTATTTTCTTGCAACGTCAAGTATCTCGTATGTAAGCTCGTTTGTAAGATCGTTCCAATTTTCGTCCGAGCCTGAAATACAGAGATTCCAGGTTCTTGTTTGATGGAAAAATATCCACATATCTTCAAGAAGCTCTCTTGCTTCATTGTAAGGGGTGTTTCTCCAGTAGTCGATCATAAAAAGGTCGAAATGTCCGGGAGAGTCAATTCCGTCAAGAGTAAATATCATAACATAGACGAGGGCTGCTTCCGTGAATGTACGCGCACTGCGGCGGGGACACGATCTGAAAGCTTCCATAGTGCGGAGAAGCTTGGGGTTGCCGGAGGCTTCATAGCCCTCTTTTGCGGAAAGATATATTTTTTCGCCCAAAATATCTATTGCATCAAGAGTTAAAAGAAGACCTTGGTAGAAGTCCTGTGCCCCGTCAGTATTCTTCATATTCAAAAGGATCTTTTCTCTGATACCGTCAGTACCGAAGCGGGCAAAATCTATAAGATCGGGAACAGCATGACCGCCCCATGTGCCGCCCCAGCCGGAGTGTGACAGTATTATGTCTATCTCGTTTCTTGAGAATTCCGACCACATATGAGCTCCCATGTCAAGAGGCTTCATTTTTTCGGCGATAAAACGGTAGTCATCTGCAAATTCAGGATAGTCATTTGCTTTCTTGTCAAGAAGCCAAAGAGCGGGAGTCTGACCGCAATCGAAGGTGGTCGTGCACGCCATCATGCCGAAATCAAATGAAGGGAAGCCGGTTTCACCGTCAAATTTTATCTTGGCAGCTTTTGCAGCCTCGATATAGCCGGCTCCGGTGGAAATATAGATGCTGTCCGAACCGGAATTTATGTATCCGCAAGCGAAAGGCTCATCGTATATCTTAAAATCGTACATAACTGTTCACCTCTGTTTCTACATATAATTATAAGTGTATAATATATTAATGTCAATCGGATAGGTAAAAAGGGGAGAAAAAAATTCGTATAAATAAAAAAATAAAAAATTTCAAAATAACTGTTGACAAGCGCGGATTTGTCTGTTATAATAGCTGAGCGTGATAAAAACGCTGGTGTAGCTCAGTTGGTAGAGCAGCTGATTTGTAATCAGCAGGTCGGGGGTTCGAGTCCGTCCACCAGCTCCACAAGCTCTCGGTAATCGGGAGCTGAACTTAATATCAGGGGGAATTCCCGAGCGGCCAAAGGGGGCAGACTGTAAATCTGTTGTCAGTGACTTCGATGGTTCGAATCCATCTTCCCCCACCAGAAAAAGACCTTGTCGAAAGACAAGGTCTTTTTCAACGAAATAAATCCCTTGCGGGATTTGTGAAATGCACTTCGTGCGTGAAATACGCCTACGGCGTGTGAAATGCCTGCGGGCGTGAGTGGATTTATTTCATTTCACTTTCTGCTTTAGCAGAAAATTTCACAATTCACGAAGTGAATTATTTCACCGTGAGCGCAAGCGAACGATTTCATTAAAAACTGTGAGGGTTCGAATTCATACGCAAAAACAGCAAAAATATCTTTTTTGT
>JAFUMU010000037.1 GCA_017482495.1 Clostridia bacterium | reverse complement strand
TCTGCAGTATGCCCACGCCTTGAAGCTTCAAGGACATCATCATCCATACTCTGAATACCGATCTCTACTTGAGTGACCGTGTAATTGCTGAGTATATCGCATATCTCTTCAGAGATATAGTCAGGTCTTGTTGACATTCTGATACCAACGACCTTACCGCTATCAACATAGCCTTGAGCAATATCAAGCAATCTTACCATCAGTTCTCTGTCTATCCCTGTAAATGACCCACCGAAAAACGCGATCTCACATTCCGCTTCTTCTGCCGTTGTCAGTACAGCCTCAATATCATCGATTACCCTTTCAAAGCAAAAGGAATGGGCTCCCGTTATAGCGCGCTGATCGCAAAAAACGCACTGATTCGGGCAGCCCATATGCTGTATAAATAACGGTATATTTATATGCTTTACTTTATTCATTTGAATATCTCAAGAGCCTTTTTTGCAGCCATTTGCTCTGCTTCTCTTTTGGATGCTCCCTCTCCGTTACCTATTACGTTGGAATTAAGTCTTGCTTCAACCATAAATGTTTTATTATGATCAGGTCCTCTTTCGCCCACAAGCACATATTCAAGACGCTCACCGCTCGCCTGTTGGACTATCTGCTGAAGTGTTGTTTTATAATCTACAAAGGATGCGGAATTACGTATGTACTCGATCTCATCCTTTACAAAGGGCATAAGAAACCTTGCAATAGGTTCACTGTCGAAGCCTGTATCGATATAAAATGCGCCGAGTACCGCCTCAAAAGCGTCTGCTATAATAGAGGGGCGTTCTCTTCCTTTATTATGGTCCTCTCCCTTACCGAGAAGCAGATAATTCCCAAGACCTATCTGCTTGGAATATTTAGCAAGTGCCTTTTCACACACTACACTTGCTCTTATCTTAGTAAGGTCTCCCTCCTGAATATCCTTATATTCGGAGAAAAGGTATCTGCTGACAATTATTGACAGAACAGAATCTCCGAGAAACTCAAGGCGCTCGTTACATTCAACAGTTTCACCCTTAGTCTTTACCTCATTCACATAGGAGGAATGAGTTATTGCTGTCTTAAGTAACGTTCTGTTTTTAAAGCTGTATCCAAGACAATTTTCAAGCCCTGAGATGTCAAGTGGAAGCTGTATATTACTTTGCATCATCTGTCCCTCCCATACAAATTCTGTTTTCCTTTACTATTGCATCGATCTCGTCAAGAGCTCGCTTAGCATAGTATTCATATCTGGGCTTCTTGCCGCCCTTTATTTTCATTTCGGGGTTTCTGATAATACCGAAATTTGCATTCATAGGCTGGAATGCCGCAGCTCCTCCGCAGCTAACGTACTGCGCCATTGCGCCTATCATAGTTATGTCAGTAAAAATATAAGGAGCTTTTTCGCAAGCCTTTAACGCTGCCGAAACGCCGCAAACAAAGCCCGATGCTGCTGATTCAATATATCCCTCTACGCCTGTCATCTGTCCCGCAAAGAAAAGGTTGCTGTTTTCTCTCATAGAATAATCGCGTGCCAGAAGCTCGGGTGAATTGATAAAAGTGTTTCTATGCATTACTCCGTATCTGAGAAAATCCGCATTTTCAAGTCCGGGGATCATTCTGAAAACTCTTCGCTGTTCGGGGAAAGTAAGATGCGTTTGGAATCCGACCAAATTATACATGGTACCGCTTTCGTTTTCACGGCGAAGCTGTACAACAGCATAATAGCTTTCATCTGTACCGGGACGGTGGATACCCACAGGCTTCATAGGTCCGAAACGAAGCGTATCCTCGCCTCTTGCCGCCATTATCTCCACAGGCATACATCCTTCAAAAACCTTCAGCTTTTCTCCCTTTTCAAAGTCATGAAGCTGCGCCTGTTCTGCACTGACAAGCGCATTATAGAACGCAATGTATTCATCTCTCGTCATGGGGCAGTTGATATAATCAGGAGTGCCCCTGTCATATCTTGATGCAAAGAAAGCCTTTTCCATATCGATAGTGGAAAAGTCAACGATAGGTGCAGCCGCGTCAAAAAACGATAATTTCTTACCGCCCACAAGCTCGGATATCTTTTCTGCCATAGCGTCTGAGGTAAGAGGACCTGTTGCAATAACCGTAATTTCATCCTCCGGTATTTCAGTTACCTCTTCATAGTGAACAGTGATATTGGGGTGATTGACTATCTTATCTGTTATATATTCAGAAAAGAGCTTTCTGTCAACTGCAAGAGCTCCGCCTGCAGCAACCTGAGTTGCGTCAGCCGCTTCCATAATAAGCGAGCTCATGCGCCGCAGCTCTTCCTTAAGAAGTCCTACGCCGCTGGTTACATCATTACTTCTGAGAGAATTTGAGCACACAAGCTCTGCAAAGGTATCGCTATGATGCGCGGGGCTTTTTTTATTGGGCTTCATCTCCCAAAGTGTTACACTTACGCCTCGCTCCGCTGCCTGCCAAGCTGCCTCGCAACCTGCAAGACCTGCGCCTATTACATTAATTTTCTTCATTTGTTTCAGGTATACTTTCTGTTTTATATCCGCAACCCTCTGTCTTACAGCAGATGACGTTGCCTTTACCCTTCTTCTTGAAGAGCATTTTCCCGCAACGGGGACATTTTTCCGATGTGGGCATATCCCATGATGAGAATGAGCATTCGGGATACTTAGAGCAACTATAGAAAACAGTTCTGTTTTTGCCGTATTTTGTTACTATCTCGCTTCCGCAGTCGGGACAGTTGACTCCAAGTCCTTTTCCCTTCTGCTTAGTATTCTTACATTCGGGATATTTTGAGCAAGCATAGAATGCTCCGTAACGTCCGCTGCGAAGCACCATATCAGCACCGCATTTATCACATTTCAGAGGAGCTTCACCGTCATCCTGCACAGGCAGGGGGAGCTCCTTCTTCACGAGGGGCTTAGTATTCTTACATTCGGGATAATTGGGACAAGCCGCAAATTTACCGAAGCGTCCGTTTTTAAGGATCATTGTGCTTCCGCATTTATCACAGATTATATCTGTTTCCTCAACGGGAACAGTAATATCCTCCTTGGATACGGTTGCTTCTGCCGCCTCAAGCTCACGCTTGAAGCTGCCGTAAAATTCCTCAAGGGTTTTTTCAAGCTCAGCATCTCCGCTTTCAATAGCGTCGAGGCTATCCTCCATTGATGCTGTAAATTTATAATCCACAATATCGGGGAAGCTTTTTATCATAATATCTGTTATCACTTCTCCGAGAGGGGTTGGCACAAGCACCTTTCCGTCTCTTGAAACATATCCTCTTGAGATAATTATAGTAATAATAGGTGTATAGGTAGAAGGTCTTCCTATTCCTTTTTCCTCAAGGAATTTTGTGAGAGATGCTTCAGTATATCTTGCAGGAGGCTCCGTGAAATGCTGATCGCAGGACACGTTCATATTTGTGAGAATATCGCCTTCGGAGATGGCGGGAAGCTTTTTATTCTTTTCCTCATCCACTTCATCGGTAGACTCTTCATACACTGCCATAAATCCGTTAAATTTAACAGTATAACCGCTTGCTCTGAAGCTGCATCCGCCGGCTTCAAGCTCTGCTGAAACTGTATCAAGCTCTGCATCCTGCATCTGACTTGCAATAAATCTGTCCCAGATCAGCTTATACACCTTATACTGGTCATTTGAAAGATGCTTTTTTACCTTCTGAGGATCAAGCTTCATTGAAGAAGGACGGATCGCTTCGTGAGCATCCTGTGCATTAGCCTTTGATTTATAAACTCTGAAGCTGTCAGGTGCATACTGTTCACCATATTTTTCTGTTATATATGCCTTTGCTGCAGCCTGTGCCTCTGAACTGACACGGAGAGAGTCAGTTCTCATATATGTGATAAGACCCTGAACTCCGTCGCTTCCCAGGTGCACACCTTCGTAAAGCTCCTGAGCCACTCTCATAGTTCTCTGAGACTGGAAATTCAGCTTTCTGAAGGCTTCCTGCTGCATTGTAGAGGTTATAAAGGGAGGTGCGGGATGCTTTACTCTTGTTCCCTTTTTCACGTCTGTGACCCTAAAGGACTTACCTTCTACTGCGCTTCTCACAGCTTCTGCGTCGGAAGCACATGTAAGTTCCTTCTTTACATTCGATCCAGCGTCTCCATAATAACGGACAGTCATCTTTTTGCTCTTTTCGGTAAGGAGCTCCGCATCTACTGTCCAATATTCTCTGGGAACGAAGGCTCTGATCTCGTTCTCTCTTTCAACAATTATCCTTGTTGCCACAGACTGGACTCTACCCGCTGAAAGACCGCTCTTTACAGTTTTCCAAAGGAAGGGGCTGAGCTTATAACCCACAAGTCTGTCAAGGATACGTCTTGCCTGCTGAGCATTAACAAGGTCCATATCGATCTCTCTGGGCTTTTTTATCGCTTCCTTAACAGCAGACTTAGTGATCTCATTAAATGTTATACGCTTTGCCTTCTCGACAGGGATACCCAACGCTGTTGCAAGGTGCCAGGATATTGCTTCGCCTTCACGGTCAGGGTCAGTTGCAAGAAAAATTCTGTCAGCCTTCTTTGCTTCCTTCTTAAGCTCCTTGATCAGGTCTCCCTTTCCTCTGATATTTATATAATGAGCGCTGAAATTATTATCAACATCTATTCCGAGAGTTGACTTAGGGAGATCCCTTACGTGACCCTTAGATGCTATCACCTTATAGCTTGAGCCAAGGTATCCCTTTATTGTCGTTGCCTTTGCAGGCGACTCTACTATTACAAGATTCGTCATTTACTATTATAAATTCCCTTCATTAATAATAAAACCATTCGGTTATCAATTATAACCATTTGATCTCTCATTTGCAATAGCTAATTAAAATTTTTTACATTCCGGTGTCAAACTCGGTAATGGCAGGTTCTCCGACCTCCTCATCATCTGCATGACGCATAAAGTAACCGCCTGCACCCGATTCCACGACACCCGTCATTTCAAGAAGCGTAAGCGAGGCCATAACTGAGGCAACGGGAATACCGCTGACATTACAGATCTCCTCAGCAAGCATAGGCACATCGGGAGTCATGGACCTATATATCTTCAGCTCCTCATCTCCCAGGGAATCAAAATCAACTGTAGGCTTTACAGATGGCTTTTCCGGAAAAATCGGCTCTTTTGACGCCTTCTTTTTCTTCTTGACCTTTTCCTTACGAGGCAGTATTTTCACCTCTGCCTCCTCATCAAGCAGCTTGACCCAAGGCTGTTCAATCTTTTTAATTTCTATGGTATGAGGATAACTAAACTGAAATTTTTCAAGGATCTCCACAGGATCCGTAACAGCTACTGCACCGTTTTTCAAAAGAAAGTTTGTACCTTCAGAACCGCTTTCTCCTACTCTGCCGGGAACAGCGTAAAGATCTCTGTTTTGATAAAATGCGTGTCTTGCAGTTATAAGTGATCCGCTTTTGATACTGCCTTCTATTACACAAACTGCCTGAGATACGCCGCTTATTATCCTGTTTCTTACGGGAAAATGATTCCCTACAGGAGAAACACCCGGAGAATACTCCGTTATTATAGCACCATTTTTAACTATCCTTTCATAAAGATCCATATTATCCTTAGGGTACACCACATCTATGCCGCATCCCAGTATCGCTACTGTCTTTCCTCCTGCGTCAAGAGCACCGCGGATCGCTTGTGAATCACAGCCAAGGGCAAGTCCGCTTACTATACATCCTCCGCCGGAGGCAATACCAAAGCCGAAATCATATGCCATTTTGCTTCCGTATTCAGACATTGCTCTTGTACCAACAATAGCACACATCAGAGTCTCGTCCCAATCAGGAAGCTTGCCAACACAAAACAGCACCATGGGAGCATCAACCAGATTTTTCAGGTCTGAGGGGTAATCACTATCGTCGGGGCACAGAATTCGCACCCCGCTTTCATCGCACCATCTTACAATATCCTCTTCCTCAGAGCAATCCTTATAAGTTATTCTCGCCATCACCCTGGGATCTATGCGGAATTCGCATCCTCTCAGATCATCATCACTTGCAGAGAATACTCCGTATGCGTTATTAAATCGGCGGACAAGATTTACTGCCACCTTACTGCCTTTGCCGCAAGCATTGGATAGCCATATCCAATATTTTCCCATATCATTTTTCTTCACAGCTCTTCTCTCCCGTACTCCCAGAGTATAACTGCTGCTGCTGTTGCGGCATTAAGGCTTTCTGTTTTATCACTCATGGGAATTATCATTGTAGCATCGCAAACATCAATGATTTCAGGCGATACGCCGTGTCCTTCATTTCCAAGCACGGGACAATCGCTTCTCATAAGCTTGCTTTTACCGAGAGTCATACTGTTATCAGACAGCGCTGTTGCAATAACTCTTCTGCCTGAGCTTTGAAGCTGCTTTATGAACCCCAGCGGATCGGATACAACACTTGTCTTTATCTTAAAAAGCGCACCCATTGACGCTCTGACAGTTTTAGGGTTATAAAGGTCTGCGCAGTCCCAAAGTATTACTCTGTCAAATCCAAACGCAGCAGCACTTCTGAGAATAGTTCCAACGTTGCCGGGATCTCTCACAGAATCAAGAGCGCATATCTTTTCATTTTTTATATCATCGGCTTTTATTTCGCCGCTGTCTTCTTTTTTAATAACAAAAATAATTCCGTCGGATGCCTTATCTGTTGTTATCTTATCAAAGGCTCCCTCGGAAAGTACAATAACATCTGCCCCGCTTTTTTCGCAGAGCTTAATATATTTTTCGCTATCAGCCTTATTCTCACGTAAAAGGACATATTTTATGTCTGTGATTCCAACAGCTTCACTGCAAAGCTTAAAGCCCTCGCAAAGATAAAGTCCTTTTATTTCTCTTTCCTTTTTATCCTTCAGCTTGGAAAAAGATACTATAGTTTCATTGGTTCTTGAGGAAATATATGTTTTATTCACGGTATCCTCCGCTTTGAATTAATGTAAAAGAACCCGCACGCGTGTGCGTGTGGGTTCCTATTTTTCTTAATTAGAGAGCTGCCTTTGCCTTCTCAACAAGAGCTGTAAACGCTTCCTTATCAGCGATAGCGATCTCGGAGAGCATCTTTCTGTTGAGTGTGATACCAGCCTTCTTAAGACCGTTCATGAATGTGGAGTAGTTCATGCCGTTCATCTTAGCTGCTGCAGAAATACGAGCGATCCAGAGCTGTCTGAACTCTCTCTTCTTCTGCTTTCTGCCGATATATGCATAGTTACCGCTCTTCATAACGGCCTGCTTAGCCATCTTGAAGTGCTTGGACTTGGATCCCCAGTAACCCTTAGCTGCCTTTAATACCTTATTTCTTCTCTTGCGCGTCATCATAGCGCCCTTAACTCTTGCCATCTTTATATTCCCTTTCTAATAGATAAATTCAAAGTTGCGTCTTTCGACTTATTTCATGATAAGTCTCTTTACGTTTGCCTCAAATGCAGGGCTTACGTATGCAGCAGAACGAAGATGTCTCTTCTGCTTCTGTGTCTTGTTTGTGCTGAG
>JAFUMU010000036.1 GCA_017482495.1 Clostridia bacterium | reverse complement strand
TGGAGCCCTTGATACGGTAGATAGTAGCGCAAGCGCCGCAGAAACCGTGACGGCAGCCGCAGCCTCTCTTAAGAGTATAGCCTGCGTATTCCATTGCAGTCATGATTGTAAGCTCTGCGTGAACTGTATACTTCTTACCGTAGAGATATATATTAACCATATTTTCCATTGTTGGTAAGATCCTTTCAATTAATATTCGTTAGGCAGTTCATCTACTTCGTCGAAGCGGAAAACGGGACCGTCCTTGCATACGTACTTGGAGCCGATATTGCAACGACCGCATTTACCTACGCCGCACTTCATACGAAGCTCGAATGTTGTGTAAACCTGTTCTTTGGAGAAGCCCAGCTCAAGGAGTCCCTGAAGAACGAATTTGATCATGATTGGAGGTCCGCAAAGGAGTACTGTTTTGTTTGTATCAAACTCAAGCTCCTTAAGATATGCAGGAACGAAACCAACGTGGCCGTCCCAGCCCTCCTGCTCACGGTCGATAGTGAGGTGAACGTTAACGTCGGGAGCGTTCATCCAAACGTTTTTGATCTCCTCAAGCTTTACAAGGTCGTCCATGGAACGGGAGCCGTAAAGAATATCTACTGTGCCGTAGTCTTCTCTGTTATCAAGAACGTAATTGATAACTGAACGAAGAGGTGCAAGACCGATACCGCCGGCGATAAAGAGAAGGTTCTTGCCCTTAAGCTCTGTATCTACGGGGAAGTTATTACCGTAAGGTCCGCGAACTGTGATCTCATCGCCTACCTCAAGTGAATGAAGCTGGTCTGTGAGAGTTCCGCACTTCTTGATACTGAATTCCTGAAACTCCTTATTTGTAGGAGAGGATGTGATGGAAAACATAGCCTCGCTTACGCCGGGGATACATACCATCGCACACTGACCGGGCATATGCTCGAAGAGCTTACCGCCCTCAGGTGCATTTACCTTGAAGGTCTTAACGTCGGGAGTTTCCTGAGTGATACCTGTAATGATACCAACCTTGGGGATCAGTGTATCCTCATAATAATGCTCGTGGCAATTGCAATCACACATTATTTTGCAGCCTCCTCTTTCTGGAATGCCTTAATTACCTTAACGATATTAAGGTGAGCGGGACACTTGTCCACGCAACGGCCGCAACCCACGCAGGAGTACATACCGTCGTTATTTGCAGGGAAATAAACAAGCTTATGCATAAATCTCTGGCGGAAGCGCTGGAGCTGGCTTGTTCTGTTATTTCCGTGTGCCATCATTGTAAAGTCGGAATACATGCAGGAGTCCCAGCAGCGGTAACGCTGAACGCCGTGACCTGTATCGTAGTCCTTGATATCGTAGCACTGACATGTGGGGCACACGAATGTACATGTACCGCAAGCAAGACAGGGCTTATAAAGCTCGTCCCAAACGGGAGAATCAAACTTTTCCTTAGTAGCGTCACCGTGCCAGCCCTCGAGAGAGAGGTTGGAATAAGGAAGCTTTTCTACGATAGCGCGGATCTCAGCCTTCTTAGCTTCAACTGCGCTCTCATCTCCCTCAGAAAGAAGCTCAGCTACCTTAGCTGTGAGAGCTTCACCCTTTTCTGTGAGAGCCTTCCAGCAGAGGTCTTCGCCAACGAACCAACAAGCTACGTCTGCATCAGGCTCGGCACAGTCGATACCGAATACCTTACAGAAGCAGGATTCCTCGGGCTCGCCGCATGCAAGTGCAACGATAGTACCGTGGTCACGTCTTGCTTTATAGAAGGAGTCTACGGGATTGGAAAGGAACACCTTATCGAGCACCTTAACGCCCTGGATATCGCAAGCCTTCATACCGAAAACTACGAAATCACGGTTGCAAAGCTCCTCGGGAGTGATCTTATATTTCTTATCTACCTTATTAACTGTGTAGAGGTTTTCGCTCTGGGGGAAGAACACGTCTTTAGGGGACTTAACTGTCTTGAGAGTGTCCATATCAACGACTGTCTCATCGCTCCAGAGTGTATAGTTTGTCTGGCCTGCAGTCTTTGCAGGAACAAAGAGGTCAGCTGTCTCTGCTATAGCTGCATACAGCTTGGAAAGGTCAACCTTAGCGATCTTAAGCATTATCAGTTGCCTCCTTTCACAGCGTCACAGGGCTCAACGTCATCAAATGTGAAGTTTGTGAGGGGGCCCTTTGTTTCAGCATCCTCGCCTGCCTTAAATTCACCGTAGAACTTATTGATGTCCTTAATGAACTTACGGTTGAACAGGTGGAGCGGGATTCCCTGAGGACATACTCTGCTGCACTCGCCGCAGTCTGTGCAACGGCCTGCAACGTGGAATGCGCGGATGATATGGAACATCTTCTCCTCGAAGGAGTCAACATTAGCCTTCTGAGCGGAGTCGAACTTTGTGGAGTCGAAAACGCACTTACGGCAGGAGCAAGCGGGACAAACGTTACGGCAAGCGTTACATCTGATACACTTGGAAAGCTCTGCCTTGAAGAAAGCAAACTTCTCAGCGGGGCTCATTGCTTCGATTCTTTCAACCTCGGCAAAGCGCTCAGCATCAACTGTATCGCGGCTTTCACCGATAACCTCATCGGAAACAACGTGCTCCTTACCCTTACATACGTGGCAACGCTCAAGCATTGCGTCTGCGTATGCAACGGTCTTATCACCGTAAAGTGTCTTAACTGTAATATTTTCACAGTTTTCATCGATCTCTACAGACTCGATACCCTTAATACCAAGGTCTCTGATCTTTTCAACTGTGATCTTACCCTTACAGCCAACGCCGATAACGTATGTCTTATCGCGGTCGATTCTGTGCTCCTTAAGAAGCTGATTGAAGCTGTAGGAATCGCAGGGCTTCAGGAAAACAAGTGTCTTGCCTTCAAGCTTGGAAGCCTCGATGAGATATTTAGAGAGGTTAGCTGCGCAGAATCCGTTATAAACGAATCCTTCAAGCTCCTCTGCGTTATTGAAATATGCAACCTCGGGGTTATAGGACATATCGCCTTTCTTCCAGCCGAGAACGCGAGCTACTGTGCCGTCAGCAAGGAGCTCCTTTGCACGGTTGATCAGTTCTTGCATCTTATATCCCCCAATCTGACGTTTTCGCCGAGAGACTTGATCTTTGCTACGAAGTCGTTCATTGTTGTAGAGAACTTAACGCCTTCAGCCGCGGATACCCACTCAACTCTTGTACGTCCGTTTTCAATACCGATATACTCAAGCATGGAGAACAGCATTGCCATTCTTCTTCTTGCGTAGTAGTTACCTGTACTGTAATGGCAGTCACCGGGATGGCATCCGCAGATGATAACGCCGTCGGCGCCCTTTTCAAATGCTCTGAGGATGAACATAGGATTTACTCTGCAGGAACAGGGAACTCTGATGATCTTTACGTCCGCAGGGTAAGCAAGACGGCTGCTTCCCGCAAGGTCTGCGCCTGCGTAGCTGCACCAGTTGCAGCAGAAAGCCACTATTTTAGGCTTGAATTCTTCATTCATCGGCATATTGCATCTACCTCCGCAATGATCTGTCTGTTAGAGAAGCCCTGAAGGTCCATAGCACCGGAGGGACATGTTACTGTACATGCACCGCATCCCTGACAAAGTGCGTTATTGACCTGAGCAACTCTACGCTCCTCACGGATACCGTGATCGTTAATGAGCTTGACCTCATATGTGATAGCACCGTAGGGGCATACGTTAGCACAAGCAGAGCATCCGTTACAGAGAAGCTCATCGGGCTTCGCTGTGCAGGGGTTAGTAAGCAGCTTATCCTTAGCGAGAAGGCCGATAGCCTTAACTGCTGCTGCGCCTGCCTGAGCAACTGTTTCGGGAATATCCTTAGGTCCCTGGCATACACCGGAGAGGAACACACCTGCTGTAGGTGACTCTACAGGACGGAGCTTTGCATGAGACTCTGTAAGGAAGTTGTTGGTATCGATACTTGCTGTGAGCATTGTTGCGATCTTTCTTACGGAAGGATCGGGCTCGATCGCTGTTGCAAGTACTACCATATCTGCCTTCTTAAGGATCTGCTTATTATCAAGCAGGTCTACACCCTGAACAAGAAGGCTTCCGTCGGGCTGGGGAGCTACCTTACCAACCTGACCCTTAATATAGTTTACACCGTAGTCTTCAACTGCGCGGCGGTAGAACTCGTCGAAGTTCTTACCGGGAGTACGCACGTCGATATAGAATACAGTTACGTTAACGTCGGGATACTTATCGCGGATAAGCATTGCGTGCTTAGCTGTGTACATACAGCAGATCTTGGAGCAGTAGGGCTTACCTCTGTCGTCGGAGCAACGGCTTCCTACGCACTGGATGAACACGATCTCCTTGGGATGCTTACCGTCGGAAAGTCTTTCAAGGTGACCCTTTGTGGGGCCTGCTGCGTTCATAACTCTTTCGAGCTCAAGGCTTGTGATAACGTCCTTGCTCTGGTTATAAGCATACTCATCGTAGTTATCAAGCTTGATGGTATCAAATCCTGTTGCTACTACGATAGCACCGTACTTCTCTGTTACGATCTCGTCCTTCTGCTCGTAGTCAATAGCGCCTGCCTGGCAAACCTTTGCACAAACACCGCACTTACCTGTTTTAAATTTAAGACAAGCGTCACGGTCGATTACAGGAACATTAGGGATCGCCTGAGCGAAGGGAGTATAGATAGCGCTTCTGTTACCAAGGCCGCGGTTGAACTCACTGGGAGTTTTCTTGGAGGGGCACTTTTCCTGGCAAACGCCACAGCCTGTACACTTATCCATATCAACGCTTCTTGCCTTTTTACGGATATCAACTGTGAAGTCGCCAACGAAGCCGCTAACCTTTTCAACCTCGCTATATGTATAGATGGTGATCTTTTCATGAGCTGCAGCCTCAACCATTTTAGGTGTAAGGATACATGCAGAACAGTCAAGTGTGGGGAATGTCTTATCAAGCTGAGACATTCTGCCGCCGATAGAGGGAGTTTTCTCAACGATATCAACCTCATAGCCTGCGTCTGCAATATCAAGAGCCGTCTGGATACCTGCGATACCGCCGCCGATAACGAGCGCTCTCTTTGTTACGCGGCTTTCGCCCGCCTTAAGAGGAGCATTGAGGTTAACCTTAGCGATAGCTGCTCTTGCGAGGATAACAGCCTTCTCGGTTGCCTCCTCGATGTTTTTATGTATCCAGGAGCAATGCTCACGGATATTAGCGATCTCAACCATATAAGGATTGAGACCTGCTCTTTCGGCTGCCTTTCTGAAGGTAGCCTCGTGCATACGGGGAGAACAGGAGCAAACTACGATACCTGTGAGATTCTTCTCAGCGATCGCCTTTGCAATAAGTGCCTGTCCTGCCTCGGAGCACATATACTGGTAATCCTCAGCGTGAACTACGCCGGGTTCATTTTTTACGATTTCTACAACCTTTTTAACGTCTACCGTTGCCGCAATGTTACTGCCGCAGTGGCAAACGAATACGCCGATTCTTTGCACCTTTGCTTACCTCCTGTATCTTCTGAATGCGCTGACAAGCAACTGCTGGGGAAGCTCGGGATCAAGCTTCTCGGGAATCTGGTCTGCGCTAAGGTAGTCCCCGTCTCTCTCTCTTACCACAAGCTGTCTTGCGGCATCGATGAGCTTACCGGGCTTAACATCTCTGGGGCATCTCTCGATACAAGCAAAGCAAGAGAGGCACTTCCAGAGAGATTTGGAATTAGCAAGCGCCTCGATATCGTCGTTAAGCACATAGGAAACGAACTGATGGGGCTTGATATCCATTTCATTGAAGGAAGGGCAGGAAGCGGAGCACTTACCGCACTTCATACACTTATAGGGGTTAACGCCGCTGATCTCGCGGATCATTTCGGCCTGCTTTTTTGTTTTATCGAAACTCACAGTGCCATGCCCTCCTCTGTTATACCGAGAGCCTCGCAAAGAAGCTCTGTGAAATAGCGAACGGGAATTCCGCCCTCTGCCTTATTGAGGTTATACTCGCAGAGAGGACAAGCTGTGATGAGCATTTCTGCTCCAAATCCCTCTGCAGAGTCCTTTATTCTTCTGCACATGCTCTTTGCCATATCCTTCTCGTTAAGAGAAATATATCCGCCGCAGCATTCGTTGCGGTAGGGATATACAACAGGCTCAGCACCCAATGCGCGGATAAAGTCCTCGATAATTGTGGGGTTCTCAGGGTTATCAAATGCCATGATCTTACCGGGACGGAGAAGGAGGCATCCGTAGTATGCACCGATCTTTCTGCCCTTAAGAGGATTTGTAACCTTAGCCTTCAGAGTATCGAAGCCGACTCTGTCACGAAGAACTTCAAGGAAATGAAGAACCTCTGTCTCTCCAGCATAGGGCTCGTCCAGCTTCATATAGTTGTTGGCTCTTGTTCTGATATCGTCGACATTCTTCATGTCGTCGTTAACTCTCTTGATAACGTGATGGCAAGCAGAGCAGAGAGTTACGAGGTCCTGGCCCTTTTCCTTCGCGCTGTTAAGAGCACGAACGGAAGAAAGCTTTGTTGCGATCTCGTCACTGCCAAGGGGGTATACACCGCCACAGCACTGCCAATTTTCTATTTCTTCCAATTCAAATCCCAGTGCGAGCGCCGCAAGACGTGCGGTACGGTCAAGCTCCTTACCTGTTGTCTTAAGCGTACATCCGGGAAAATAGCTGTATTTCATAGCTATCGTATCCTTTCAATTAGAGTTTGATCTGAGCGATTGTTTCCTTAAGCTTAGCAGCACTTGCGTGGAGCTGAGCACGCTCAGCTTCTGTGATCTTACAGGGAAGTCTGCCCTGAACACCGTTAGGTCCGATGTGAGTCAGGATACTGAGACATACGTCCTCAAGACCGTACTCACCGTGCATCATTGTGGAAACTGTTGCCATTGAATCATATGCGGAAAGAAGCATTGCACACAGTCTGCATACTGCAACGGAAACTGCGTAGAATGTAGCTCCCTTATTTGCGATGATCTCGCCTCCGGACTTCTGAACGAACTGAAGCATAGCGTCACGGTCAAGGTTCTCGATACCGGGACGTGTCTCCTTCATAAGGTCGATATAGTCATGAATCTTAGCACCGGAGATAGCACAACGGGACCAGGGAATAAATGATGTATCACCGTGCTCACCGAATACGTAACCGTGAATGTTTTTCATTGCAAGGTTGAAGTGCTCGGAAAGTCCGTGACGAAGTCTTGCTGTATCAAGAATCGTACCGGAACCAATGATCTGGTTCTCGGGAATACCGGAGATCTTTGTGAATACGTATGTAATGATATCAACAGGGTTGCTTACAATGATGTAAAGCGCCTCAGGTGCTGCCGCTACGATCTTGGGAGTGATATCCTTAACGATATCTACGTTGATCTGTGTCAGTTCAAGTCTTGTCTGACCGGGCTTACGTGCAACGCCGGATGTAAGAATTACAATATTGGAGCCTGCTGCATCTGCATAGTCACCAGACACGATTGTGATAGGGTCACGGAAGCTGGTACCCTGCATGATATCCATTGCTTCGCCATCAGCCTTCTTCTTGTTGATGTCGATGATAACGATCTCATTGGCAATATCCTGCTGAGAAAGTGTGTACGCAATAGTAGAACCTACGCTACCTGCTCCGATAATGGTGATTTTTCTTTTCATAGCCAAATCTCCTTAAAATGTATGTTATTATATTATTTATTATATAAGCATTCTGCATCTGCTCCCGAAAATAGGCGCAGTTACACTAATATAATCCATCTTATAGTTTAGCATAGATATAGCGATTTCGCAACCTTTTTCTCTATTTTTCTCCCAATAAATCTTTAGAAAAATTTAATATTTTTTCATTAGAAATATCAAAAATGCCTAACTGTGCACATGTTTTTATCAATCATCCAAAAATATTATTGTATTTCGGTCGAAAAAAAGCTATAATGTTATTAAACCGATCATCTTATTCAGGAGATTTTTATGACCGACAAAGAAAGATTTTTAAGCATATACAGAGAAAAGATCACTCGCGAGGGCTCTCAGGCGCTTCTTGACTATCTTTGCGACAAATGCGATTTTTTCACCGCTCCCGCCAGCGCAAGGTATCACAACAGCCGCCCCGGCGGGCTTGTTAATCACAGTCTGAATGTTTATGACTGTCTGTGTGATTATCTCAGCAGGCAAAGGGTACGCGACGAATACGGATGCGCACCATCCGAGGAATCCGTCGCCATAGTTGCGCTTCTTCACGACATTTGCAAAGTGAATTTCTACAAGGAATCCACAAGGAATGTCAAGGACGAGAACGGTGTATGGCAGAAGGTGCCCTACTACGAGATAGATGACAAGCTACCCTACGGTCACGGCGAGAAATCAGTATATGTCATAGGCGGATTCATGAGGCTTACTCGCGAAGAAGCATTTGCCATCAGGTATCACATGGGCTTTGCAGGCAACAGTGAGGACAGAGATGTGGGCGCTGCATTCCAAATGTTCCCTCTCGCATTCGCCCTCTCCACAGCAGATATGGAAGCTACATACTACGTTGAAAAATAACCGTTTTTATGAGGGAGCTCTCGCGCATTGAGAGCTCCTTTTTGACAGTTAAAAAAGCAGGTTCCGAAGAACCTGCTTTTCGTTATTCAAATATTAACCGAAGTAGCCCCAGTTAGGAACGCTACCTGTCCACTCCCAGCCTTCGCTGAGCTTTCTCCAGGTCTCGCCGCCTGCTTCGAAGAATGTATCGCCAGTATGGCCGTTACCGTTAAGGTCCTTTTCAGTTTCTGTTACCCAGTCACCTGTGATAAGGCCGTAGGGAGAGAACTCGTAGTAGTTCTCCTGAGGAACCTGATCCATCCAGTCGAGAGGCTTGTTGGAATTAACAACGATACGCTTGAATTCATCGTTTCCGTTGTTACCGTTCCACTCTTCACCGTTGAGACCGTCACCGTAATTCATTCTCTCATCTCTGAGGAACTTGAAGAGCCAATCGTATCTCTCCATGTATGCTGCCTTCTTTTCAGGATCAGCATTCTCGTCAAGATACCAAGACTTACGTACTGCAGAAAGGCCTACCATTTCAATGTTCATGAGAAGGAACTCGTATCTCTGATACATCTGCTTATCTTCTGCGGGAACAAGAGCCATACCCTTAAGGATAAGTTCTCTCATATACTCGTAGTTTTCAACCATGTACTCATAGTCGAACATATCGCCCATATAGTCAAGGTTATTGATATAGCAAGCAACCAGTCTTACAGGCTCACCATTTTCATCATAAACGGGGTTGCCCTTTTCGTCAGCCTTAATAAAGTCGTTAACATTACTTGCCTCATCCTGCATACAAATATACTCGTATACATACTCCCAGCCTGCGCCGTAGTGGAGCTGGAGATATTCCTGAAGGCAATCAACAAACTCATCAAAGCTCATGTAAGAGATAGAACCGTCTTCGTTTTCAACCATGCTCCACATGAACTGAGCAGCAAGGTGAGACTTAAGATTTTCAAAGATATAACCCTTACTTGCACCCTCGTAGTAGATACCGGATACGTTACACTCTTCAATTACATACTTGAAGTCATACCAGATATTGAACACGTTAGGTGAGTCAGTTACGTATGTGTTGTAGTTAACAGGATAGTACCAGAACCATATTTCTGAACCTGTCACCTTAGTTACATCGCCCCATGCTGCAAATGCCTCTGCGTCTTTTTCTCCGTTAAGACCAAGCATGTTCTTATTACCGCCGCACTGGTATTCGCCCATGTAGTGGTTGTTACAGGGGTTACCGCAGAACATGATAATAAGGTTTTCAGCGGGAGCTACACATGCATATCTCTCGTCTGTGAGAAGCTTTTCGTGAGGAAGTGTATGGTCATAAAGGATAGTATAGAGGTCCATGTTAGGATATACGTCCTTGATAGCCTCACCGTAGCCCTCGGAATACAGGTTGTATTCATACACTTCGCCTGTCTCGTCCGTACCTGCAGGACGGCCTTCCCAATAGAGCTCTCCGTCATAGTCTACGTATTCACCGTAGAATTCTTTAATGTCTCTGCAAGCTCTGTTAGCAATATAAAGGTTAAGACCTGCTTCGCCGCAGTTAAGTCTTTCGCCACGGCCCTTATCAGTACCGGAGAGCATGATATACTTACAGTCAACGCAAGAACATACTGTTCTGTTATCACAGATTGAGAAGGACATTGCAGATGTTTCCTCTCTGAACTCGTGCCAACCGGGAGACTGAACATATCTCATTGTCTCAAGCAGACCTCTGAACAGAGTTGCGTAGTCGGAATCACCTGTAAAGCAGGGGTTCCAATCGTATTCATCCTGCTGTACACCGGCATTATACTTAGCCGCGTACGCATTGTTGTTTGTTCCGTTAAATTTAACATCTACAACACCTGTCGCCATCTTCCAGTAGTAACCGAAGGAGTGAGCGTTGATGAAGTGAGGTCCTGTAAGTGTACCGAATGCTTCACCGTTGGGACCGTGCTGAGAACCGTTAAGGCGGCGAGGGAAGTAGTGAGCCTCATCGTTACGCCAGAACGCCTGCTTACAAATACGGAACTTAAGGTAAGAATCGTGGTCTACTGAAGTATCCTCGGGAATATCTACTGTTCTTGCAGTATACTGGTATGTGTACAGGTCACTGTAGAATCTGTATCCAAGATACTCTTCAAGGATCTCGTATACAGCGTACATATTACCTCTGCGTGTACCGTAGATGAGAAGGTCACCGCCAACGACCTCGTACATATAGTTTTCGATCTCAAGATAGTCCTCAAGACCTTCAACTGTTGTAACGTCTACAAACTTGATGACGTTATCTGTTGTCTCGGATGTTGTGATGGAAAGGTTTGTGCCTGTCGCAACATTGATATACTTTCTGAGAGTATCAGCAGCATAATATGTGTTCTCAACATACTTTGCGTCTGCTGCATAAACGATAGAATATGTAGAAATATCGTTGCCTGCTATCATAAGCTTATCAACAGCCGCATCATCTGTGTAGTTGGAAAGATCATCAAGATCTGCATTTACCCTCTTAAGGATAAGAAGGTCCTTAGCATTTGCCTTACCGTCTGCGTTAAGGTCGGCGCCGCCAACACTGATCTCATCGCCTACGCCTGCACAATACTGTCTGAGGGCGAGGGAGTCCTTCATGTCAACAAAGCCATCTTCGTTTACATCGCCTACTGTGAATGTATCTTCAACTACGATATCTGAATACGCACCGTTAGTTGTAAGGGCGCTTGCAGAGATCACTGAAGAAACTACCATCAGTACAACGAGTAATACTGAAATAAGTCTTTTCATGGTTATCCTCCTGAACATTTTTATACACGTTAATTTTACCACATTTCGTTATAAAATCAATGCATTTTTTGCAAATAATACCGCATTGGCGTTTTTTTGGACATTTAGAACATAACACCACTGCTTTTTTTGGTGATTTTGCTTTCGTGCTGTTCAACGCTCAAAATCATCCGATCTTTCCCAAAATCGAGCCACTATATCTGAGAGCTGTTCGGGGTCAGAGGCGAACTTGATTCTCCTCCAGCTTTTCGGCAAAAGCCTAAGGATCGGAGGTTCAGCATACCTATCGTCAAGAAGCACCACTACTCCCCTGTCCTTCTCACTTCGTATAACTCTGCCGGCAGCCTGTTGGACCTTTATCATTGCAGGATATGTGTAAGCATAATCGTAGCCGTTTTCCCGCGTTTCTTCGAAATAATTCTGAAGGATATTCTGCTCCGCTGACAACTTAGGCAATCCTGTACCTACGATGATAGTACCTATCAGCTTATCTCCCTGCAGATCCACTCCCTCCGCAAAAGCGCCTCCAAGCACGCAGAAGCCGACAAGAGTTCCGCCTTTTCTCGCTTTGAATTTTTCAAGAAACTTATTTCTGTCGCTTATGGTCATTCCCTGCTTTTGTATGATACATTTGCAATCAAAGGCATTTTCGGCAAATGACTTATACACTTTTTTCATGTACTCGTAAGACGGGAAATATACTATGTAATTTCCCTCTCTTGCTTCCACCACAGAGAATATCATTTCGGCGATCTCATCTACATATTCATCCCTCACAGTATACCTTGTGCTGACAGTATTCACGCCTACAACGCAAAGCCTGTCGGGATCATACGGGGACTCAAGTTCAAGAAGCGGAGCATTTTTGCATCCGAGAATGTCAGCAAAATACTCGAGTGGTGTGAGTGTTGCTGAGAAAAGCACTGAAGCCTTTGCGCTTTGCATCATAGAATCAAGTATCTCGGAGGGGTCAAGACAGCGTATGCTTGCCTTTAGGTGCCCATCCACAGATTCTGCAAAAAAAACAAATTTGGCACTTGCGTAATTCGCCGCATTGCAATATTCTCTTGCCATTGAATATACGCTGTCCACTTCTTCGGCGATCTCGGGCATCTCCTTGACAAGCGCTCTGGTCACATGGCAAAGCTGAACAAGAGCAAGCCCCAGCTTTTCAGGCAATTCTCTTGAAAGAAGATATCCGTAGCGTTTATCTCCCACAAGTGTCTCTTCCTCGGAGCACTTTTTGACTACTTCCCGCATCTGTCTGATGACCTCGGTCAGTGCCGCCATGAAAGGCCTTGACTCTTTTATAAGCACATTTTCCGTTTTGTGCAAACGCAGAAAAGCATTTGAGTCAATGGATGCACTATACATCTCCCTTGCGCGGTCAGGAAGATTATGCGCCTCATCCACCAAAAGCATATATTTCTGCCCTGTGTCCTCTTCAAAATACCTTCTGAAGCGTACCTTTTTATCAAATACATAATTGTAGTCACAGATAACAACTTCACAATATTCACTCAGATCAAGAGAAAGCTCATATGGACAAATGCTGTATTTTTTTGCAGTATTCTCGATCATAGCATTATTTATAACATTATTCCCTTGCAAAAGCTCAAGCATTGCACTGTCGCGGCGCACCTCAAAGGGTATACGTTCAACCTCTCCGCAAAGAGAGCAGGACATAGCACAAGCACCGTCACTTCTTTGCTCTACGGGACAAAGGCGGTCTTTTGCGGTTACGAAAATACATCTCAGGCTCTGCACCTGCTCTGCCATACGTTTAACTGCATCTGCTGCAGCATTACCTGTGACGGTCTTTGCCGTCAAATAAAATATTTTATCGATATGCCCCTTTCCCAAAGCACGAAGAGCAGGATATAGTGCAGAAACAGTTTTACCGATACCGGTTGGAGCAGATACAATAAGTCTGCCGCCTGTCCTTGCGGCATAATATGCGTCATTTATAAAATCCCGCTGACCGCTTCTTATATCATGATAAGGAAAAGCCATTTTGCTTAGCTTCGGCTTACCGTCCAGCTCTCGCTGGGCTTCGATGGCAATAAAGGGCACTGCCCTTGAGCAAACTGCATTCCATATGCTTTCGGCAAATCTTACGGACAGAGGACATTCAAAGCCTCTTACCTTTTCCCCATCCTCACTTGCAACAAGAAGCCTCAGGGTAAGATCGTAAAGTCCCTTCTCCTTCATCATCATATACGAGCAAAGAATACACTGACAGAGAAACCGGAGATCCCCAAAGGGGGATGTGCGCTCACTTATACGGCGCACTATTCTCACCATCTCCATTATGTGAACACCGTTTTCTATATAAACATTGTCAACCTTACCTGTTACAATATAGTCAAGCTCCCCGTTATATGTACATCTTAGCGAAATATTTCTTGTAAGCACATGAGACGGAGAAGCTGAAATGGGGATAAAATCCATACAAGCCTGTACCGCACCGCGTTTTGTTCTGGAAAAATAAGAAAGCTCAGAAGCATCGACGATAATGTCGCACTTTTCCATATCCACAGCTATTTTCATACGGATAACCTCCCTTCAGCTTTACTATATTAATTTTACCATTAAGGATAAAAAAAGTCTATAGCGTATTGAAAAAAGCACACACTTGTGCTAATATTAAGTTACTAAATTATTATGAGGTGTATTATGGCTTTAAGTAAAAATCTTATTGCTCCCGGCAACTACTGCGCAGAAAAGGAAGTTGCCTGCGACGCTTTCAGATGCACATTCGACATCAAGAACGATACTATCATCTGCTCCGACACAGAGGTAAATGCAGTTCTTATCGGCGACTCCATCACAGAGTTTTTTGATCATAATATCTATTACAACGACTACGGCGTTATCCTGAACCGCGGCATCGGCGGCGACGAGGCTCAGTTTATTGCATTCCGCTTCGAGGCTGACGTTGTTCAGCTCAACCCCAAGGCTTGTATCATTCTCGTTGGTGTTAACAACACATGGGTGCTTGAGGATCAGAAGGACGAAAACGGCTGCTTCAAGGCTGAGGCTGTTGAAGAAGTAGTTAAGACTGTTGTTGACGCATTCGAATCCATGTTTGCACAGGCAAAGGCAGCAGGTATCGAAATGTGGATCTGCTCCTGCATGCCCATGGGTGACGGTATGCCTACAATTGAAGAAAGAAATAAAGTTCTTCAGCGCCTCAACCTTGAGTATCAGAAGCTCATCGAAAAGCATGGCGGTAAATATATCGACATGTGGACTCCCTTCGTTAATGACGAGGGCAAGATGATCCCCGAAACATCCCGTGACGGTGTTCATCCCAACGGTGTTGGCTACAGAGTTATGGCTGACACACTTAAGCCATATCTTGAAGAGGCTTTCGGCAAGAGATAATTGATACATTAAGCACTTGTCCTCCCCCCGGGGAATCTAATAATCAAAAGAAAGGTCTGCCGGATCGTGTGATCCTGCAGACCTTTTTCCGAAAAGGTTTGAGGGAGAAATAATCCTAAAACTCCTCTCATAATGTTATTTATCCTGATTTGCTGCAAATACGTCAGCTATCTCGCTGATGGTAATATATGCATTGCCATCGATATCGTGAACTATCTCCTTCAGCTTTACCACCTGGAATCGGTTAACGATAAAATATACCATGGTCTTGGGCTTGTTGGAATATCCGCCGATAACGTCTATCTTTGTAGCTCCTGTTTCAAAGGTATCCATAAGCTCCGCGCATATTTCATCCGGCTTGGTGGTGATGATCATTGCGCATTTTGCACGGTCAAGACCGTCTACGATAAAGTCTACAGTCTTCAGCGCCGCTGCATACGCAACAATAGAATAAAGGGGCAGTATCCAGCTCTGAATAATAAGTCCTGCAGCTATGTAGAGCACGATATTATATGCCATTACAAAGGTGCCGACGGAGATACCTATTCGTTTAGCAAAGATGACCGCCATGACCTCAATACCGTCGATTGCACCGCCGTTTCTAATAACAAGACCGCTTCCCATGCCTGAGATAAGACCTCCGAAAAGCGCACAGAGAAGAAGATCTGTACCCGCCAAGGGAGATGCAAAATTGACATCAATGGGTAAAACATCTGAAATTAGCCATGCAACTGTAGAATATATTGCAACAGCATAGATTGAATATATAGTAAAAACTATCCCCTGTTTTTTAAGCCCGTATAAAAACAGAGGTATGTTAAGAATAAGCAAAAACACAGACAATGTCATCCACTGGGGCGTTACCTGAGACAATAGTACAGATGTACCTGAAATACCACTGTCGTAAAGATTAACCGGGGTCAGAAAGCACACAACGCCTGTTGCGTTGATAATACCTGCCAATGTAAGCATCAAAAAATTTTGGATCCTGAGTTTTTAAGCTTCTGTAATACTGCTTTTTTCTTCAAATAACTGTCCTCCAATACATAATATTTGCATTATATCATATTCATGATAATTAATAAACTGTCTTTTTGTTAACTATATTTTTTATTGTAGATCTCTGATTGTTGACAGCCCTTACACCAAAATGATATAATAGTGTTGTCGAAAAAACTGAACGGGAGGATCCGATTGATATGGATAAATTTGAATTTGATCCGCAGGAACCCATACAATCTCTTTTAAGCAGAGCAGAGCTTCTCTTAAAGGAGGAGCAGTGGTATCAGGCAGAGGCTTACTGCCAGGTAGTTCTCGATATGGACAGCGAAAATGTAACAGCTTATCTTTATCGGCTCATGGCTGAATTAAATGTAAACGAGCGTGAGAAGATGGCGGAAGCAGGGTATACATTTAAGAACAGCGACAGCTATATAAGGCTTACAGAGCTTTGTGATGATGATCTGAGATCAGAGCTTGAGCAATATGCCGAAGCCGCAGAGCAGGCATACGCAGGCGATGATGACGGGTACTGTGAGGAAGAAGAAAACCACTCCGGCGAAAAAGGCGTTGCGGTTAAAATAATCGTGGGCGTTTTTCTGGGACTTGTCCTTGTGGCAGGAGCAATATTTCTTTGTATAAATGCAACTCCCTATCTGCACACTCTTTCAGAATACAATAATGCAATTGCAATTCTTGAATCAGGAGACTACGACGTAGCAAGAACAGCCTTTGATAAGCTGGACGGCTTCAAGGATTCAGAGGAATATGTCAACAGATTCAGTTGTCTACCCACATATACGGAGGAGATTATAAAGGAAAGAGGTAAGGACGAGGTCTACAACAGAGTAGACTATCAGTACGAAAAGAACGGTAGCATTCTGAAAAGCACAGTGACTGACAGAGACGGCAATATTCTCTCCACACGTGTAAATTTGTATGACGACAACGGTTTGATAATATCCTCCGAGATATCGGAAGAAGGAAATAACAGCAGCTCATCCTACGGATATAATAATGCGGGACAGCTCATACGCGAAACTGTCAGCTACGAATCCGGCGAAAAGGTTGTATACGAATATATCTACAATGACAAGGGTTACAATACAGAAAAAAGAAAAACTTCCGTGGTCGACGGAAAGGAAAGCAGCACTGTAGAGTATTACGAATACAACGATGATGGGCTTGCAATAAAGTGCACATATACAAAAAACGAAATGACCGTTAGCACAACAACATTTGAATATGATGAATACGGCAACCGTACTGTAGCCACCGGCGACAACGGCACCTCAAGCAAATACGAATATCTTTACGATATGGACGGTAATCTGCTTAAAATTATCGAAAAGTCATATAAGCGCGGAGACGTTCTTCAGAGCGAGATCGAGCGCAACTATTGCGACTATCATTATTACTACAAAAGCTGATTATACATGTGCGACATCTTAGCGTGATACTCCGCTTTGAGTATCACACAACTCTATTCGCCTACGGCGAGTGTTATTGCTTCCCAAGTTTTATGGCGAATATAATATCACTAATTCCAAAGGACTTAATATCACTTTCGCAAACGCAAAAATATAACGCTGACTTTAGTCAGCATATCACTTAACAGACAAAAAGAAAGAGAAGATTCGTTATCCAAACTAATCTTCTCTTTTCTGTTGTTAGTGGGCTTGGGCTACTGGCCAACTGCATTTGTACTTATCAATGCGATGCCGGTTCTTAACAGAAAACAAGTTTGGCTACAAATTCTCCGATAAGGATAGCAAGCTTTATATGCCGCACTTTTTTCGTCTTAATTACGCCTTGAAATTTCCGATTCTTTCAAAACAACGCTTATATCTTTCACTTGTAACTATGGGGTTATTCTCTTTGTCTCCAAGCTCGCCCCAACTTTCAATAAGCTGGCATTCAAAATACTTCTTCAATTCATCCTTGGTTCTGGCTGAAAAACGCATGCTCTTTTCCTCAGCTTCGCTTTCTATATATAGAGCTATATTATCTTTGTCATCGCTTTCATTTACACATATATTCCACAATATTTCACAGCAATCTGTCATTTTTTCAATATAACAAAGCGCTCTATCATATGATCCCGCTCTTATATACTGAATAGCAATGCATTTGTTGATCCAAATTTTGAAATAGTAAATATGTTCCGCATCAATGCAATCTTCAAGAAAATCTGCTGCTTCAGAAAATTTATTAAAAATAGCAATAGCGTTTTCCCGTTCCGATTCTCCCATCGCTGCATAAGCACCGCTAAGGTGATCGAAGCCGTACAAAAACTCACGTGCATTATAATAAAACAATCTTTTCGCAGCGCGCAATCTTTCTTCTTGGTCTCCGGTGTTCATAGCTATCCTTATTTGTGTGTAGTACTTGTAATCACGAGTAAGCTTCTCTGCTTCTTTAAATGCAAGCTCCTTGTTTCCCATTATGCTGTAAAGAGATGCGAGTAAATGTCTGCAAGATGCTTTCTCGGCAAGTTCACTCACAAAGCTAAGTCTGGTATTTATCATACGCTCCAGCTCCACATACATATAGTGAACTTCTTTTTCATTTACATCAAAAAAGTGATTAATTACAATATTCTTCAAATGCTGAACTCCGTAGTTTGTGCAAGCCTCCAGCAGACGTAGATTAGTCGGATATTTACGAACATATTCTTTAAGCTTTTCATATACGGCTTTTTTGTAATCACAACCGCGTGTACCGACAACTGCATCATTGATTTTTGCATTATTCCATATTGTTCTAACTTCTGAAAAAGCATTCTCTACCATTTCGTCTTCAGATACATCCATACCAAGAAGAAGATCAGTAGTTGTTCCGAGAACTTTAGCAAGCGGTACTATCTGCGATATGTCAGGCATTCCGCCGTCACACTCCCAACGTGATACCGTCTGAACTGAAACACCAATCTGCTCTCCCAGGTCTGCCTGCGACATACAAAGACTCTTTCTCTTTTCGCGAACCAACTGCCCAAATGTTTTTTTCATATTTATCCCTCCGTTTAAAATTCAACAAAGGCGCCTTCACTCTGTACATTAAGTCTATCATATATTTAAGATGCAAACAATACTACCGTAAATTAATAAAAATTCCCGTATTGCTTTAAATATACCCAAAGATCCAAATCATCAAAGAACATGTATGCAAAACATATCTAATATTTTGAACTGATAAAAAATAGCGAGGGAAGGTACCTCGCTATTTTTATCAAATAATATATGTATACTTAGTAATGAAATATTATAGTAAAAGCACTTCTAAATCAGTTGCCATTTTTTCTGCTGCATCATAATCGACCGGAACATGAGCATCATAATAGTGGCAAATCTCGGAATACAGTCTATAGAATCTCTTCTTAATTTCGAAATTCGGGCTTAGACCAACTTTCTCTGCGTATCTCTTAAGCAGGCCGTATTCAATCCCATTGGCATTATCAAGCTGATATAGATCATATTCACTGTCACCATAGCAACAACCAAACGGATCGATTACATATGCAGCAGCGTTCTTCTGCTTATTGAGCATAATATTCCATGTATTATAATCTCCGTGAATAAGCCTGGCTTCAGTTATGGGCAAATAAAAAACATCGTCAAATTGATTGAAAGATTTTTCAAACACCGAAAGAACATGATCAGATATCTGGTTTGCAGAATGCAACTCCCTTGCTTTACATACAATACTACGTGCTTTAATACGATAAAAATCTTGCCAAGTGTTATAGTATTGCGTAGAATTGATCTCGCCAAAGCCCTCTTTATTAATTGTACTGTGGATGGAAATCAAATTATCAACAATGTTCTCACAAATATTGTATCTGTCTTGCGTTGAAAAGGATGATACGTTTTGCCAACCCGCGTTAAAACCATCAAAATATTCCATCAGTACTACATCATGCTCGTATCCGGTGTCGCAAGCTAAATAAACACCGAAAATATGAGGCATCTTAAGAATTGAGCTTTTAGCAAGTGTTTCTATTTGATTAGCTTCATTTTCAGCCAAATTAGAATATAAATATAATTTAGCTACAACTTTGATAGGATCGTTAATAAATTTAATCAAAAAAGCTCTGCCATAGAATCCTCCGCCTAAAGCCGTTACGGATTCTACAACGTAATTAAAATGATTTTGAGCAATATTAATGACGGTTCTTTCCATTTATAACTCCAACTATGAAAGAGATCTACATTAATTTTAATGAATGTGAATTAATGTGTCAATATAAAAGCAAAAAAGAGACTGCATTGCAGTCTCTTTTGAAAACAAAAAGCAGGCTTAGCTTGCCAATATTCTTTGAAAACCAAATAAGCTTCATCTTAAGTTATACACAACTCTTCTCGCTTTGAACCTTGTAGTTCAAGCCCTCGGACTATTAGTATCGGTTAGCTCAATACATTACTGCACTTACACCTCCGACCTATCAAACTCGTAGTCTTCAGGTGTCCTTACTAACTTTCGTTATGGGATATCTAATCTTGAGGTTAGTTTCACGCTTAGATGCTTTCAGCGTTTATCTAATCCGCACGCGGCTACTCTGCTATGCACTTGGCAGTACAACAGATGCACCGGTGGTGCGTCCGACCCGGTCCTCTCGTACTAAGGTCAGCTCCTCTCAAATATCCTACGCCCACGACAGATAGGGACCGAACTGTCTCACGAC
>JAFUMU010000035.1 GCA_017482495.1 Clostridia bacterium | reverse complement strand
GGGTGCTATAATTCTTTTATTAGGTATTTTTTTATTATATGAGGTAAAATCTTATGAAATGGACTTCTCTCAACGATCTGCGTGAATCCTTTCTCGCATTCTTTGAGTCTAAGGAGCATCTTCGTCTCCCCAGCTTTTCACTTATTCCCATAAATGATAAATCTCTGCTTCTCATCAACTCCGGTATGGCACCAATGAAGAAGTATTTCACACGTGAGGACGAGCCCCCCCGTGACAGAGTTTGTACATGCCAGAAGTGTATCCGTACAGGTGATATCGATAATGTAGGTAAAACAGCCCGCCACGGTACGTTCTTTGAGATGCTTGGTAACTTCTCCTTCGGTGACTACTTTAAGACAGAGGCTATCACCTGGAGCTGGGAGTATCTGACTAAGGTTCTTGAAATTCCCGAGGATCTTCTCTATCCCTCCGTTTACGAGCAGGATGACGAAGCATTCGAACTTTGGAACAAAATGATCGGCGTTCCCGCAGAGCGTATCGTTCGTATGGGTAAGGCTGATAACTTCTGGGAGCACGGAAGCGGTCCCTGCGGTCCCTGCTCCGAAATATATTTTGACCGCGGCATCGAGCACGGATGCGGCTCCCCCGACTGTTATCCCGGATGCGAATGCGACAGATTTATCGAGATCTGGAATAACGTATTCAGCCAGTTCTCCAACGACGGCGAGGGTAACTATACTGAGCTTGAAACAAAGAATATCGATACAGGTATGGGTCTTGAGCGTCTTGCTTGCGTAATGCAGGGCGTAGGAAACCTCTTCGAGGTAGATACTATAAGACGTATCCTTGATACAGTATGCGCTATTTCCGGCAAGGAATACGGCGCTGATGCTGATAACGACGTTTCCATCCGCGTTATCACAGACCATATCAGAAGCGCAACATTCATGATAAGCGACGGAGTCAGCCCCTCCAACGAGGGCAGAGGTTACGTTCTCAGAAGACTTCTCCGCCGTGCCGCACGTCACGGTAAGCTGTTGGGTATTGAAGGCGCATTCCTTGGCAAGCTGTGTGATATCGTAGTTGAAGAAAGCTGTGGCGCATATCCTGAGCTCTCCGAAAAGCATGACTATATCAAGAGAGTCATCTCCATGGAGGAGGACCGCTTTGAGGCAACCATCGACGCAGGTCTCAGCATCCTTTCCGGTATGCTTGAAAAGGCAGAGGGCACTCTCTCCGGAGAGGACGTATTCAAGCTTTACGATACATTCGGCTTCCCCATCGACCTTACACGTGAGATCGCAGAGGAAAAGGGCATCGCCATCGATGAGGACGGCTTTACAGCACTTATGAAGGCTCAGAAGGAAAGAGCGAGAAACGCAAGAGCAGACCTCTCAAGCTGGGAGAGCGCAGGTAATGACGCTCTTGAAGGCATTGAGAAAACTGTATTTACAGGCTACGACGAAACTGAGAGCGAAGCAAAGATACTGGCTATCATCACAGACGAGGATAAAGTAGATACCATCACTGAAGGTACCTTCCGCCTTATACTTGACAGAACACCTTTCTACGGTGAGGGCGGCGGTCAGGTCGGCGATATAGGTACTGTATCCTGCGGCGAAACAGTAGCAACGGTCGTTGATACTAAAAAGATCGATGGCGTGTATATCCACATTTGTGAGCTGACTGACGGAGCGCTTTCTGTTGGCAATACAGTAAAAGCAACAGTTGATGCAGATAACAGACGCGCGATCATGCGTAACCATTCCGGCGTACATCTTCTCCAGGGCGCACTCCGTGCAGTACTGGGAACTCACGTTGAGCAGGCAGGCTCCTACGTTGACGCACAGCGCCTGCGCTTCGACTTCTCCCACTTCGCTGCTGTAACACCTGAGGAGATGGCTAAGGTAGAGGCTATGGTAAATGAAGAGATCATGGCGGCTGTAGCTATAGAAACAGTGGAAACTGATATAGAAACAGCAAGAAATATGGGCGCAATGGCTCTCTTCGGAGAAAAGTACGGCAAAACAGTTCGCGTTGTTAAGATGGGGGACTACTCTACAGAGCTTTGCGGCGGTACACACGCTAAGTCTACAGGTAACCTCGGACTCTTTAAGATAATCTCCGAAACATCTGTTGCGGCAGGTGTCCGCAGAATAGAGGCTGTTTGCGGTATGGGCGTTCTTTCCCTTATGGCTGATAAGGATAAGCTCATCGCAGATACAGCAGTTGCACTTAAGAGTGCTAACGTTCACGATATCGCATCTAAGGCAACTCACGCTCAGGCCGAGATCGCCCGCCTTAAGAAGGAGCTTGACTCTCTTAACTCCAAGATGGCGGCTGGTAAGCTTGATGATATGATGGCAGGCGCTACAGAAGTCGGGGCTGTTCTTCTTGTTCGTGCAGATATGGGTGCTGTAACAGTTGATGCGGCACGTGATCTTTGCGACAAGATCAAGGACAAGCACGCCAATGCTGTTGCGGTTCTCGCTATCCACGACGGCGAAAAGCTGAACTTCGTTGGTATGGCAGGTCCCGATGCTGTTCGTGCAGGCGCTCACGCAGGTAAGCTTATGGGTGCTGTTGCGGCTGTTTGCGGCGGTAAGGGCGGCGGACGTCCCGATTCTGCAATGAGCGGCGCTAAGGATCTTTCTAAGATCGCTGATGCCCTTGCTGAATCTGAAAATATTCTTCGCGGTATGCTTAAGTGATTTGAATAACAGTTGATTTGCGAGGAGGTAGTTTTCTAAAACACCTCCTCGTTTTTTTGTGAGAAACTGACTAAGAACGCGTCCTACAAATTTAAGGGACTTTCTTCCATCGATACCTGTCTGGCGGTTGTCTTCTGTGTGCAATATCGTTCTGCACTTTGCACTCACCATCCCGTAATATTTACAAGAGCGTATGTCAATTTTTTGCTCAATTCTCACCGTTTAAAGCAAAAAAAGAAAATCCTCTTGACTTTAGATTGTAAATCTAATATCATTTTAGTGATATTAGATTTAGTCTATCCGAGGTTGCCATGAGTAAAAATACTTCCCACACTCTTCTGACGGAAGGAAACCTTGTTGCAAGAGTTATAACATTTGCCATACCTGTAATGCTGACCAATATGCTGCAAATGTTTCTTACAACAATAGATAATGTAGTAATAGGTCAGTTCTGCGGCTCAAATGACCTTGGCGCGATGGGATGCGCTTCCCCCGTTGTTTCACTGATAATCAATATTCTTTTGGGAATCTCAACAGGTACTGCTGTTTGTACTGCTCAGGCAATGGGAAGTGGCAACAAAAAGGATATTTACGAAATAGTTCATACATCTATGGCAACTGCAGTTGCCTGCGGCGTTATATTCGGCATAATAGGCATCGGCATAGCAGAGCAGTCACTTGTGTGGATGGCTTGTCCCTCAGAAATGCTCTCCGGAGCTACTACATATCTCAGAATATATTTCCTCGGTATGCCATTTACTATGATATATAACTTCGGCGCAGCTATCCTCAGAGCTACGGGAGACACCAAGCGTCCCCTTTATTATATGATAGCGGCAGGAGCAGTAAATGTTTGCTTTAACCTGTTCTTTGTTTTGGTGTGCGGTCTGGGTATTGCAGGCGTAGCCATCGGAACTATCGTATCTCAGCTTATTGCCGCGATCCTCGTTTGCAGATACCTTGTCAAAACAAATGAAGTATTCCGTCTTGAGATAAAGAAGATCAAAATATACCCAAAAAAGCTGGCAAGGATACTGCGAGTAGGTATTCCCTCGGGACTTCAGAGCTCAGTTTATTGTGTTTCCAATATAGTTATCCAGTCCTCTGTCAATTCCCTCGGAGCCGCTGTTGTAACAGGAGCCTCCGCTCAGGGCAACTACGAAGCCTTCGTTTCAGTTGCCATGACAAGCTTTGCACAAACAGCAATAACCTTCGTGGCCCAGCACATGGGAGCAAAAAAATATAAGAGAATGAATCGATGCATTCTCGTGTGCATATGCGCGGTATCTGTAATAAGCCTTAGCCTTAACGGACTTATGTGGCTGTTCAGAGACCCACTGCTGAGAGTATTTATCGTAGATAACGAGGCGGCATTGAAGGAAGCGGTGCTGAGAATGTCAGTAATTTGCCCCTTCCATATTTTCTGTGGAATTTTGGATGTTGTATCAGGCTCCGTCCAGGGGCTTGGGGCCTCCGTCTCATCAACATCAGTTTCCCTTGCGGGAACCTGCGGATTGCGACTCCTGTGGGTAGCAACGGTGTTTAAAAACGCAACGGAAAATCGCGCGCTCACTCTTTTCGCCATCTATCCCATCTCGTGGATATGCTCGCTTATTGCAATGATAATACTGTTTTTCATTATGAGACACAGGATAATAAAAAGAAACGGCCCGGAAGAGCCGCTTGAACCCACAAAAAATTAATAAGAGATACAGAAAGGAACGAATTATGGACTTTTTTAAGCAGAACGATGAGATAACTCTGCCCTACGAGCCTGTGCCGCTGGTGGCAGAAAACTATTTTATCACCAAAGAGCCCGATACAACTCCTCTTCCTACCTTTGAAGGCTCAAAGGATAAGCTTCCCCTGCCTACGTGGGAGGGCCACGAGGATTATATCAGATGCTACTGGAGAGCCTGGGAGCTTGCATTCGGCAATCTGGGCACACCCGTTCCCGGAACAGGCTTTGTTTCCAACTTTATCGATACAGCATTCAACGGTTGCGTTTTCATGTGGGACACATCCTTCATATTGATGTTCGGTAAGTATGCTGACAGAATATTTAACTTCCAGGGTACACTTGACAACCTTTATTCTCATCAGCATAAGGACGGCTACATTTGCCGCGAGATCGAGGAAGCTACAGGACGCGACCACTTTACAAGATTTGACCCTGCTTCCACAGGTCCCGACATTATGGCTTGGTGCGAATGGGAATACTACCTGAACTTCGGTAATAAGGACCGTCTTGCGAAGGTGTTCCCCCCTCTTATGGCATACCACCGCTGGATGTCCGAATTCCGCACATGGCCCGACGGCACATATTGGTCCTCAGGCTGGGGCTGCGGTATGGATAACCTGCCCAGAGTACAGCCCGGTTACTCCGTTATGTACAGCCACGGTCATATGATCTGGGTGGATGCTTGTATGCAGGAGCTTAACAACTGTAATATCCTTATCAAGATGGCAAAGATCCTTGGCCGCGACGAATTTGTTCCCGAGCTTGAAGCTGAGAGAGACAATCTTGAAACGGTTATCAACAAAAAGCTTTGGGATGAGGAAACAGGCTTCTACTACGATCTGTGGAAGAACGGCGAGTGGAACAGAGTACGCCATGCAGGCGCTTTCTGGTCACTTCTTGCAGAGTGTGCTTCACCTGAGCAGGCTGAAAAGCTTATCGCTCACCTTGAAGATGAGACAGCATTCAAGACTCCCAACAGAGTACCCTGTCTCTCCCGTGATCATTCCTGGTACGGCAAGGACGGCGGATATTGGTGCGGCGGCGTTTGGGCACCTACCAACTATATGATCCTTAAGGGTCTTGACAAATACGGCAAGTATAAGCTGTCTCACGAGATCGCTATGGATTATCTGTACGCAGTGGTAGAAGTATTCAAGGAAACAAATACTGTATTTGAAAACTATGCGCCTGAATATGTAAACGATGGAAAACCCTCTAAGGGTAATCCTGCAATGGGAGATTTCGTAGGCTGGACAGGTCTTGCTCCTATTTCCATTCTTTTTGAGTATATCTTCGGCATCAAACCCGATGCAGGGCAGAACAAGATCGTTTGGGATGTAACTCTTCTTGAAAAGCACGGTATAGAGCAATATCCCTTCGGCGTTGAGGGCGAGATGACTCTTATGTGTGAAAAGAGAAGCGACGTAAACGAAAAGCCTGTGATCACTTTCGAGTCCAATATTCCCGTTGAGCTTACAGTTATCTGGGGCGAAGAAGGCAACAAGCAGTCCTTCACAATAAGTAAATAATAGGTAAAATAATATGGGCACATACCATGCGGTATGTGCCCAACAGACTGTCGATAAAGGCACAGACCGCAGAAAATAATTGATCTGTGCATAAGAGCTATAATTAAAACCGATAAACTCCGAAAAAAGAGCTGTCGCTATGGCGACAGCTTTCTGCTTTAAACGACGGCAAACTCTGCCGTACCTTTGTACGGCGACGAATTTGCCGTCGCTTAATCTGCACCCTTTCTCGGCAGTCTCACAGCGTGTCGACTTTTTCGACACGCTGATGGGCACATACCGTGCGGTATGTGCCCATATTTTTATCTTTCAGCAAAGATGGAAATATTCATTACAGCAGGTGAGATGCCCTCCGGTGCGCCGAGTATGGTAAGTCTTGCCTCATTTGCGCGGGTCATTTCAAATGTGTGATAGTCCACTATCATATCCTTGTCACTTTCTGAGCGGTCTACAACTGTTATCCAAGGTGCATCCGCTCCGTCCGTCTCTGTATCACGCAGCTCCAGCTTATAGCGAATAGCTCCGGGAAGTGCTCCCTTAGCAAGGGAAAGTCCCACGTCTCTCCAGATTATACGGACAGCACAGCAATTCGCTCCCCAAGCCGACATGGGAACGATAAGTGCAGGCTCGCTATCGTTATCTGCGGGCTGCCACCAGGACATAAGATCCTCGTCTGTTGCATACAGTGCATCACGTCCGGGAGCACAGCTTGAGGCATATGCTCTTCTTCTGCCCGTTACGCACACAAGCCCTGTATCTCCGTCCTTAATGGGATCGGAAACAACACCGGGCGCCCAACGGGGATTTTCTGAAATAACCGGACAAACAAGGTCCCCGTCCTCGTTAATGTAAAGGGGATCATATCCTATTCTGCGCTCCATTGCATCAAGATAACACACGGTGCAGGTATAGAACACCCAAAGGTTGCCGTCAGGTCCCTCGGTAACACATCCGTGACCCGGACCTCTGACGATGCCGTCTGTTTTTCTTGTAAAAGGATTGGTCTTCATATACTCCCAGGGTCCCATAGGTGTTGAGCTCTTGTAAGCACCGAGTCCGTATGTGGAATACTCAGTACCGGGTGCACAGTAGATAAGATAGTACACACCGTTTTTCTTCAGCATCCAAGGACCTTCGAGGGCACAAGAGCGAGAATCCTCATTGTTCTCGCCGTTACACTCCCAAAGATGGGCGGGATCAAATTCTATTACAAGCTCAGGTACATGAAGCAGCTTAGTGGGGTCCTCGCTGTCTACCTCTACCGCATAGATAACAGGGGCACCTGTACTGTAGTACATATACAGTCTTCCGTCATCGTCGGAATAAAGCATGGGATCATAGCAGCGCGTCAGCTTTTCGCCGTCAGGAAGCGTGAATGCTCCGATGCTGACAAAGTCTCCCAGAGGATCCTCGGAAACATATACGTCTGACAGGCTTCCGCACAGATAATATTTACCCTTGTGATTGACCACCGTCGGTGCATATCCGCAGTCGTAGGGCTCCATTCTCTTGTGATTCCAGGTACAGAAATCATCGCTCCAGTATACCATTCCACAGGAGGAATAAAGGTACCATTTGCCGTTTTCATAAAGCACAGTAGGGTCGGCGGTTTCTCTCCAGTTGTAATCATAGCCGTTCATTATAGAGAATCTTCCGATGGGATAATCCGGCAGTGGCGTCGGATTGATATAAGTCTTTGCATACTTATTCATACGCTCTGTTCCTTTCATTTTTCTTCGATCGTTACATATAAATACATTTTAGCATATTTCATGGCTTCTTGTAAATATCAAAACTCACTATCTGCCACTCTCACAGTGATCTCTCCCGTGAAAAGCGTCCGCTCCACTCCGTTTTCTCTTATAACAAGTCCGCCGTTTTCATCTATCGCCACAGCAAGCGCACTCTTTACCTCTCCGCCCTCGGTATAGTTGATTTTTTCACCCAAAACGAGAGAACGCCGTCTGTATTCATCTATCCATTTGCGCTCAGAGAGAGCATCGCAATAGTAAAGCAATTTTTTCGCAACAGCAGCAGCCAGACAGCTTCTGTCTACCTCGCCCACCGAGCCTGCTCTGTCCTTTATTTCCGAAGGAAACTCCTGCGTTGTGCAGTTGATACCAATGCCTACTACTATAACGATCCTCTCACCGTGAACAGCCTCCGTCAGTATGCCGCAGACCTTTCTGCCGTCAACATATATATCATTTACCCACTTGATGAGGCAATCCCTTGCACACAATAGCTCAATAGACTCCGCCACCGCTACCGCCGCAGCACTCGTTACTGTTACCGCATCTGCCATACTGCCCTTTGCCTCAAAGGCAAGGCTCATATAAAGTCCGCTTTTTGATGGGGAATAGAAGCTCCTGCCAAGTCTGCCTCTTCCCGCACTTTGCTCCTCTGCGCACACCAATAAAGGAAGCGCAGCACCTTCCATGGCTCTGCGCTTTGCCTCACTGTTGGTAGAATCGATACTGGGAAAGACCTCGATCTCCACGCCCTGTATCAGATCTTCCATTCTTTCCTTACTGATCATCACTTTAGTATCCTGTCAAAGATCCCTTCGCAATGCTTGTGGCAGGAAAGAAAATGCATATGATCGCCGCGCTTTGTATTATTCCATGTATTCTCTGCTATAGCAGGAATATCTTCTCTTATTCTGACAAATTCCTCAGAAAGACCGTTTTCCAATTTAGAAAGAAAATCTCCCCAGGCATTGAGCTGACCGCCACTTATACCGTTCTTGGAATCCATTTTAAAATATCCGCCGTAGTACGGTGACTGGGGATGTACTGCTGAGAACGTACCTACGTCCCAATTATAGCACTCATCCTTCCCCCAGAAATAATCGGGGACTACCACATATGTAGGCCTCCATGAGCAATTTATAACATTAAATCCGTTTTTTACATAAGAGGATGCAAGCTGATAAAGGCTTTCAAACACCATCACGGTAACTCTGCCGTCAGCATATTTGTTCACCTGATCGCTGAAGCCCTCCCACACAATGGGCATTCGTCCTTCTTCAATAATAGCCTCAGCCATCTTATTGATATAGTGAACAAGGAATCTTTCAGCTCTGTGCCATGGCTTATAGAAGCGCTCCTCGAATTCCTCTGCTATAATACCGAGGCCCTCACCGTATCTGACGCACCTGTCACAGTCATTCCACTGCATTATAGATGACTCGTCAGCTCCTATATGTATATAGCGGGAATGAGGAAACATACGGCAAAGCTCTCGGTATACCTCCTGCATTGCAGAAATATTCTCTGCATGGAAGCAGATAATATCCTCGCATCCTGCGCCGAACAGCTCAGGATATGCCTCTCTTATTGCCTTGGAATGTCCGGGGGTATCTATCTCGGGTACTATCTGAACATCCCTCTCGTATGCATACTGAACCAACTCTGCTATCTCCTGCTCTGTATAGCAGTTGTGCGGAGTAGTAAATCGAGGGAACACCTTTGATGGAATGGTATATGCCTGATCGTCTGTAAGATGGAGATGGAGATACTTTATCTTGTAAAACCAGCAGAGATCCACATATTTTTTTAGAATGCTGAGGGGATGATGGTTGCGCGCGCAGTCGATCATAAGTCCTCTGTAGTCGTTATCAGCCTTGTCTCGCATATAAAATTCGGCAAGGCGCGCTTTGCCACCGTCATTTTCAATTATCTGAACAAGAGAAGCGAGAGCATAGCTTGCACCCTCACTGCCTCCTGCCGTCAATTCCACTTTGTCCGTGGCTGAACGAATACAGTATTCACTGTCGTCAAGAGAAGAATCAAAGCGAATAATGAAATCGTTACCCTCCGTGAAGTCAAGTCCGTGAGCCTTACTTGTATATTCCTTGAATACCTCTATTGCACCGCCGAAATCTCCGCTGATAGTGGTGTTGTGTAAACAGTAACTGTCAGAGTCACACAACAGCTTGGGAGACGGGATCATTTTTTCATAGCAACCCATGTCATTTCCGCCTATACTGTTTTTTGTTAATTTTAACATAGCTAAATATTGTTGTCAATCGAATTGTGTGCTTGATTAGAACGTAAAAATGTGATAGAATGTGCCTATGAAAACTTATATAACTAATGAAGGCTTCAGAGAGGGCTGCAGATGCCGCCGCCTTTTCTGGCTAAATATGAAAAATCACATCTCATATGCCGATCACTGTCCTCAGCTTACCGCTTTGGCGCAGGATTACATAAAGGGTGGTGTAGCTGTGACCGCCCGGGATTTGAAAGAACGATCAGAGGAAACTCTCAGGTTTATAAAAAACGGTGAGACAGTTATAAAGCGCCCCGCATTTATCATAGGCGGCGTTTGCGCTGAAGCAGATATACTGCATATAAAAAACGGCATCCCCACAGTATACTTTTCCTATGCGGCAATGCATATGAGAAGAGCATTCTGTCGCGAGGCAGGACTTATTTATGCGGCGGCTGAGATAAACGGACTAAATACACCGAGGATCCTTATGCTGCTTCCCAAAAAGGAGTTTGAACGCAGAGGAAATATTGACCCAAGGCAGCTTTTTGCAGTTTATGACCTTACCGCTGAAGCGTTTTCACTCAGAGAAAAGTCATATATTTTCTCAAGGGTGCTGGAGGATACACTGGAATCAAGCTGCGAGCCCGATGAACCTATTCATAAAAACTGCTTTAACCCCGATACATGTAAATATTTCGAACACTGCACAGCTCACCTTCCTCATCCTAATATATTTAAAGTAGCGCGGCTTAATATCAATACTAAGCTGCAGCTCTATAAAGAAGGCAAGGTCTCCTATGAGCAGTTAAGAAATGAGCCCGTATTAACTGAAAACCAAAGAAAACAAATAAGAATGTCTATGGATAAGGCGGCGCCCGCAGTCAAGAAAAAGGAGCTTCGGGAATTTCTCAGCTCTCTGTGGTATCCCCTGTGCTTTCTTGATTTTGAATCCTGGCAGCCTCCCGTACCACCTGCAGACGGCATGCATCCATTCTCGCAGGTGCCGTTTCAGTACTCTCTGCATATTATAGAAAATGAGGGCGGACCTGTCATGCACCGTGAATATCTTGCACGAGGCGAAAGCGACCCGAGAGAGGAGCTTGCACGCCGCCTTGTTTCGGATATTCCGGAGGGAGCCTGCGTGCTTGCATATAATAAGCAGTTTGAATCCATGGTAGTAAGCGACCTTGCGCACACCTTCAGTGATATCAGAGCCCCCCTTGAAGCCATAAGAGACAATATAAGAGACCTGATGGTGCCCTTTCAAAAGAAATACTACTACGATCCTAAAATGGAGGGCTCATTCTCTATAAAGGCAGTCCTTCCCGCCATGTACCCCAATGACCCTGAGCTTTCCTATGATAATCTTTCCGAGATACATAACGGAAGTCAGGCTATGCTCTCATACTCAACTCTCGCTGACGAGACACCTGAAAGGGCCTGCGAGATACGCCGATGTCTGCTTCGTTATTGCGAGCTTGATACTCTGGGTATGGTGAAGATACTGGAAAAGCTGCGCGAAGCTGTTAAATAAGTTGTGCCCGAATTATTGCAAAAATAACTTATGTGTAGTAGAATATAATGTAGAGTAATATATGTACAAAAACGGAGGTATATTATGAGTTACAAAACCGTCAAGCCTGAAGAATTAACAAATAATGTGTTCAATATGATCGGCCACGATTGGATGCTTGTGTGCGCTGAAAAAAATGATAAGTTCAATGCAATGACTGCAAGCTGGGGTGGTATGGGCGTGCTCTGGAGAAAAAACGTTGCTTACGTTTTCGTGCGCCCTCAGAGATACACATACGAGTTTATTGAAAAATCACCGAAGCTCACACTTTCCTTCTTCGGTGAGGAATACCGAGACGCACTTCGCATCTGCGGAACCAAAAGCGGCAGAGAGTGCAATAAGATAGCAGAAGCAGGACTTACTCCCTTCTCTGTAAACGACGGCTGCACAGCCTTCAAGGAAGCCAACATAATTATGGAATGTACAAAAATGTACGCAGGCTTCCTGCGTGAGGAAGACGTTGTGGACCCCGCAGTGCTTAACGAATACGCTAACGGCGACTACCATAAAATGTACGTGGTGTCTATCGACAGAATACTTGTTAAAAACTGAATCAAATAAAACAGTTAAGACACCCTCCGCAAAGAGGGTGTCTTTTCCTATCCAAATACCCTTGCCTGCAAAGGGGGCGGAATGCTCTGATCCCGCCATTTGAATAGATCTATGCCCAACTCTACAGATACAAGGACAGTGGAGATCGTGTGGAAGAAAGGGTTCAAAAAAGGGGACGCTCCGAGAGAGTCCCCCTAATAATTACTGTCATAGCGCCTTCGCCTTAAGCTTTTTCTTATCAATGACCTTAACACCGCTGCGTGAGAGCTCCACTATGCCCTCCGCTTCAAAATATTTGAGCATACGTGAAACTGCTTCTCTTGCAGAGCTTATGTATTTAGCTATCTGTTCATGTGTCAGCTTGACAGTGTCTCCGCCGCGTGCAGACAACTCCTCATAGAGAAACAATGCTATACGACGGTCAAGGCTCATAAAGAGTATCTGCTGAATGACCCACATAACATCGGAAAATCTTTCAACTGTCAGCTCAAGAGCAAAAAGCTTCATATCTGTATTTCTGTCGGCAACATCGGAAAACGCTTTGGGATTGAGGATATAACACTCACTGTCTTCAGTCGCTTCAACATAAACATCAAATGTTATGGCCTGGATAACACAGCTTGCCGCCAGCAAACATACATCTCCCTCGAAAAGACGGTACAGTGTGACCTCCTTACCCTCGTCAGACAGTATGTAAACGCGTACACATCCGCTTTTCACGAAAATAGCGCCCGTACAATCATCACCGTCGTGAATAGCCTCACCCTTTTTGTATGACACCTCTCTTGTACCTGAGCAGAGAAGTCGGCGGTCATCCTCAGGTAATGTATCCCAAAAGGGAAAATGCTTTCTATATACAGAGTCAACAGAACAGCCTTCCATAATATGCTCCTTAATCCAAAATCAACATTATAATATCAGAAAAACGGCGAAAATACAAGACCTTCACCGTTTTTAAAAAAGGAGAAATGAAAAAGACTTATCTCATAGGTCTGCCACCCGGACCGCCCATTCCACCACCGGGTCCGCCGCCGCCTCCTGCGCCTCCACCCATTAAGGCAGTGCTTTGAGTATAGCTTCCAATGGCTGTTTTTTCCCCGTCCGCTGTTATATATACCGTATATTCCCTTCCAACCTCAAGCTCTGAGGAGGAAAATATAAGTGCAGAGCATTGCTTTAATGCCTCGAAGGAAAAAAGCTCCTCACATGTTGCACTATCCTCCATAGACACTACGACACCTGCCTGAACATTTCCAACGGTGCACGCAACAGACGGCTGAGAGCCTCCCGTAAAGCCCTGAAGCATTCCCGACGCTCCCATGGCTATAAACGTTCCTCCGTTTATCTCAAATGAGGTATCATAATCAATAATACCGTTGCCACTGTTTTCAGGGCCGTAAACATATACCGTTCCTCCGTCAACAGCAGCACTTCCGTTAATGTCAATACCGTCACCTGCGGCGGATACTGTAAGATTTCCACCGCTCATGGTGAAAACAGCCGTACCGGATGAGAAAGCATTTTGACCGGGTCTGTCTCCCATAGCTGAGGAATCGTTACCTCCTGCTCCGTTTACGCCGTCGTCTGAAGCGGTAATATTGATATTGCCTCCTGAAAGGGTAATGTTACAAGCTTCAAGTCCTTCATAGCTTTTTGTAACAGTTATATTACCTCCGCTGACAGTAAGATCACTGTCGGCGTGAATGCCGTCATCGCCTGATGCAGCAGTTATATCACCGCCTGATATGTTAATATTTTTGTTGGAATGAATGCTGTCATCAGAGGAATCTATGGTGAATATACCGCCCTGCACCCCTATGGATGTGCCTGCCTTGATGGCCTTGGCGCTGACAGTGTCATCTGTCTCTTCCTCGCCGCTCGTCTGAGGACCGCCATGCCATTTTCCCCACCCTTCGGCGAAGCCGCCCTCCTCAATATAGCTGGCGTTAACACTTCCTCCGCCTGTTTTTATAACGTATTCACCATCTGCAATATTAACGGCTGTGACCGCCTGTATTCCGTCAGTTCCCGATTCGATATTGAAGCTTCCGTCAGTAATACTGATATATCCCAAACTCGCATCGTCTGTATTGGTGGTCTTTATTCCGTCGCCGCCCGACTTAATAGTGAAGCTGCCGTTTTCAATGAGCACCGCATCACGTCCCACTATGCCGTCATCTGCCGATGTTATATTATATCTTCCTCCGATAATTCTTAGTATATCCTTGGAGACTATGCCGTCGTTAAACTCTGTGTCCACCGTAAGTGAACCCTCTCCGTTCAAGGTGAGATCGCTTTTTGAAAATACAGCGGCAGAGGGCTCATTTTCTGCTTTGTCATCATAAATATAACTACCTCTGTCACAGAGACAGTTTTCACTTCCCTCTGCAATCGTGATAACTACCTTCTTCGCTTTTCTGATGCTGATGGGAGCGGTGTTTTCGCTTGTGACAGTAATACCGTCAAGAATAAGCTGAACAGTTTTGTCCTTTGCTTCCACCACAACAGAACCGTTCAACTCTCCGCTGAGAATATATTCTCCGCCGTCGGTTATTGTAACCGTGCCGTTTTCGTTGCTTATCTTTCCGTTTGATTCAACAGCTTTTCCGTTGCAGGTGAGAGTAACAGCGTCCCCCGAAGCATCATCATCTCTGTCCTCGTCAGTTATATCAATATCAGCAAGAGGAACATCTCCCGCATCATCCTTTTTAGTACAGGCAGAGAGCAACATAACCGCAACAATCACAAAGCATATAATCTTTTTATTTATCATCACAGCTCATCGCCCTCACGTCTGTAGTGACCGACGGAAACTGTGAGATTGCCGTTTCTGCATCGGATCTCGTCAATAAATTTTTTCTCTTTCGAGGGATCTCTGAGCTGTATTTTGTATCTTAGATCAAACATACTTCCGAGATTGGTGGTCTTGACCTGCATCAGCTTGCATTCTCTTGTATATTCTGAAAAAATGCTGTCGAAAGCATCCATATAATCAAGTGTTTCGGGAATGACAATGCGAAGCTCCTTGTCCTCGATCTTTTTATCTCCGTAGGGAAGAACGGTCAGGAGAAGCTGAGCCACACATACAATAACAGCAAAAATTGCAGAAAATACAACATATCCCATGCCGCATCCAAGTCCGATAGCCATGGAGGTAAATATACAGCATATGTCTCTGGCGCTTCCGGGAACGCTTCTGAATCTTATAAGACTGAATGCTCCAAGCACCGCAACGCCGGCTCCCAGATTGCCGTTTACCATCATAATTACCGTCTGCACGAGCGTGGGTAAAAGCACAAGAGATACAGCCATGCTTTTGGTGGATGAGCCGTTTTTGAAAAGATAGCACAGAGACACTGCAATTCCCAGCACAAGGGATACAGCAATACAAATAAGTGCCTCCGTAAGAGTAATAGCGCCTGTTGCAGTCTGAAAAATAGTTTCAAGCATGTTGTTGTTCCTTGCCTTTCAAGTGTTCTTTTATGTAAGCTTTGCCGTATTTTGAAAATGATGATGGGTATACTCCCATTTTAGATAGTATATCTGCCATTTCAAGGGGCATTGCTCCGTTTGCTTTTATTTCCATAATGTGAAGTCCGCATTCAAGAAGCTGCTGTCCCTTGTCAACAAGCAACGATACATCCTCTGTTCTGTACCGTATATTTGAATCAAAGGTGAGCCTGAGATTCTCGTCATCACGTCCGCAGAATGCACATCTGTCATAGGCAATGAACATTTTCGGACTAAGGTCGTAAATTGAGCGGAAATACTCCACCTCATCAAATATCTGACCTGATACGGGGCTGATACCCTTGGTCAGGTAGCCATCGAGCTCTCTGTATGTAGCGGAAATACGCCGTTTGTATACGGTGCCGTCATATTTTCTTTTTATTTCAAGAAAAACAGTGTCGTTTTCATGGGGTACCCCATAGCTGCGAAGCCGCATCTTTTCCTTGAAATCAGGCTTTTCTATAGATCGGCGTATAAGATCATTGTCCTTTGTATCGTAATACACATTGCATATGGTGTATGTGGGGTAAATATCGGAGCGAAGAATATGGGAAAGATTCTCCTTGAGCATTTCCATCTGTGCCGTGGTAACAGTATATTTTTTCTCAACCCGTCGGAAAACGTTTGAGCTCGCCATATTTCATCGCTCCTTTCTACAGCTAAATTTTACGTAAGTATTTTGTAATAAAATTGTTATGTTTTTGATTTTTTTGTGAAAATCAGGTGAAAAGATACCGTAATATGATAAAATGAAAAAACAGGAGGGGTAGTAATGCGAGCATTTATTTCAATTAATTTTAACGAAGCAGTCATCCGCCGCCTTATAAAAGCGCAGGATGAGCTTCGATTCTATGATAAATATGCCAATTATTCAAGGAGAGAAAATCTTCACCTTACACTTGCATTTATAGGTGAGACGGACAGATGCGATGATATCGTCCGTATTATGAATCAATGTACCGTAAAGCCCTTTACATTGACAGTTTCGGGATGCGGCTCATTCGGAAACGATATTTTCTGGGCGGGAATAAAGAAAGATCCTACCCTTGAAAACCTTGCCATATCTCTGCAGGACGCACTGAGAAGTGAGGGCTTCCAAATAGAAAAGCGTCGCTTTTCTCCCCACATTACCCTTGCTCGCCAAATGCGTGACGCAAGCTCAGTTCACATAAAGATCCCCGAAATATCAATGGAGGTGGATTCTTTTTCCCTTATGGAAAGCTCCCGTATAAGAGGAAAACTTGTATATACTGAAATAAGCAGGGTAAAACTTAAATAAATGTATTTACAAACTGACTTGTTTATGTTAAACTGTCAAAAAAATTATCGAGGTAATACTGTGACATATAAATCATACGCTATAGTTTCAAGCATAGTTGGTGTTCTTTTCGGAGTAGCATCCTTCGTGGCATTCCTGTTCCTCTTTCCGGAAAATGCGGCTGTGCTTGCTCTGCTTACAGGACTTCTCACTATTGTGATCTCTTTCCCCGTACTTATTATAACGCAAAAAATCGACGATTTGAAGTACCGAAAGATTGAAAATGACATAAAAGGCGATATCATTCACGTAATTCACGCAAATGTGATGACAGGAAACAAGACTATCTATGCCAAAATATATTTTACGGATATGGGTCTTGTGCTCGCGGCATTTGAAAAAAAGAAGCTGCTTGTTGACAAAATAAACTTCGGTGATATGGCAAAAGTGGTGACCGACGGAGCGGTGTCTCTTGAGATCCATATGAAAAATTCCTCCGTTTTCCGCATCCTTTCGGCAGGAATTGCTGATGTGATGCCTCTGCTTAAAAAACACAGCGCATATATCCAAAATGATCTGTAAACAGTTGCAATTCGGTGCAAATTGTGATATAATGTATTATTCAGAAAAAATCTCTTATTTGAAAGGGTATAAATACAATGGTTAAGCTTATAAGAAACGGCGTATACTACTCCGGCGGCTCTTTTGTTACAGAGGGTCCCGCACCTGAGGTCGCTCGCAAGGGTACTATCGCCTCATCCATTCTTTCCGCTCACAACGTTGGCGGAGATGAAAAGGATCTTAAGATCAAATTCGACGCACTTGCATCTCACGATATCACATACGTTGGTATCCTTATGACAGCTCGCGCAGGCGGACTTACAGAGCTTCCCCTGCCCTACGTTCTCACTAACTGTCACAACTCTCTTTGCGCAGTTGGCGGTACTATCAACGAGGATGACCACATGTTTGGTCTCTCTGCCGCTAAAAAGTACGGCGCTATCTACGTTCCCGCACATCAGGCAGTTATCCACGCATTCATGAGAGAAATGATGAGCGGATGCGGCAAGATGATCCTCGGAAGCGACAGCCATACACGCTACGGCGCTCTCGGTACAATGGCTATCGGCGAGGGCGGTCCCGAGCTTGTTAAGCAGATACTCAGCCGTACATACGACGTTAAGACTCCCGACGTTATAGCAGTTCGCCTTACAGGTGCACCCAAGCCCGGCGTTGGTCCTCAGGACGTAGCCCTTGCACTTATCGGCGCTGTTTTTGCAGACGGCTTCGTTAAGAATAAGGTTCTTGAGTTCGTTGGTGACGGCATTAAGAACCTTCCCATCGAGTTCCGTAACGGTATCGACGTTATGACAACAGAAACAACATGCCTCTCCTCCATCTGGGTAACAGACGAGGAAACAGAAAGATACTTCACAGTTCACGGCAGACCCGAAGCATATAAGAAACTTGAGCCCGCTGATATGGCATACTACGAGGGCGCAGTTGAGATCGATCTCTCCAAGGTTGAGCCTATGATCGCTCTCCCCTTCCACCCCTCCAACACATACACTATCCGTCAGCTTAACGAAAACGCAGGAGATATTCTTCGCGCAGTTGAGCTCAAGGGCGAGGCACAGCTTGGCCTTGCTCCCGGAACACTCCGTCTTACAGATAAGATCGACCCCGCAACAGGCAGAGTTAAGGTTGACCAGGGTGTTATCGCAGGCTGCGCAGGCGGTACATTCGATAACCTCAGCGCCGCAGCAGATATCCTCCGCGGCAAGTCTATCGGCCCCGATGCATTCGCACTCTCCGCATATCCCGCATCTCAGCCCGCATTCGTTCGTATGCTTGATACAGGAATCGCTTCCGACCTTATGAGAGCAGGCGCAACACTCAGAACAGCATTCTGCGGACCCTGCTTCGGCGCAGGCGACGTTCCCGCTAACGGCGGTCTCTCTATCCGCCACTCCACAAGAAACTTCCCCAACCGTGAAGGCTCCAAGCCCGGCGAAAAGCAGTTTGCATCCGTTGCACTTATGGATGCACGCTCCATCGCAGCTACTGCAGCTAACGGCGGTGTGCTTACAGCGGCAGACGAGCTTGACGTTACCTACAACAAGCCCGAATACGTATTCGATAAGTCCATCTACGAAAAGCGTTGCTGGTTTGGCTACGGCAAGCCTGACTCCGAGGCTGAGCTTAAGTTCGGTCCCAATATCGTAGACTGGCCCAGAATGAAGAAGCTTGCCGACAACGTAGTTCTCGGCGTTGCCAGCGTTATCGACGACGATGTTACAACAACAGACGAGCTTATCCCCTCCGGAGAATCCTCCTCCTACCGCTCCAACCCCTTCCGCCTCTCCAGACTTACTCTCTCCCGCCGCGACCCCGAGTACGTTGGCAGAGCTGATGCTGTAAACGCAACATCTAAGAAGGCAGACGGCGAGGAATATGACGAGAGCCTTATAAATGCTGAGGTTGAGCAGTCCCTTATGGAGGCTGTTGCGGCTTATGAAAACGAAAACGGCGCACTGTTCGGCTCCATCGGAGTTGCAAGCCTTGTTTGCGCAGTTCGCCCCGGCGACGGAAGCGCAAGAGAGCAGGCTGCATCCTGCCAGAGAGTTCTCGGCGGAGCTGCCAATATCGCCCGCGACTACGCAACAAAGCGCTATCGCTCCAACCTTATCAACTGGGGTATGCTCCCTCTCCGCTGTGATGAAATGGATATCGGTAAGTCTAAGGGAACGGGAGAAGGCGAGATCTCCTGCGGCGACTGGGTTATCATCCCCGGCGTTCGCGAGGCTATTGCTTCCGGCGCTGAAAGCTTTGACGGATATCTCTACCACAGCGAAAACGGCCGTCTCACTAAGCATACCTTTAACGTTGGTACTCTTACAGACGACGAAAGAAAGATCATCCTCGCAGGCAGCCTTACAGGCCGCGCTCTTGAGGAAAAGGAAGAAAACAAGTAAGAACGAATACAGCGGGGAGGGACTTTTAAGGAAAGTCCCTCCCCGCACCCCACCCAAACCTTTTTGAATAAAAAGGAAAAATGCTCAATATAAACCTCCTTATTGAAGGTTTTTGAGGGGGTCTTAGGGGGAGCCTTTTTCCTCAAAAAAGGCTCCCCCTATTATATTCACGAGGTATACTATGCCCAAATATATCAAAGTGCGCGGGGCACGTGTGCACAACTTAAAAAACATCGACGTGTCCATACCGAGAGATAAGCTTGTGGTGCTGACGGGACTTTCCGGCTCGGGAAAATCATCACTTGCATTTGACACGATATATGCAGAGGGACACAGACGCTTTGTTGAAAGTCTATCCTCCTATGCAAGAATGTTTTTAGGCCAGATGGACAAGCCTGATATAGACTCTATTGAGGGACTTTCTCCCGCCATATCCATAGACCAGAAAACAACATCGAAAAATCCCCGATCCACGGTCGGAACTGTTACTGAAATATACGACTATCTCCGACTTCTGTATGCAAGGCTTGGTGTGCCTCACTGTCCCGTTTGCGGAAAGGAGATAAGACAGCAGACCACCGACCAGATAATCGACCGCATAATGTCGCTTCCCGAGGGAACAAGATTTATGATCCTTTCCCCTGTTGTAAGGGGCAAGAAGGGACGACACGACAAGGTTCTGGAGCAGGCGAAGAAAAGCGGATTTGTAAGAGTTCGTGTTGACGGAAGCATTTACGATCTCAGCGAAATATTCGAGCTTGACAAGAACCTGCGCCACACGGTTGAGATAGTGATCGACCGCCTTGTTATACGAGACGATATCCGCTCCCGACTTAACGACAGCGTTGAAACAGCTCTGAGGGAAAGCGGCGGAACGCTGACCGTTGTAACAGTTCCCCGTGAGGGCGAGGGCGAGGAGATCGGATTCTCCACAAACTATGCCTGCGAAGAGCACGGAATAAGCTTCGGCGAGCTTGAGCCCAGAATGTTCTCCTTCAACAACCCCTACGGTGCCTGCAGTAACTGCTCAGGTATCGGTATCATGCAGCGCATTTCCAAGGAAAAGATAATGCCCGATATGTCCCTGTCTCTTCTTGAGGGCGGTATTCAGGTAAACGGTTTCAAGACTCTTGACCCCGAAACATGGACAGGTCCTCTGATCGAGGCTGTGGGCAAAAGTCACGGATTCACCATGGATCAACCGCTCAATACCTTTTCCGAGGGCGCAATGAAGGCTCTGCTTTACGGAACCGGAAATGAAATATATGACATAGTCCGAGGATTTAACGGCTACTACCGTCCGCAGAAAACAAAGTTTGAGGGTGTTATAACCACCATCACTCAGCGAATGGAACAAGGCGGCCTTGAAAATGAGTACTATGAACAGTTTATGGAGGAGCTTGATTGCCCCAAGTGCGGCGGCTCAAGACTTAACCCCGAGGTTCTTGCAGTTACAATAGGCGGACTCAATATCGATCAGTTCTGCCGTATGAGCGTTACCAAAGCTCTTGAGTTTGTGAACGGTCTTCAGTTTACGGAAACAGAAATGCAGATAGCAAGAGAGATCCTTAAGGAATTAAGATCACGCCTTGGATTTCTTGAAAGCGTGGGACTTGAATATCTCACTCTTGCCCGTAGAAGCGGCTCTCTTTCGGGAGGCGAGGCACAGAGAATACGACTGGCAACTCAGATAGGTTCCTCCCTTGCGGGAGTTCTCTATATTCTCGACGAGCCCAGCATCGGACTGCATCAGAGAGACAACAGCAAGCTTATCGGCACTCTGAAAAAGCTCCGTGATCTTGGCAACAGCGTTATTGTTGTTGAGCACGACGAGGAGACAATGGAGGAGTCGGACTATATCATTGACATCGGTCCCGGAGCAGGCATCCACGGCGGCGAGATAGTTGCCGAGGGAACTCCGGCTCAGGTAAAAAAATCAAAGGATTCCATTACGGGCGCTTTCCTCTCCGGACGCCGCAAGATAGCTGTACCCCAAGTGCGTAGGAAGGGCAACGGAAAGTTCCTTTCCGTTATCGGTGCAAGGGAAAATAATCTTAAAAATATTGACGTTACGATCCCTCTGGGCACCTTCACCTGCGTAACAGGCGTTTCAGGCTCAGGTAAGTCATCTCTTGTTAATATGATAATCCACCGCGTTCTTGCGTCAGAGCTTAACCGAGCGGTAACATGGCCCGGAAAGCACAAGGAAATTTTGGGTATGGAGCACCTTGATAAAATAATCACAATCGACCAAAGCCCCATCGGAAGAACTCCCCGTTCCAATCCCGCAACATATACGGGACTTTTCACCGATATACGCGAGCTTTTCGCAAGGACACCCCAGGCTAATCTCCGAGGCTATAAATCGGGCAGATTTTCCTTCAACGTAAAGGGAGGCAGATGCGAAGCCTGCCAGGGTGACGGCGTTAAGAAGATAGAAATGCACTTCCTTCCCGACGTCTACGTTACCTGCGACGTCTGCCACGGCAAGAGATATAACAGAGAAACTCTTGAAGTGAAATACAAGGACAAGAGCATAGCCGACGTTCTTGAAATGACTGCCGAGGAGGGTGCGGAATTCTTCTCCGAGATACCTAAGATATCCTCTCGACTTAAAACCATGTGCGACGTTGGCCTCAGCTATGTGAAGATCGGCCAGTCCTCAACCACCCTCTCGGGCGGCGAAGCGCAGAGAGTTAAGCTCTCAGCCGAGCTCTCCAAGAGAAGCACAGGCAAGACCATCTATCTCCTTGACGAGCCTACAACAGGTCTCCACACTGCCGATGTTGAAAAGCTTATAGAGGTTCTTCAGCGTCTCGTTGACGCAGGTAACACTGTTCTCGTTATTGAGCATAACCTGGATATGATAAAAACAGCCGACCATATCATAGACCTGGGCCCCGAGGGCGGAGACGGCGGCGGTACCATCGTTTGCTGCGGCACCCCCGAGGAGGTTGCCAAGTGCGAAAAGTCTTATACAGGTAAATATCTTAAGGATAAGTTGAATTGATAATAAATTGATATAAGGGGGAACCTCTCTTTCGCAGAGAGGTTCCCCCTTTGACCCCCTCCAGAGAACTTTGGATAAAGGTAAATTCCATATGGTGCGCTGTATTTCGCGCATTCCCGTATGCGACTGCAGGTCGCCCGGAAAAGAAAAGGATATTAAAAAAGGAAGCTCGTTTCCTTTTTTAATATCCTTTTGCTTTTCCTCTCCCCCAATGCACAGCATTGGGGCGGGAATGCTAACCTAACTGATACGCTCCGAATCCCGCCATGTACTAAATAATATCGTAACAACTGCATAAGTATTATTCAAAAAGGTTTTGGAAGGGGGCGTGGGGGAAGGGCTTTTCCTTAAAAAGCCCTTCCCCCACAAAAAATCGGGACCTGCCAACTGAAGGTCCCGATTCATATCACATGTTCAATTTAACATATCAAGTATCTGTGCCTTGGGACGGGCGCCGACGCTTTGAGCTACTACCTTGCCGTCCTTCATATAGACCAGCATGGGTATACTAACGACCCCGAAGCGACTTGCGAGCTCGGGCTCATCATCCACATCGATCTTGCCCACGATAATATCGTCTCTCTCCTCTGATATCTCCTCAAGAATAGGAGCTACCATGCGGCAAGGTCCGCACCACACTGCGGAAAAGTCAAGCAATACGGGCTTATTTCCGCCTGCGATCTCATCAAAATTAAGATATGAAACATTAATAACAGACATTGTCATTCTCCTTTGTATTTATAATATAGCATACAATGGCAGTACCCTTCAAAATCAGGATCCTCCATCTGAAGTCTGAATTCCTTGCAGATACACTTATTATCCTCAGTTATTTCCAAACGGCAAGGACAGTATCCGCCCTTCTTCTTTAAGCCTTCTCTGATACTTGCAACCATTTCCTTATCCTCATTAAGGCGTATAGGCATATTATCAGCTCCTTTCTTCTGAGTATATTATACCTCGTATACCATTACTTTTCTGTGACTGAGTTACAAATATTTCATTAATTATGTTTGTGAATTCCGACAATAACACTACCGAACGAGCGGTTGTATATGTATAGCCTTGACAATCTACTGTTTGTTATATATAATAAAATCAAGAAATAACTCTTGAAAGGAGATATTATATGAAAAAGCTGAGAATTTTGTCGATCCTTCTGGCTATGGCAATGCTGGTGACCGTTTTCACCGGATGCCTCAATCCTACGTCGGATGATCCCGACACCACAGATGAGCCTGTCGACCCCAAGGTGACCTTTATCAACACAGCCAAGGCTGACCCTGCCAAGGCAATATCCGACGGTATGGCTCTTACATTCAGCCGTTCAAAGCTGAAGCCCTTCGCATCCGACAGCAACACCGTTTGCTACGAAATGAAGCTTTATGACGACAAAGGCGAGGAGATAACTGCCGTTATCGATCTTGATAACGCTAATGAGACAGGTGCCATTACACTGACCTCCACAGACACAGATACAGTCACAGATACCGCAGCCATATATTTCAAGGGCTCAGAATTCGCCTTCAAGTATGCCGAATTCGAAGAAGCCTTCGGAACTGATACTATAGGTATCGACACTAACATAACCGTAGACTCATTCAAATCCTCATCCTTCTATAAGGCTCTTCCCGAGCTTATGGGGCTTACACAGGAGGAATTTGATACAGAAATGGCTGATATCGACATCGATACCGTCATCACCTCTGCAACGACATTTGTTACAAATGTTAAAAAGCTCCTTGATGAAGTGTACACTATAGATACACCTGTTGAGGATACTGTTACAGTAGGCGGCGAGGAGATCGAGGTTCTTGTGATCACATCCACCCTGAAGGCAAACCTTGTGGACGATCTGACAGGCGAGCTGGTCAAGCTGGTGGAGGACATCATGACTGCCACAGGGGATATCAGCGAGGATATCACAGAGGAAGAAATGAACAGTATCGTTAAGGGTATGGCAGATTCTATGCCCGACTTATCCGATCAAACAAAGTATTATATTTCTGTTGAAACAGGTGCTGTTGTAAAGATAGAGGGCTCCTCTAAGGTCTCATTCGTTGACGAATACGACGAGACATCAGAAACTACTACTGTATATGACATTACCTTCGGTAAGGATCCCACCAAGGAATTTCTTCCCGGCTTCAGCTACAAGATCACAAATGACACAAGCGATATACTTATCACAGGCAAATCCGAAATAGCTGACGGAAGCTTCGTATTTGACGGCGAACTAACTGCAACCATAGGAGAAGAGACCGAAAGTGGCACATATGTATTCACACTTGACAATGCAGGTGCATTCGTTCTCACACTGACAGACGAAGATGGAACCGTCTCCGCAAGCGGAACACTTACTGCCGCAGATAACAAAGTGACCCTCACCGCTGACCTCTCCGAACTTTACGAAGAGGACGAAACTGATGTGCCAACCCATTTTGACATAACTGTTACATTCGGCGGCACCGCGCCCACCATGCCCGAATACAAGAGCATTCTGGATATGAACGCCGACGAGCTCTCAGCTATTTTTGGCAATTCATTGGTTTCCGAAGATATTCCCGATCACGAATTCTACTACAATGAGCTTGTATCAGTTTACGGCACTGCAACATTGGATGCCGCTCTTGCAAGCACTGAGTATTACGAATCATACGGTGCAGAATCAAGAGAGGAGCTTATCTACTGGCTCTACATAGATCATGTAGTTACTACTCTTGTAGGCTACGGTGAAAGCATAGACGAACTCAACGATTACATCGTAGAGCTTATTTATGAGGAATGCACCCCTCAGGAGATAGCCGCAATTATGTACATTGAGCTTATGGAATATTAATATTTATAATATAAACAAAAAGTGATGCGTGAAAACGCATCACTTTTTTTGTTCTATGGGTCCTCATATCGCAGAGCGACAATTTGTGTCCTTTTATTTATTAAGTGAACGCACAAAGCGCTCCATTCTTTTGACAGCTTCCTTAAGATGCTCAAGAGAATAAGCATAGGACAGACGCGCGTAGCCCTCTCCGCATTCGCCGAATGCGTTGCCGGGTACTATTGCCACCTGCTGTTCCTCAAGAAGCCGCTCACAAAATTCTTCGCTGGAAAGTCCGTAGTGACCGACCTTCATAAACACATAAAATGCGCCCTCGGGCTTCTGACATGGCAGACCGATCTCATTAAGTGCGCGAACAAGATATTTTCTTCTGCGGTCGTATTCCTCCTTCATCATCTCAATGTCGGAGTCGCCGTTACGAAGTGCTTCTGTTGCTGCATACTGGCTGGCGGTGGGAGCGCACATTACGCCGTACTGATGTATCTTAAACATGGCATCTGTAATAGGCGCAGGTGCGGCACTGTAGCCAAGTCTCCATCCCGTCATAGCATACGCCTTGGAGAATCCGTTAACAACAACGGTCCTCTCTCTCATTCCGGGCAGAGTTGCAATGGAGCAATGCTTCTTGCCGTAGGTAAGCTCTGCATAGATCTCGTCGGAAAGAACTACCGCATTAGTTTCAAGAATTACCTCTGCAAGCGCCTCAAGCTCTTCTCTTTCAAGAATAACGCCTGTAGGATTGCTGGGGTAAGGAAGAACTATAAGCTTTGTTCTGTCGGTGAGGGCGGCCTTTAATTTATCGGGAGTAAGCTTAAAGCCCTCATCCTCTGTACTTTCAACAAATACAGGCTTTCCTCCCGCCATCTCTACAAGGGGGCCATAGCAAACAAAGGAAGGAACGGGGATGATCACTTCGTCTCCCTGGTCAACAGTTGCTCTTATGGCAAGGTCGATAGCCTCGCTTGCGCCAACTGTTACAAGAAGCTCATCCTCGGGGTGGTACCTTAGTCCGAAACGGCGCTCCATATACTTAGCAAGCTCCTGTCTCATTTCGGGAGTACCTCTGTTGGAAGTATAGAAGGTGTGCCCGTCGGCAATGCTGTCGATACCTGCGTCCCTGATATGCCACGGAGTGTCAAAGTCAGGCTGACCGACAGTGAGGGATATAACCCCCTTTCTTCCTTCAAGCATATCGAAAAACTTTCGTATGCCGGAGGGCTTTATATCTCTGGCCTTGCGGGAAAGTGCTTTGGAATAATCTATCATCAGTTGCAATTCTCTCTTTCATCAAGGCGCTGATTACGGTGGATAATACCCTTGGATTTGTACTTTTTCAGAACAAAGTGAGTGGACGTTGAAACAACTCCCTCGATGGGTGCAAGCTTGCGGGCAACAAAGTATGCTATCTCCTTCATAGTGCTGCCCTCGATGGTAACCAGAAGGTCATAGCCTGAGGAGGACATTAGGTAAAGGCTTCTTACCTCGGGATAGCGATAGATATTCTCCGCAATGCGGTCAAATCCTCTGTCGGGCTGGGGATTGACCTTAAGCTCGATAAATGCGCAAACGTGCTCGCCGTCTGTCTTATCGTGGTCGATGATAGCCTGACATCCAAGGAGGATACCGTCATCCTTATAGCTCTTTATCTTCTCTTCGATCTCTTCTTCGGTCATATCAAGCATCGCTGCCATATCCTTGGTAGAGTAAAGGCAGTTATCGGAAAGCAGTTCAAGTATAGGTTCCATAATATTTCTCCTATAAAATTAATATAGTATATTTTACACTATTTTTTGGTCGAACACAAGTGTTTTTGCCAAAGCGGTAACATTATTTACTATATACATAAAAAATCCCGACCGTTTGGTCGGGATTTCAGCTCAGATATTATTCTTCAGTCTTAGCAGCCTTCTTGGTAGTTCTCTTAGCCTTGGGCTTTTCCTCTGCAACCACATCAGCTACGGGCTCTTCAGTCTTAGCAGCCTTCTTAGTTGTTCTCTTAGCCTTGGGCTTTTCTTCTACAGCAACGTCCTCAGCCTTAGCCGCCTTCTTTGCTGTTGTCTTCTTTGCAGCAGTCTTCTCTGCAGCCTTTGCTGCCTTTTCAGCTTCCTTCGCTGCAGCCTTAGCCGCCTTCTCAGCTTCCTTTGCAGCCGCCTTTTCAGCAGCCTTTGCTGCCTTCTCAGCTTCCTTCTGTGCCTTCTTCTCAGCAGCCTTTCTTGCCTTCTCGAAAGCCTTCTGCTCTGCTACGATCTCCTTGTAGAGCTCCTCATAGAGTTCCTCATACTTTCTTGCAGATGCGTTCCAGGAGAAGTCGCTTCTCATGCCGCGCTCAACAAGGTCGAGCCAAGCATCTTTTCTGTCGTAGAAGATCTTCTCAGCATAGCGGATAGTATCCAGCATATGATGAGCATTGTATGTTGTGAAGCTGAAGTCTGTACCTGTGTTGTCATCCTCGTTGTAGTTAGCAACTGTATCCTTAAGACCGCCTGTTTCACGAACGATCGGAACAGTACCGTAGCGGAGGCTCATAAGCTGGCTGAGACCGCAGGGCTCAAAGAGGGAGGGCATAAGGAATGCATCGCAGGATGCATAGATCTTATGGGAGAGAGGCTCGGAATAGTAGATATTCGCGCTAACCTTTCCGGGGTACTTATTTGCATAGTGACGGAACATATCCTCGTAGCGAGCCTCACCTGTACCGAGTACCACGATCTGAACTGCATCGCTGCAGATCTCGTCCATAACGCGGTCGATAAGGTCGAAGCCCTTCTGGTCTGTAAGACGGGATACGATACCGATCATCATAACGTCGGGATCCTCG
>JAFUMU010000034.1 GCA_017482495.1 Clostridia bacterium | reverse complement strand
GGCCTGCGAGAGCCTTGAGGTCGTCTGCTGTAAGGTCAACGTCCTGTGTTACTACCTTTTCTTCCTTCATCTTATCGATGAGCTCCTCGAAGTACTTCTTACCAACTTCCATAACTACGTCGGAGTACATCTGGATAAATCTTCTGTAGCAGTCCCATGCCCAACGAGCATTGCCGGACTTCTTAGCCATAACTTCTACAACTTCTTCATTAAGACCGAGGTTGAGGATTGTATCCATCATACCGGGCATGGAAGCTCTTGCACCGGAACGAACGGAAACGAGAAGGGGATTCTCAAGGTCGCCGAACTTCTTGCCGGTAATGCCTTCCATCTTTTCAACGTATTCCATGATCTCTGCCTGGATATCGTCGTTGATCATCTTGCCGTCTTCATAGTACTGTGTACAAGCTTCTGTGGAGATTGTGAAGCCCTGAGGTACAGGAAGACCGATCTTTGTCATCTCTGCGAGGTTTGCACCCTTACCGCCGAGGAGTTCGCGCATGGATGCGTCGCCCTCAGAGAAAAGGTACACAAATTTCTTTCCCATTTGTTTGTTCCTCCAAAATTATATTTTTGTTTGTTTCTAACCACCAGGAAAAAGATATCTTTACAGATATCGTCACGTTATTATACCACACATCTTTCCACTTTTCCATAGTTTTTTTCAATTTTATAAGAATATATTAAAAAAATATTACACATTTCATCCTTTTTATGCACTTCTCTCAGCGGCGTACCGCACAGATATTACGGAAGAGCAAAATCGATGCCGAATGGCGCACATTTATCGTAGGGAGCGACGCCATCATCCCGCCGCTTCGTACGGCTTAAATTTATTCAAGCGGCGGCTTGAAGGCAAGCCGCCCTACAGGGGGCTTGGGAACGTGCAGCTTAATTCTGCATTCTTCACTCTGAATTCTGCATTAACCTGACAAAGTCAGGTTTTTCTCCGCCCTACAGGTGTCTTGGGTTTGTACTTCACAAGCCTGCACTCTTGGTTTCGGTGAACGTGCCCTCTGTCTCTGTAGGGCGGGATGCCCTCATCCCGCCGTTTCGTCGAGCTTAAACCTATCGTTGCGGCGGCTTGAAGGCAAGCCGCCCAACGGATAAACGTGCATCCTTATCGCTCGGGGGGTGAAGATAGCCATAATTGATTCTTTGCGCATACTCCCTCAGTCGTCTTCGGCGCCAGCTCCCTCTCGGAGGGAGCCTTGGATACAGGGTCTTGGGTTTGTGTAGCTCAATTCTGCATTCTGCACTCTGAATTCTGCATTTTCCGTCCCCCATCCTTCGGGGGGACGAAAAAATCCCTCTCGTATGCAGTCCCGAGGCGTGGTCAACTACAGGTGAGAGGGAAGCGGCGTTATTTCGCCTACTGAAAGTATATGCCGTTATTTATGAATCGATTCAGTCGAAATTACGAACATTGTGTAAATTGCCCAAATTAATGAAAATAACCATAGATTTTCACACACAATTCACAAATACGGAGTAATATAATAGTAAAGAAAGGGGTGATAAAACGGTGAGCGACAGGCTTATCAACAGTGCTGTTCTGCGTCGTCTTGAAAAAGCGGAAAACGAGGGCAACGTTGAGCTGCTGGAGGAGCATCTGAAATGCAATTACGATCCGGAAATACATAATGCAGTATACGCCGCTCTTGTTCGTTTAGGAAGAGCCGGTGCGGAAATGAAGCTTAAGGAATGTAATAATTAACATAGAAACGGGGCTGTCGCAAGCAAAAGGCGACGGCCCCGTTTATTTTTTCTTTATTCTGTGGGCTTAATGAACTTCCAATATGTTTTAAGGTAATCTATACCGCTCCACAGGGTCATTACTATCATAAATGCTATTGTTACGTAAGAAAGAACGTGATGATCATTGAACAGGAAAAAGGGGATACAGGGCTCGAGGATCACTGTACAGATGCACACCACCTGGCTTACTGTTTTTACTTTACCCAGCCAGCTTGCGGCGATGACAAGATGCTCCTGTCCTGCGGCTACAAGGCGGATGGATGTTACTGCAAGCTCTCTGAACATTACGATGGATGCCGCCCATACAAACACAGGGGTCAGATAGGTGTATCTTACCAGTATTGCTATCATTGCGCCAAACACCATAAATTTATCTGCCAGAGGGTCCATAAATTTACCGAAGTTTGTGATAAGGTTATACTTTCTTGCGATCTTGCCGTCCAGCATATCCGTCAGTGATGTTACTACAAAAACTGCAAAGGACACAAGGCGAGAGATCGTATCATCGGGAATAGCCAGCATCGATGCCATAAACACGGGAACGAGCACTATTCTTAAAAGTGTCAGCTTATTGGGAAGATTCAGCTTCATTTCAAAAAACTCCTATGAAAACAAATTTATAAAATAGTCAAGGACCACTGCTTCCAGCACATCAAGCAAAAGCACTGTTACTATGGGAAATGCCCACAGCAGCATGGGCTTATACTTTTCCTTTTTTACCGGGTCTGTCTCTCCTGATGTACTGAAGTAATAAAATCCCAGGAGAAATGCGGACGCAACGAGGTATACGGATGCGCAGATGATATATGGGATGAGGGTGCCGTAGTGCTCACTGAGCATCAGAATTGCGCGGTACACAACGAACATCCATATGAAATTGACGATGATCAGAAGGGCATATTTAGTCCCGTTTTTTACCTTGCGAGGCATATTGCACCAGCCCCTCTTACGGAAAGCAGGTGGCAGGAGCCTTCTCCAAACACGCTTGCCATATATTCAACATATTTTGTCTTTTCGCTTTCGGGAAGGAAGACCTGTATGGTTCCTGCAAATCCGCCGCCGTGTACTCTCCATGCGGCATTGGAATTATTACCGAAGTAGCTCTCTGTAAGTGCAAGTGCAACTGAGAGCCCTTGCTCGCTTACATTTTTTGTTGTATAAACATTCTGCAGATATTTAAAGCTTGAGTCACCTGAGGCTTTAATACCGTTGAGAAAGCCGTTAATGTCGTTATTTTCAAGAGCTTCGGCTATTGTATCCACTCTTTCGTTTTCGGAAAGAAAATGGAGTGCGCGAAGAAATGCTCTGTCGCCTGCTTCCCGGCGCACCAATGGGGCGTTTTTTATAAGTGTGTGGCGGTCTGTTTGGCGGAGTACGTCACAGCCCAGAAGCTTTGCTACCTTTTTCATTTCAGCCGGCACAGATGCATAGTCCTCATTAAGGTCTGCGTGATTGCCGCCCGTATTGATTATGCACAGGGAATATCCTGCCTTATCAAGGTCGAAGTCCAACTTTTTGATAACAGGTGCATTGGTATCCTTGAAGTCTATTGCTATAAATCCGCCCACTGCGCAAGCCATCTGGTCCATCAGTCCGCAAGGCTTGCCAAAGAACACGTTTTCGGCAAACTGCGCCATTTTTGCGATCTCGACATTATCCACCTTACCGTCGTTATAAAGGTGATTCAGGATATTACCTATCATCACTTCAAATGCGGCAGAGGATGAAAGCCCCGATCCCTTCATGACGCTTGACATTGTATATGCGTCAAATCCGCCTATATTAAGATCTCTGAGGATGAATGCATTTTCCATACCTGCGATGAGGGAATAGGATGTGAAATATTTGCTTTCGTCGGGGAATTCTGCAGCATCGGGTGGGACTGTGTCCTCGGGAAATCCTTCACTTTTGACGCAGATAATACCATCGTCACGTTTTGCGGCAACTGCCACAAGCTCAAGATTGACTGCGGCTGCCATTACCTTGCCCTTATTATGGTCTGTATGATTACCTGAGACTTCTGTTCTTCCGCCGACAGAAAGGAGATATACATCTCTGTCTGCGCCGAAGCGCTTCTCGAAGCTGTCGCACAGGGAAATATATTTCCCCCTTGCATTTTCGGGATCAATTGCGCAAGAATCTGAGAGGAGTGCATCAAGCTCTCCGTTTTTTATATAGTTTTTGAGTTCTGTTATATTCATAATAACCTCCGCTTTATGCAAAAGCTATTTATTTTATCAGAATATCACTGACTCTGCGTTAATGCAGAGTCCCGTATCTGTATCTACTGTGAAAACGGCGCCGTGGGCTGAGACGTTACCCTCTGCCGCTTCGAAGAAAATCGGAGTCTTAACTGTGAATTTATGAATTATATTTTCAGTTTTAACCCCAAGAATTCCGTTCATACTGCCGGTCATACCAAGGTCTGTTATATATCCCGTTCCGGCGGGAAGCACCTGTGCGTCGGAGGTCTGCACGTGTGTATGTGTACCGAATACTGCGCTGACACGACCGTCAAGATATCTTGCAAGACACATTTTTTCGCTTGTTGCCTCTGCGTGTATATCTATAACTGAAATATCGTATTTCCCTTTCATTTCACGGAGTATCCTTTCTGCCGTCTCAAATGGACTTGCCAGGCTCTCCATATAAACGCATCCCAGAAGGTTGATAACAAGGATACGATAGCCCATACACTCTGCTACAGTATATCCGTTGCCGGGGACGCTTCCCGGGTAGTTTGCAGGACGGAGCAATGAGCTCTCGTCATCCAGCATATCATATATTTCTCTGCGCTTGAAGGTATGGTTGCCTCCTGTTACAACGTCGGCTCCGCTTGCCAGCAATGACGAGGCGCTTTCGCGGCTCATTCCGTTGCCCGAGGCGGAATTTTCTCCGTTAACGATAACAAGGTCTGCGCCAAGGGAAGATGCACATCTGCGAAGTCTGCCTCCTTCAAGATAGCGGCAGCCTGCGTTGCCAACCACGTCTCCCACGCAGAGTATTTTTATTTTTGCCATATAATGTTTCAAGCTGAAAACAACATAAAGGGCTGCCGGCTCAGAGTTATGCTCTGAATAGACAACCCGTTATTATCAGACTTTGCTTCTCTTTCTTTTGTTATATTCTGAGGCGGGGTTAACTATCTCACGCCAATCAAGGTCTCCGCGGTCAAGAGCGCAGACAAGGACCTCCGCTGTTGCTATATTTGTAGCTACAGGGACATTCTGTGCATCACACATGCGGAGAAGGTTGAGCTCTTCTTCATAGAAGGATGAGTTGGGGTCGGAGGAACGGAAATCGAGAACCAGGTCGATCTCGTTATATGATACTCTGGAGCATATCTGCTGAACGCCGCCGTGGCTTCCGGGAAGGAGCTTTTCTATTTTCAGTCCTGTAGCATCTTCGATATATTTACCTGTAATGCTTGTGGAGCATATGCTGTGTCTTGAAAGCATTCCGCAATATGCTATACAGAACTGCGTCATCAATTCTTTCTTGGAATCGTCTGCTATGATTGCTATTTCCATGCTGTACCCCCATTATTTATTGATATAACTTTTTTCTTCTTTTCCTTATGCTGTTGATACCCTCAAAAAGAGGAACATCGTTGCCCATTATACGGTAGGCAATATTTCTGAACGCACGCTCCGATGTAGCGCTGATCTTACCGACTCCCTCATGATAGAGCATAAGGGAATAATCGTACGGTATGACACCCGCAAGAGGTGCTTTGGACATATCTATAATATCAAGCAGGCCTTTTCTCGGGCCTTTTCTTTTTATTGTTGCTTCTGCTTCAAAGGAATTGACCACAAGGCGGATATCTCCGTGTCCCTTTTCGCTGAGCCGTGCTACTGTTCCCTCCGCCGCGCGAAGAGATATGGGATTATGGCTTGCCACTACTATAACCGTATCTGCAATATCGGATGCAGCATCGGTGATGGGGTTGACTCCTGCGCCTGTATCTATAACTACATATCCTGCCCCGATCTCTGCAGCCGCTTTCTTTACGGCGTCAGCTACATTTCCTGCTGAGACGGAATCGCTGTCTTCCTTGTCGGATATTATGACCGTTCCGCCTGCAGGGCATGGCATAAGGCTTAGACCCGCTATGCCTGTATCACTGTCAGTTATAACTGCTTCCTTTGCTGTGCATCTGCCGTTGGCCGCATCGCTGACCGTATATATAACTCTATCCTCCACGCCTGCAAGAATATCAAGGCAGGCATTGCCGAAGTCAAGGTCACACAGGAGAACGCTCTCTCCTGCCAATGCAAGCTGGACCGAGATGCCGAGAGCTGCTGTGGATTTGCCGACACCGCCTTTTGAGGACGCTATCATGATTACTTTAGTTTTCACGAAAACCTCCAACAGACGAATTTTTGCCAATATCCTACTTGCGGCACTTTACACAATTATACTATATTTTTCCTTCCTCGTCAACTGCATTATGTGTATTTTTTATATTTTTTAGTGAACATAACTACATTCAAATTGTCAAAATCGTTGACTTTATAGGATGATTTTGTTATAATCGTAAGGTATTGTCGTTTTATGTCGTATTAGTGATAAAAACTATATATCGGAGAATGAGATGAAGAGAATATCAGCGATCATACTTTGTATGATCTTACTTATCCAATTGGTGCCCGTATCGGGCGCCGTGTTTGAGGGAGAGGATAAGATAGTAATAGTGCTTGATCCCGGTCACGGCGGTGTTAATGTAGGTACTGCCAGAAACGGTGTTGGAGAAAAGGTGATGACCTTCAAGCTGGCTCAGCTTCTCAAGGAGAAATTAGAGGCTAACGGTAATTTTATCGTACATATGACAAGGGACGGAGACTACGATCTTCCCCTTGCTGCAAGAGGCATCTATGCCAACACTGTTAATGCCGACCTGCTTGTAAGCCTGCACTTTGACGGAAGCACATATTATGACAGAGGCGTTTCTGTTATCACCTCTGTCCTTCCGGAATATGAAATGGCAGACCTGGCGCAGGATGTTTGCAATTCTCTCTCTGCCAAGACAGGGCTTCCCGTCAAGGGAGTTATACAGAGAAAGGACAACGAGGGATATTATTGGAATTCAGAGAAGCAGTGGGACTGTAAGGACCCCTCTTTGGGAGTTCTTTCCGATTACTACGGTATACCCACATGGTGTTCTAAATTCGGTATCGGCTCCATTCTTATCGAGCACGGATTTTTTACCAACGCATCCGATGCGGCAATAATCTTTGCTGACGGCGGAATCGAGAAGCTGGCTGAGGGTGATGCGGAGGCGATCATCAATTACTACACCAATCATGTTCACACCTATGAGGACACACCGAGACAGGATTTCCCCTCCAACTGTATGTTTCAGGGCAAGCAGTCACAGCACTGCACCGTCTGCGGTCACAGAAAGAACATCACATTACTTGCGGCGGCGCCTGACGCTCATTATTGGATAAATGAAACAAGTCAAGAAGCGAAATGCGGAGTTGACGGATATGTAAAGAAGGAATGCAGGATAACGCTCAACTTAAACGAGAAGGACGTTGAGTGTGAAAACCACACAGAGATAAAGTATATCGAGGCAAAGCCCCACAGCTACTATGTTTCCGATAAAAGAGAGGTCACTCACGCAGTCGACGGGTACTATCAGTACACCTGCTCCAACTGTAATCATACATACAGAGAGGTGATCAAGTCCGAGGGGCACACGTGGACGCTGGCCGAGCGCATAGAACCAAAATGTACCTCAGAGGGTAAGATAACCTACTACTGTGAGACCTGCAAGGAGAATAAATACGAAAGTCTTCCTGCTCTGGGACACAGTCCGGTGCTCAATGAAGAAAAGGAACCGAGCTGTACTGAGGCGGGATATAAGAAATATACCTGCACAGCTTGCGGAGAGGATATAGAGGAGACTATTGAAGCCTTAGGTCATGATAATACGGTCACGGTCCTTTCACAGCAGACCTGTACACAGGACGGCAGTACACATACTGTATGTAACAGATGCGGTGTTGAGGAAACGGTGACGGTTCCAAAAACGGGACACACAACAGAGCTTGTATCAGAGCAAAAGGCGACATGCGTTTCTGATGGCTATGCGGAATATAATTGTACAGCCTGTGAGCATACAGAGAAACAGACAATAAGTGCAACAGGACACAGCTATAATACAGAAATAACAGAGGAAGCCTCGTTCTTTGAAAGAGGCGAAAGGAAGACCGTGTGCGCAAACTGCGGAGATGCATATGAGGAGCCTATTCCGTCAGGATGGGATGCTCCCACATCAAAGCTGACAGCAGTGTGTGTGGTGCTGGTCATAGCCGTCCTTGCGGCAACGGTGGTGATCCTTGTTGTGAAGAAAAAGAAAAATGCCCCCATGTCAGAGGCTGAGAAAGCGGAGCGTGCGGTGGAAGCGAAGAGCGAGAGTGATGCTGAAACGGAGCCAGCAAATGAGTCCGACGCTGAGCCGGAAAACAAAGCACAAACGGAAGCCGCCCCCGAGCCTGTGGGAAGCGTTAGTGAGGAATAAAAAATATGAGACCTTGTAAGAATCTGCCTGAGGGCTATGAGAAGATATTCACTATTGACCTGTCAAACAATAAAAAGCTTTTTCTACTTGTAAATGTGGGAGCAGCGGTTATCGCCATACTTATGATGGCGTTGGTGCTCCCCTTTAAGAGTATCGGTATGCTTTTTGATATGTCGTCGGGAATGACTATGTACGCTTTGCGTTTCAGTGTTATAATAGCAGGAAGCGTTGTGTATATAATCCTCCATGAACTGGTGCACGGATTTTTCTTCAGGATGTACAGCGGAGAAAAGGCGTTTTACGGCTTCAAGCTTTCGTATGCCTACGCAGGCAGTAAATGGTTCTACGATAAAAAGAGCTATCTTGTTATAGCCCTTTCTCCCGTCATCATATGGGGACTTGTTCTTTCCGTGCTGTGTATTTTTGTTCCCAGGGACTTTTTCTGGAGCGTATATTTTATTCAGATAATGAATATTTCAGGCGCCGCAGGTGATCTTTACGTAACATATAAAATGCTCCGCCTGCCGCAGGATATCCTTGTGCGTGACTCGGGTACTTCTATGGAAATATTCTCAAGAGCTGCGAAAAATGAAGAATAACAAAAGCTTGTATACCCGATCTTTTATGCTCCGTAGGACGGGCTGCTCGCAGATTTCATTCTGCATATAAAAAATAGCTCCAAACGGAGCTATTTTTTTGTGTTATCTTGAGCCTTCTACAGTCTCAACCTTAAGAATGTTGGTAGTTCCGGAGCGGCCGAGAGGTACACCTGCGGTGATAACGACTCTGTCGCCTACCTTTACAACGTCTACCTGCTTTGCGCAGTCGATGGCGTGCTGGAACAGGCTGTCTGTATCTGTCTGATTAAGGGACAGAACAGGAAGTACACCCCAGGACATTGAAAGCTGGTGATATGTTTTCTTAACAGGTGTGGATGCAACGATCGCCTGACGGGGACGGAATTTGGAAACTCGGCGTGCTGTGTAGCCGGATTTGGTTACGGCGATGATAGCTCTTGCCTTAAGGTCCTGAGCAGTTGTACAAGCAGCATCGCAGATTGCATTTGTTGTATCCTCGTCGTCGTCGAATTCGATCACTCCCTTATATGCGCCCATTCTGATTGCGTCGGTCTCCGCCTGACGGGCTATCTTTGCCATGACCTCAACAACGTGGGGAGGGTTAACGCCCATTGCTGTCTCGCCTGAGAGCATGACTGCACTTGTTCCGTCGAATACTGCGTTTGCAACGTCGGATATCTCGGCTCTTGTAGGCATGGGATTGCTTATCATGGATTCAAGCATCTGTGTTGCTGTAATAACGATCTTGCCTGCCTGATAGCAGCGCTTGATAAAGGACTTCTGAATACCGGGAAGCTTTTCAAAATCAACTTCTACGCCCATGTCACCTCGCGCTACCATGATACCATCGGAGTTGGCAAGTATCTCGTTGAAGTTGTCAACGCCTTGCATGTTTTCTATCTTTGCAATGATCTTGATGCTGTGACCGCCGTTGTAGTCGATAAACTTACGAAGATCTATAACGTCCTTCTTTGAGCGGACGAAGGATGCGGCGATAAAGTCAACGTCCTGCTCGATTCCGAAGAGAATGTCGGACTTGTCTGCTTCGCTCAGGTATGGCATATCAACGCAGAAGTTGGGGATATTGATACTCTTTCTGTTTCTGATCTCTCCGCCGTCGGTTACTTTACAGATGATGTCTGTGTCTGTTGTTTCTTCAACTAAAAGATGGATCTTACCGTCGTCGATAAGGATCTTAGTACCTACCTTGATTATGTCAACAAGACGGCCGTAGGTGATAGTGATCTCCTTCTCGCCGTCAACCACTTCTCTTGAAGTAAGGACAAGCTTGTCACCTGTTTCAACGGTGATACAGCCATTCTTAACAGTTTTCAAACGGATCTCAGGTCCCTTGGTATCAAGCATGATAGCCGCGGGGAGGCCAAGTCTGTCACGTACGCTTCTGAATGTTTCGAGCGTCTTTGCATGATCCTCATGAGTTCCGTGGGAGAAATTAAGACGGGCAACATTCATTCCTGCACGAAGCATTTTTTCAATAACCTTTTCATTTGAGCTGGCGGGGCCGAGAGTACAAACTATTTTAGTTCTGCGCATATGAGTACCAAATCTTTCTAAAGGCGGAGAGAATAAAGCAAGATTCCGCCTTATTTGTGATATTTTATACATATATGATAACTCTATACAGAGTAAAAGTCAAATAAAAATTGTACTGTTTGATACACAAAATTCGTACTTTTTGAATGATTTTGTTATTACGTAAATAAATTACTGCATTTCTCTTGATTTTTGTGTGGGATATAGGTTATAATAAATTAGTTTGATAACAAAATTTTCTTTTTTAAGGAGTATTTGAAATGTTAGTAAACGCAAAAGATATGCTCACAAAGGCTAAAGCAGGCAAATACGCAGTTGGCCAGTTCAATATCAACAACCTTGAATGGACACGTGCCGTTCTTGAGACCGCAGAAGAGCTCAGAAGCCCTGTTATCCTGGGTGTTTCCGCAGGCGCAGGCAAGTATATGACAGGATTTAAGACTGTTGCTGCTATGGTTGACGCTATGGTTGACTCTCTGGGCATCACAGTTCCCGTTGCTCTCCACCTTGACCACGGTACTTACGAGGACTGCTACAAGTGCATCGAAGCAGGATTTTCTTCCATCATGTTTGACGGTTCTCACTATCCCATCGAGGAGAACATCGCAAAGACTAAGGAGCTTGTTGCAGTTTGTGCAGAGAAGAATATGTCCCTTGAGGCTGAGGTTGGTTCCATCGGCGGCGAGGAAGACGGCGTTATCGGCGCAGGCGAGTGTGCAGATCCCGCAGAGTGCAAGATGATCGCTGATCTGGGCGTAACAATGCTTGCAGCAGGTATCGGTAACATCCACGGCGTATATCCCGAAAACTGGGCAGGACTTTCCTTCGAGACTCTTGACGGAATTCAGCAGCAGACAGGCGATATGCCCCTCGTTCTCCACGGCGGTACAGGTATCCCCGCTGATATGATCAAGAAGGCTATCTCTCTTGGCGTATCTAAGATCAACGTTAATACAGAGTGCCAGCTCTCCTTTGCTGCTGCAGTTCGTGAATACATTGAAGCAGGCAAGGATCTCCAGGGTAAGGGCTTCGACCCCAGAAAGCTTCTCGCTCCCGGTACAGCAGCTATCAAGGCAACTGTTAAGGAAAAGATGGAGCTCTTCGGTTCTGTTGGCAAGGCTTAATTGTAGTTTATAATAGTAATCAGCTCCCGACCGAACGGTCGGGAGTTTTTTGCTCAATATAGCATTCGAACTGTATTTTTGTGATATTGTTACTGAAATCGCATCAAGATATGCTATAATCAGTATAGAATAGTAACGGAGGTATTATATGAAGCTGGTATTATTAACAGCGATCGGCGTTGGCGGAGCAACCATGTTCGGCTCGGTGATCGGATTTATATTTAAGAAGATATCGCATAAGTTTTCTGATATTGTATTATCATTTGCGGCGGGGGTAATGCTTGCGGCGGCTGTACTGGGGCTTGTTTTGCCTTCACTTGAATATGGTGGAAAATACGGTATCATCATAACTGTAGCAGGCATATTTGCAGGTGCATTGTGTCTCAATCTTGTGGATAAATTAGTTCCTCATCTACACAAAATGGTGGGGAGGGATATTGAAGCTCATAACAAAACAAGTCTTGATAAGGTTCTTCTGTTTGTTATGGCTATCGCCATACACAACTTGCCTGAGGGTATTGCGGCAGGTGTTGGCTTTGGTTCGGGAGATACATCACAGGCGCTTCTTATAGCGGGCGGTATCGCGCTTCAGAATATTCCCGAGGGCATGGTAATAATAGGACCTATGCTTTCGGCAGGAGTAAGTCCGAGAAAGACATTTATTTGCGCTATGGCTACAGGACTTGTAGAGGTGGTGGGAACGCTTATCGGATATTTTGCGGTCAGCATTGCTTCTGTTATCCTGCCTTTTGCCCTTGCCTTTGCAGGAGGAACCATGCTGTATGTTATAAGCGACGAGATGATACCTGAAACTCACGCTCACGGAAATGAGAGCGGAGCAACATACTCCTTGCTTGTGGGCTTTTGTATCATGCTTATTTCCGATGTGCTTTTGGGATAAGAGTGTGCACAATGTGTCGGGGCGTGTCAAGGGATTTTTTAGCAAAATATTATTTTCTACGTTTTGACAAATACCATTTTATGGAATCATTTCCCGACAGCAGAGTTTTCAACAGGCTTTGGAAAAGTTTTTTGAAAAATACCCCTTGAATTGCAGGAAAAACGGGCTTTTCAACACGGTTTTCAACAGCCTGTGGAAAACAAAACGGCTTGTCAAGAGATTTTTTCGCAAAAAAATAAGTTTGTTAAAACTGTACAAAAACAAAAAATTATCAAAAAAAGCGGAGTTTCCACTTAGGAAATATCCGCTTTTTGTATTGAAAGGTATTTATTTACTGTCTCCAGTTGCCCTTGGATATCCTGTATTTTATCTCAAATGAATCAACCATGGTGACCTCGCCGTCGCCGTCAATATCTGCGGCAGTTGCTTCAAGCTGAGTGGGGATTGCCATTTGCTTGATAAAAAGCTTTGCCTTGAAAAGATCAAGCATAGTCACGTCGCCGTCGCCGTCGATATCGCCCTTAGCGTATGCAATGAGCTTGTCGATCTTTTCTGTCTTTGTTGCAGGGCAAAGTGTGCAGGTGTAGAGCATCTGTCCTTCGCTTGTAACTGTGGGAGCAACTGATACCACTCCGCTGTCATAGGCATGCTCACCGTAGCCAAGGGTTACAGCGTTGACAGTTTCAAAGATCTGCACACCGTTTGTGTAGCTGACATTATCTCTTTTGCCCGCAGTAAGCTCCACGTTCCATTTGTCCATAACATCAAGTATCTTGAATGTAGCCGTGAAGACCGTACCGTTGGCCGTATTATCGCTGAGCTCGCTGTTCTGGCAATAGAATCTTATGTAGCTTTGATCGTGATTGATATTTACAGACGCCGTTTCTTCCCATACTGTTCCGTTGGAGGCTGTAAGTGCCTGAAGCGCTTCTCCGTTGTAGCTTAGTGTAAGTCTGCTTGCCCAAAGACCGGGATTGTTGCCCACCACCACTTTAACGGAAAGGGTATCTGCGTCGCGGTCTCCGTCAACTGCAAAATAGAAGCCGTCCGGCTTGGTGTAGACGGATGAGGATGTAAAATAAGAATTGCCGCATTTTTGACAGGTGTATACAGTTTTTGCCCGTGAGATACAGGATCTGGGAACGCTTTTGGATGAGTAGCTGTGAGCACAGGATGCCGCACCCGAAAGGGGAAGGGTGCCGAGCACAAGAAGCATACATATTACAATTGAAAGGATTTTTTTCATGGGGTACTCCTTATATTTATATAAGATATTCTACCTTATTTAAAACAATATGTCAATAGCCGTTACTTTTGCCCGAAAGGTGAATGTTTCCCCTTGACAAGGCAGAAGGGCTGTGATAAAATAATATAAACCGATGAAAAAGGATAGTAGCTGCTTTGCAGGTTTTCAGAGAGCCGACGGTTGGTGGGAGTCGGTAGCGGAGAAGCGGTGAATGGGCTTTTGAGGGCGGCCCGAATCAAGTAGGCGTCGACGTGAACGCACGTTACAGCGGAGCGCATATGTCAGTATGCGGCAGAGTGGACCTGACAGTCAATTTGGGTGGTACCGCGAAATTAGTTATTTCGTCCCAAGCGTTGTTTTACGCTTGGGATTTTTTATATTCAGGAGAAAAGTTATGTTTATTTTATCCGGACGATGGCGTGGCTGAGAGTAAGCGAGCTGAAATGATTTTAAATAAAGAAAGGTAAGGATATTATAATGAATAAATACAAGGATTTTGATAATTATTTGAAGGAATTCCCCGACGATAAGGGATATTTCGGTGAATACGGCGGAGCATATCTCACACCCGAGCTTGCGCCCGCATTTGAGGAGGCAGACAACGCATACGAGGCTATCTGCCATTCTGCTCAGTTTATTAACGAGCTTCGCAGAATACGCAAGGAATTTCAGGGACGTCCCACTCCCGTTTACCATTGCGAGCGTCTCTCCAAGCTCTTCGGCAACTGCCAGATATATCTTAAGAGAGAGGACCTTAACCACACAGGCGCCCATAAGCTGAACCACTGCATGGGCGAGGGACTTCTTGCGAAGTTTATGGGTAAGAAGAAGGTTATCGCCGAGACAGGTGCGGGACAGCACGGTGTTGCACTTGCAACAGCTGCGGCATATTTCGGACTTGAATGCGACATTTATATGGGCGAGGTTGATATAGAGAAGCAGCATCCCAACGTTATCAGAATGAAGATGCTGGGAGCGAACGTAGTTCCCGTAACCCACGGACTTAAAACTCTTAAGGAAGCTGTTGACGCAGCATTTGAAGCGTACAGCAAGGAATATAACGACGCCATCTATTGCATCGGCTCCTGCCTTGGACCCCATCCCTTCCCTAAGATGGTCCGCGATTTTCAGTCTGTTATCGGAATCGAGGCAAGAGAGCAGTTCCTTGAGATGACAGGAATCATGCCCGATGCAGTTTGTGCCTGCGTAGGCGGCGGATCCAACTCTCTCGGTATGTTCACACCCTTCCTTGCAGACCCCGTTGAGATATACGGCGTTGAGCCTCTTGGCAGAGGTGAGGCTGTGGGCGACCACGCGGCAACAATGAAGTTCGGTACCAAGGGACGACTCCACGGCTTTGACAGCTACGTTCTTCAGGATGAAAACGGCGAGCCTCTTCCCGTTTATTCTATCGCAAGCGGACTTGACTATCCCGGCGTCGGCCCAGAGCACGCATACCTGCGCGACCAGAACAGAGTTCACTACGAGGCTGTGTCCGATGAGGAGGCTATGGAAGCATTCTTCCTTCTCAGCCGCTACGAGGGAATCATCCCCGCAATCGAATCTGCCCATGCTGTTGCGTATGCCATCAAGTATGCAAAAACTCATAAGCACGGATCTATCCTGGTTTGCCTCTCCGGCCGAGGCGATAAGGATATCGACTACGTTTACGAAAACTACGGCTGCGGCGAGCAGTTTGACCTTGATAAGTATAATAAGTGACGAATATTGTTCGGGGGACCTTTTTCGAAAGGTCCCCCTTTTTTGGCAGGGATTTATGCAAGGGGGATTTTAAGGAAATCCCCCCTGCACCCCCAAACCTTTTTAATTAACGCTTATATTGTGGTAAAGGTATTCTTTAGCTAAATGGGGGTGGAATGGTGCAGCGAAGATCGCGCCTGCCCGAAATCTGCCCGGTGGCAGATTTTTACGGAAAAACAAAAGGATATGAAAACGGAAGCGAACTACCGTTATTCATATCCTTTTCTTTTTCCTATGCGCCTACGTCGCATTGGGGCAGGCTTAAATACTGTAACCGCTACGAATTTTGCTTAATCAAAAGGGCTTATTTTTTAGCTGTACGATCCGTGATTCTGTAGGGAGCGACGCCGCGAACCCCCAAAGCTCGGCAAGCTCGCGTTGGGGAACCCCGGCCGCCCTCGTCGCTCCGTTGAAACCCGTTTAAACCGCACAAACCCAAAACACCTGTAGGGCGGGATGCCCTCATCCCGCCGTTGAAGTCCATTTAAACTACACAAACCCAAGGTCCCTGTAGGGCGGCCTCACGTGAACCCCAAAACTCGGCACGCTCGTTTTGAGGACCCCTTGCCGTAAAGCCGCCGCAAGAATAAGTTTAAGCCGTACGAGGGGGCGGGTTTACTAAACCCGCCCCCTCATTTTTGTTTGTTACTAAATCTTGTTGATCTCTGTGAGCTGATAATACGTGTGGCTGTAGCCCATTTTGTCGGTCAAAGTAACCTTGTTGAAAACGTATTCCAATGTTTTTTGCTGAGGCTCTTCCTCAGAGTATATGGGATTTGAGCAGATATGCGCCGTTACCCGTACAATGTTGCCGTTTTCGGTAATGGACAGGGGATCTGCGTAGTTTGTGTAATCAAGCTCCCATATATCTCCCTGCCAATAGTCTCTGGCATAATTGATCACATATCCCATACCGTCGACGCCGCCGTAGATACCGTCTCCCGTTTCGGTATTATTAAGATAGATCTGAGCGTAGTCGCTTAACTTTATACCATCTCCGAGAAGCCCCTTGCATATCTCCTGCGCCCGATCTTCAGGTAAAAGGATATGCTGCTTGGCAAGATCGGTTCTTATATCATAGAAGCATTCCTTATTTGAATAGGCGTAAAGGAAGCAAAGATACGTGATGTTGATATCTGTTAGGTCATAGCCTTTTCTGTATGCTCGGTTAAAGTAGTTCACCAGATAGCTCATATATCCTCTCAGGTCCGTGGTTGTACAAAGGGGATCTGTATCATACGTGCCTATGGAGATGCTGTCGATAATATCAAGCATTTGCCCCCTCAGCTGTTCCTCGTCCTGCATACTGACGGCAAGAATGAAGCTCTCACTTAATTCAATATAAGCATACAGAGAGAAAACGTCGTTTGTGCCGTAGCTGTAATATATGATACATTGGCAGTTGTTTTTGTTTTTGTAGAAGCAGGTGCTCCAGCTTGAGAGATCGGCAGTTATTCCGGATGTATTAAGCTTTTCGTGTATGGTCCTGTCCCAAGTGATGCTGTCGGTGCTTTCGTAGATAAAGGGAGCCTTCAGAACAAGTGCAGAGGAGCTTTCCTTTTCTGTATTTTTATAGATATTTGTATCCACGGCCTCCCACTTCTCGGGGAGCTTTATATTTACTGCGGTTGGGACGGTAAGTGCTGTGGAGCTGTCCCCGCTTATATATGAGGAATAAGTCAGAGTAGCATCAGCTGTAAGTGTGGAAACATATTCCCCGTTTGATCGCTCAAAGCCGAGCATTTCCGCTTCTGTTACGTTGTCTTTTGTACCGGCATAAGATGAGGTGCATGATGCGAAGATTATTGCCGACAGAAAAAGTGATATTATTCTGATAATTTTTTTCATTTCAGCTCTCCTTTCCGTAGGTTGCTGCGGCGCGGGGAAGGGCGAAGGCATCGCTTGTGATGACATCACCGTAAAGCATACGTGAAAATCCACCGTTTATTTCCGCGCAATCGTCATCGGAAATAAGGAAGTAAAGTTCGTAGGGGTCAGAATCGTATCGGCTTGCCATCATTCGCGACAGGTCGATGTGATACCATTCACCGTCAAGCTTTACCATATTCCAATAATGATCGTGAGGTGCGAAATTGTTGTCTGAGAAGTGACCCTCAGACTCGGATGAATAGACTGTGATAGTCTCGATTCCTACGGCATTGCATATTGCCTCGAATGCGTAGGCAAATCCGCAGCAGTTGCCGCTCATAGTGTCAAGCGCTGTAACGGAGAGATTGGTGTAGGGGATTATCTCGCTGTAGCCCGTGTCTGTAAGATTTGCATTTTTACAGAAAATGTCGGCAATGAAGCGAAGCTTTTCGACGTCGGTCTTCTTTTCTCCTGCAAGCTTCACTATATAGTTTTTCGTAAGCTGATATGATCCTTCGCTTGCGCTGTTATACCAGCCGGCCTCACTTGCATCCACCGTATCGAAATGGAGGATAGCCTCGCTCTTGCCGTAATCGGGGACCTCTGTGTAATAGATTCTTGAACCGTTGCGCCAAGCCTCGGCTTCGTTATTTAAGCGGTAAAGCTTTGTTGCGATGCGGATGGCTTCTGCATCCTCTCCGTAAAATATAGTGCCGTCAGTTATCTCGCCCTTTTCAAGCATCATATAAAGCTGCTTTTCTCTTTCCGTGAGAAGCTCGAAATTATGGCGTATAACAGTATGTGCTTCTTCCTCTGCAGGATCGTATTCTCCGTATTTTATGCTGTCGAGAATATCAAGCATAACTGCGGCGTTTTTGCTGTCGTCGTTTAAATTTATGCTCATTATATACTCGTCCGAAATGCGGATGAAGGCGTAGAGGAAGATGTTGTCTGCATCGTCATACCGGTAATAGATAACAGAGTCAAATCCGCCGGCAGTTCTGTACTGCGAAACCTTCTTTCCTTCAAAGGTGGAGAGGGAGAATGCAAATCTGTTCCTCTGAGTTTCGTGGAAACGGCAGTCAAGGACGAAGTCGCTGTCGACCTTGAAAAGCACCACGGCTGACGAGGATGCGATATGGGTATAGAAGCCTTCGGGGTCAATGCTTTCGCAGGAATTAAGTCCTGCATGTCTCCAGCTATAGGGAAGTCTGATTCCCATTTTAACGGGAGCTTCAAGCTCAGTCTCAGAAGCATAATCAAAATCTCTGACGGCACGGGTGTATTCATACGTTGCAATATTGGGAAGCTCGGATGTATGAGAGTTGAATTTTCTCACGTATCCGAGGACGGTTGCTTCGTTGGTATTTATGCCGCTTGCCACTCTGATCAGCTCGTCCCGTTCAAGCTCTCCTCCCGCATAGACGGTTATATTTTTGTCTCCGAATATAACGGCAGAGTTTTCGCCGTCCTTTTCTCTTATGAAATATGCGCTGTTTTTGCCCAGCCACACTTCCTCGTACAGGCTCGTGTCGCTGTCAAGCTTAACGGTCGCCTTGTCGGTTCGGGCGATCTCTATGATGAGATCCTTGCCCATATTTGTATATACGTATCGGCGGAGAAGCTCGCCCTCTGCCTTTTCGACCAATTCAAAGCCCTGGGGCACGTATGTAACGTCGTACAGATAAAGGTCAGCTTCCTCTGCCTCATGCGGTTCTTCTGTATAGAAGATGTCGGCGATGCGGCTGAACCAGGAGGAGAAAAATTCTCCGACAGCCGCTCTTACCTCAACGCTTGAAGCAAGAACAGCCGCCGCCACCGATGCAAATACCAATACTACTGCGGCGCATTTTTTCAGAGCCGTAAGGCGAGGGGCCTTTCTTCTGTTTCGTATTCTGTCCTGAAGCCTTGCCCAAGCAAGCTCCTTTTTCGGTATTTCGTAGCAGCCAACCGAAAGATTTTCTTCGCTGAATTCTGTAGCGCAGTGATCGTTGAAAGCCTTTTCCATAAGCATATCAAAACTGCTGAAATTCATATATTTCCTGCCTTTCTCCAAGGTGAGTTCCCTTGGTAATTAGGTTAAGAAGAGAATATTACCTGCTTTTTTCAGCAGATGGCAGAAAGCGATTCCTTCAGCATCTTTTTCGCTCGGTATATCCTTACCGCAACGGTATTTTCAGTGATATCAAGCAGGGATGCAATGTCCTTTTCCTTAAGACCGTTTACGAATTTAAGGATGCACACGTTTTTGTATATGTCGTCAAGGCTGTCTATCCTTTCAAGGATCACTCTGTATGCGTCCTCGGATACGACAGCTTCCTCGGGAGTGAGGCTGTCGTCGGCAACAGAGAAGCATTCCTCAAGTGGGGTCGTGTTTTTGTCCCCTGCGCGGATAAGGTCGATGGCCTTGTGCTTCACTATAACTCCTATGTAGCTTTTCAGCTTTTTTTCGTCGGAAAAATCGATGGTGTCCAGCTTGTCGATGATCTTCATCATTGCATTGTGGACCGTGTCTTCAATGTCGCTTTGTTCCCTTAAATATTTTGCCGCAACTCTGCACATAAAGCTATAGTAGTCGGTGTAGATATGGGTGATCCTATTTTTGTCTTCTTCTGTCTCGACTATTGACAGGTAGTATGCTATCATAGCTTTTTCCTTTCTTTGCGCTGAAGTGAAATATCCTCTTCTGCCACTAATACGGACGTAAGATGATAATAGTTACAGCTTTCGGGAAATAATTATAAATTCGGCAATAACGGAATTAAATATCCATTATTTTAAGTTCTCCGGAAGGGGTACGGGGGAACCTCTCTCCGAAAGAGAGGTTCCCCCGCATAAATAACTATTAAATCATCATTGCTCGAACTGGTGGAGCGTAACTGTGTATTTAGACTGCCAAGCCTCTTCAAGAAGGGCGGCGCGGTCGATAAGTGCCTCCTGAGCCTCAACCTTCTCAAGCTCGGGCTGAGTTCTGGGATGGCGGGGAGTGAACACTGTGCAGCAGTCCTCGTAGGGTAGGATAGCTGTTTCAAATGTGCCGATCTCACGTGCTCTCTCAACGATCTCTTCCTTATCAAGACCGATGCAGGGACGGAAAACGGGAAGCGTGGACATACAGTCGGTAACGTTGATCGCCGCAAGTGTCTGGCTTGCAACCTGACCCAGGCTTTCGCCCGTTATAAGACAGCGGCAATCCTCTTCCTTTGCGCATTTGTCTGCAAGCTCCATCATAAATCGGCGGAGAAGGAGAGTAAAGTAGTCCTCCTCGCAATTATCGCGAAGCTCCTCCTGAATGTGGGTGAGGGAGATTATGTGAACTCTGATACGTCCGCAATATTCCGTAAGCTCGCGTCCAAGCTGAAGCACCTTTTCTCTTGCTCTTTCACTTGTATAAGGAAAGCTTTCAAAGTGGAGGGCGTCGATATAAAGACCTCTTTTTGCCATCATATATCCTGCAACGGGGCTGTCGATACCGCCGGAGAGAAGAAGCAGTCCGCGGCCGCCTGTTCCCAGAGGGATTCCTCCTGCGGCTCTTTCCTGGCCTGCGTGGATATAGGCGTATTTTTCTCTGACCTCAACTCTTACGGTGATCTCGGGATTCTTAAGCTGAACCTTTATCTTGGGGACGCAGCTGAGGATAACTCCGCCCACCTCGGCGGCTATCTCGGGGCTGGAAAGGGGGAATTTCTTGTCGCTTCTCTTTGCCTCACAGCGGAATGTTCTCTTGCCCATAAGCTTCTCGGGAAGGTATTCTCTCGCTGTTTTGCAGATGTCATCCATATTCTTTTCGCACACAGCCGCGCGGGTAACTGAAGCAAATCCGAACACCTTCTTTGCCTGCGCATACATCTCGTCAACATCCTCCTCGGTAACATCGTCGGATGTGGGTTCAACGTATACTGTTGACTGATTATAGCGAACGGAAAAGCCGCCGACATATTTTGCTCTCTTCTTCATTTCCTTCATAAGGGCCGCTTCAAATTTGCCCTTGTTTGAGCCCTTTAAGATTATTTCTCCGTATTTACAAAGGATTACTTCTTTCATATGTACCTCGTTTTAGACAATTGCATTAAATAGTGTTTCCAAAGCTCGTTTTAGACGAATGCATAAGTTTAACCGCCTATCTTTCTCAGCATGTATCCCTGTCCTCTGACAGACAGGATATTTCCTTTACCTATAAGGGGATCCAGCTTTTTTCTCAGGTAGCAGATGTACACATCGCAAACGTTAGATCCCTCACCCTCCTGCCACAAAGTACTGTTTATATCCTCTCTTGAAACAGTAGCCCCCATGTGCTCGTACAGCAGGTAAAAAAGAGCAAATTCGAGAGAGGTGAGCTGCACCGTATTTTTGCCCAGTGAGACCGTTAATGTCTCGCTGTCACAGGTGAGACCGTTTGCGGATTCGGACGTGTGAATGTCGGAGCGCGCCATGGAGAGGACTGCAGCTTTCAGCTTTCTCAGATCAACAGGACGCTTTATGTATATTTTATTTCTGCGTCTCGTGTCAGTAGTTCCCAAGATAAATGTGGGAATGTTGGGGCGGTTTATTTCAGCGCCTTCTTGTGCGATAATGACCTGAGCGTCGGAGTCGCAAAGGATGGCTTCTCCTGAGAAAAGAAGGGCGAGCATTTCTCTGTATTCGGGAGAAAAGCCGCAGAGCATAAGTCTTATAGGACGGAAGGAGTTTTTTTCATTAAAGCTAAAATCGTTCATACATATATAATATAACCTTAAAGCAGTTTTGTCAATCGGAGATGGAAGTGTGATATATTTAGTTTTTATTCTCTCGGTAATGCTCAACGGTGCCACCGATGCGGCAAATGCCATAACGGGAGCAGTTTGCGGCGGAGCTATGAGCTACAGAAGAGCGGCAATATTATCTGCATTGTTAAACTTTTTGGGCCTTACAGTTTTTTCTTTCTTTAGTCCTTCGTTGTACGAATCTGTAGGAAAGCTGTCAACGGGAGATGTGAGAGAAGGAGCGGCAGTGCTTTTAACTGTAGTCATATTTGCCGGAGGTGCATGGTTCTTTTCAATTCCTACAAGCGAGAGTCATGCAATGATAGCCGCAATGGCAGGTGCAGGCGCGGCTTTTGGCAAAAGCATTGACAAGGATATGCTTATATACATAACTGTAGGAGCGGTAGCAGGTGCACTTTTGGGTGCGTTACTTTCAGGGGCATGTGTGAAGCTTCTTCCATTGAAAATACTGTCAGGTAAATGGCTGGTAACAGCCGGTTGTGCTGTCAGTTCATTTGTCCACGGTGCGCAGGACGGGCAAAAATTTCTTGCCCTTGCCGTTGCTACGGGAATAATGAACGAGTCCGCGTTTTCGGTGCTGGCGGTGGCAACTTTAATGCTTCTCGGTACATTGCTGGGAGGTAAGAGAATAGTTATAAAGTTGGGAGAAAGAATGACGCCGGTTGATACAAAAAGCGCTGTGGCATCAGATATGGGAAGCGCTGCTTCCTTGCTTTTTTTAACGCTTCTCGGTATCCCTGCATCAACTACTCATACTAAGACCTGTGCTATCGCAGGAGCTGCGGCAGCATCCGGGAAAAAAGTGGATATAAAAGAGCTTTTATCCATCGTTTTGGGATGGCTCATAACCTTGCCTGTGTGCTTTTTGTTGGCATATTTCATCACAAAAACAATTAATTGATTATAAAATTGTGAAAGATGCACAAAAAATCTGTAAGTAATTCTACATTGATTCGGTGGGTTTTACTTGCATATTTGTTTTGGGTAGTTTATAATTAATTTATCATTGACTTTTGGTTAAATGGAACAAATAACAAAGGAGAAATATCTAACAATGGCTGCAATTACCACAAAAAACATCAGAAACCTTGTACTTCTCGGACATAGCGGAAGCGGTAAGACTTCGCTTGCTGAGGCAATGCTTTTCAGCGTTGGCGATATTGACAGAATGGGTAAGGTAACTGATGGAAACACAGTTTCTGACTTTGATCCCGAAGAGATCGCAAGAGGCTCATCTGTATCTCTTTCAAATATAGGTTACTATTATCACGACCATAAGATCAACGTTCTCGATACTCCCGGCTCCCCCGACTTTATCGGTGAGACAATGGAAGGTCTGCGTGCGGCAGACGCGGCAGTTATCGTTGTAGACGGTAAGGCAGGCGTTGAGGTTGGTACAGAGCTTGCATGGGAAAGAGCAACAAAGGCAGGACTTCCCACAGCGTTCTTTATCAATAAGCTTGATGATCCCGAAGCTGACTACGAAAGAGTATTCAACGAGATCCGTGAAAAGTTCGGACGCAGAGTATGTCTCACAAGCGTTCCTGTTATGTACAAGGATAGAATGACATATGTATCTCTTGCAGAGAGAATGGCATTCGTATTTGACGAAAAGGGTCGCCGCAGCGATATCAATATGGACGCAGATCTGTATTCTATCGTTGAGCAGTATCTTGAGACCTTCAATGAGGCCATCGCTACAACAAGCGACGAGCTGATGGATAAATTCTTCGGCGGCGAGGTCATCACAAGTGCCGAGGCTATCGAGGCGCTCCACCAGGCTATTATCACAGGTGATATCGTTCCTGTATATTGCGGCTCCGTTCCCAATATGTGGGGTGTTCGTACTCTCGTTTCAGCTATTAAGGGATCATTCCCCAGAATCACAGCTAAGAAGAACGAAAAGATCATCGTTGACGAATTTATTGCAGATAAGCCCATCGAGCCCGAGGGAGATTGCTCACTGTTCGTATTTAAAACTGTTGCCGATCAGTTCGGTAAGCAGACAATGTTTAAGGTCATGAACGGTACACTTAAGAAGGATATGGTTCTGACCAACTCAAGAACAGGTGCTCAGGAAAAGGCAGGACATATCTATATAGTACGCGGCAAGCAGCAGACAGAGGTAGACGAGCTTTGCTGTGGTGACATCGGCGTATTGCTTAAGCTCTCCGATACAGCTACAGGCGACACACTTTGCGCAGGCAAGGCTATTACATACGTTGGAATCAAGTTTCCCGAGGCTCATATGACAAAGGCAGTTGTTGCGGCGGCTAAGGGCGACGAGGATAAGATCTCCACAGCTATCGCACGTCTTCTCGATGAGGATCCCACACTTGTATATGAAAATAATGCTGAAACAAAGCAGCTGACACTGTCCGGCGTTTCCGATATCCATCTTGATGTAGTTAAGTCCAAGATGAAGAACCGCTACGGAACAAAGGTTGAATTTGTTGAGCCTAAGATCGCATACAGAGAGACCATTAAGAAATCCGTTCAGGCTGAAGGTAAGCATAAGAAGCAGTCCGGCGGTAGCGGACAGTACGGTCATGTTAAGATCACATTCTCAAGAGGCGAGGCTGACGGTCTTACATTTACACAGTCCGTAGTAGGCGGCGCAGTACCTAAGGGATTCTACCCCGCAGTTGAAAAGGGTCTTCTTGAAGCAATGCAGAAGGGTGTACTTGCAGGCTATCCAGTAGTTAACCTGCAGGCAGACCTTTACGACGGCTCCTACCACGACGTTGACTCCAACGAAATTTCCTTCAAGCTTGCAGCAAAGCTTGCATATAAGAACGGACTTCCCAATGCAAATCCTGTTCTTCTTGAGCCTGTAGGCGAAATGAAGATATCCGTTCCCGAATATATGATGGGCGACGTAATGGGCGATATCACAAAGCGCCGCGGTCGCGTTATGGGTATGACACCTGACGAAGAGAGAAAGGGATATACAATAATTGAAGCTGAAGCACCCAAGGCAGAGATGATGGATTATGCAATAGTTCTTCGCGCTATGACACAGGGCAGAGGAAGCTACACATTCAAGTTCATTCGTTATGAAGAGGTTCCTAACAGCGAAGCTCAGAAGATCATCGCTAAGGCAAAGGCAGAGGCTGACGACGAGTAATTTAACAATAATAGCAAGAAAGGCTGTTGCGTTTTGCGACAGCCTTTTGGTTTGCAAGGAGGCTTGTTGTTGTCATGCCATAGAAAAGAAGGTGAAAAGCGAAGCTTTTGGTGCCACCTCAAGCTATGTTAACTGTACGATATGAGGTGGCGGCGCTACGTCCTAAAAATGCTCCACCGGAGCATTTTTGTCGCCGCCAAGTTAAAGAAAATGAAAAGCGCAGCTTTTCGGAGCTTCGCAAATTGACCACGAGGTAAAGCAAAACTTCATGCGAAGCTCAGCTTTCGAGCCCTGTGCGATATCCTAGCCAATAGAAAAAGCACCCAACGGGTGCTTTTTCTATTGGCTGGGATAGCAGGGCTCGAACCTGCAAAGCGGGAGTCAAAGTCCCGTGTGTTACCGTTACACCATATCCCAATATCAAGCAACTAAAAGTATACCACAGCAACTTACCACTGTCAAGAGAAAGCTGCTGTGGCTTTTTGTATTATTTTATCAATTCTTAAGGGTTTTAAGCTCTTCCATAAAGGTTTCAACGTCCTTAAATTCACGGTGCACTGATGCAAATCTTACGTATGCAACCGCATCCAGCTTGCGGAGCTTTTCCATTGCGATCTCTCCAAGCTCGGAGGATGTGATCTCACGGCGCAGGCTATTATGTATCTCTGCTTCGATCTCCGCTGCCAATGCTTCTGCATTTACGGGACGCTTCTCGCAGGCTTTCATAAGTCCTGTGAGCATTTTATTCTTATCAAAGAGCTCCTTTGTTCCGTCCTTTTTAACTACAACGGGCTGGAATGCGTCAATGACCTCATAGGTCGTAAATCTTGTCTGGCAGGAGAGGCACTCTCTGCGGCGGCGGATGGAATTATTTTCATCAACGGGTCTGGAATCTACTACCTTAATATCTACGGATCCGCAGGAAGGACATTTCATTTTGGACAATACCTCTCGTTACACATATAGTTTGTTCTTTAATTATTATACACCATATATTGAATTTTGCAAGTTTTTTCTTGTATTTATACAAAAAAATTTCACTGTCACTGATGGGGAGAAATACAGAGTGAGATTTGATATGATCATAGTGTCGGAAGAAAAACACAAAGGAGGAACAGTTTTTATAAGATGTTTAAACTAAGAAAAGCTGTAAGTAAAACAGGATGACTTGGGAGATGATAGCGGCGCTCATATCCATCGTTACGGTCGGTATTGCCATTGGAAGGGTCATTGCCAACCTTTCAAAGACCTTGACGAAGCTGAACTGCTCTGTTGATTCCCTGAATTCTGCTCTCCAGAGCTTCATTGACAGAAGCGAAAAGGAGCATGGGCAGATGAACCGTGAGATAGCTCATCTTAAAAAGGATGTTGTTTGTCACGGTATTCGTCTGTCAAATCTTGAACACTATGAAAAAGAAAGGAATGATTGAATTTGAAGGAAACATTTTGGCGTGCGGGCAGGACATTTCTACAGTCTGCTGTGGGCTATGCTGTGGTAGCCATCCCCACGGTAATAACGGCTGATATGGAGTTTGGCGCCATGAAAACGGCGCTTTTCGGACTGCTTATATCGGCTGTATCAGCAGGACTTGCGGCAGTCATGAATTTGCCGGGCAAGGAGGCTTAATATGACAGACAGAGAATTTGTTGAGAAGCTAAAAAAAATCGCAACAGACTACAAAACGGTCTATGTACTTGGATGCTTTGGCGCTCCACTTACTTCTGCATCTATAGGAAGATACCTAAACGCTTATTCCTACAACAAGGGAAGAGAAGCTCTTCTTCGGGACCATATTAACAAGGGATATTTCGGCTTTGACTGTGTTTGTCTTATCAAGGCGGTGCTTTGGGGATGGAACGGCGATGCGGGAAAGCCCTACGGAGGGGCGGTATACGCTTCAAACGGTGTGGGGGACATTTCCGATTCTCAAATGATAAAGATATGTACCGATGTATCGTATGACTTTTCCCATATCAAAGAGGGAGAGCTGCTTTATATGCCCGGGCATGTGGGAGTTTACATAGGCGACGGGCTTGCGGTTGAGTGCACACCATCCTTTTCGGGTGATGTACAGATAACAGCATGTAACAGGAATGTTGCGGGATATAACAGGCGGAACTGGACCTGTCACGGAAAGCTACCCTTTATAGAATATACCGAAACGCGTGTTACATCTCTTGCAAACAAGGCGCTTAACGGCGAAAACTGCCACAGAGGTGCAGATATGCTTATAAAGTACACGGGTAAGGGAAAAACAGGCACAAACAAATGGGGCGCAGAGGTATGTATCGATCGCCACGGCAGGGCTATATCGTCCCCTGTTTACGGAGCCTGCAAGCTGGATATCCCTGATGGTGGATGTGTCCTTTCGGGACACGGAGATGCAGGGAAGTGGATGCTTGAAAATATCCGTGCAGGCTATACTGTATTTTTTGAAAATAACAGAGCATATGTTATCCCTTGCGGAGGCGGATATGTTTCGGGCGAAAATATTCCGAGAGCCACAGACTGCCTTGTAGTCTATAAAGGCAAGAGCACCACAGGCACCAATAAATGGGGCAAGGAGGCGGCTTGTTCAAAGGACGGAAGGGTTTTGGAGATAAGACCTTGGGGAGTTGGAAATACAGTAATTCCTTCGGGTGGCTTTGTCCTTTCCGCTCACGGAAAAAGCGCCGATTGGCTTGGAAATAACATTTCCGTGGGAGCTACTGTTGGAATAGTTGACCATAAGGTCGTGTTGAGATGATCGATTAATATCCGTAAGGAGCGACGATGCGTCCCCGCCCGGCACTTTTGTTTTAGGGCACGGCCGTTCTCGTCGCTCTTTGCAGTATTAAAGGATTTTACCATATTAAATCTATTTACATTTGTCGGGATTTGTAGTAAAATGTTCTACGAGGTGATGGACGTGAATAATACTATAAAAAAAATCTTTTCTTACGCTATAATAATCGGCGTGGCTGTTATACTCGCCTTCAACTATCATATCTTTATCGTTGAAAATCATTTTGCTCCTGCGGGGCTTAACGGTATTGCAACTATGATACAGTTCAAAACAGGCTTCAGTATCAGCTATATGTCTCTTATTATCAACGTTCCTCTTTGTATTCTTGCATATTTTCTTGTGGACAGGAGATTTGCAGTAAAGACCTTGGTATTCTCCCTTGTATATTCTGCGGCGTATCTGCTTCTCCAGCAGTCAAACACGGATTTTATCAAGTACAACGCTCAGGGTCACGACACTATATTTCCCGTTATCATAAGCGGTGTTATCTCAGGTCTTGTATACGGAATGTGTCTTAAGTGCAACGCATCAACCGGCGGAACAGACATCGTTTCAAGATATATAAACAAGGTAAGACCCGAGACAAATTTCTTTAAGGTAACGTTTATTCTCAATGCCATTGTGGCGGTTGTTTCACTGTTCGTATACTCTGAGGGCGGAAGCGCAGACTACAAGCCTGTTGCCCTTTGTATCACATATTGCTTCATATCCAACTTTGTCGGTAACTATATGATAAAGGGTACAAAGACTGCATACAAATTCACTATTATAACAACTCATCCCGATGAGATATCCAAAGAGGTTTCCGACCGTCTTATGCACAGCACCACGAAGCTGGATGCTGTGGGTACATATACTAATACAGAAAAAAGCGTTCTTATTTGCGTAGTAAACAAGCATCAGCTTACAGACGTTAAGAACATAATCGGCAGCTACAGCGACACATTTGCATTTTACGAGCTTGTAAACGAAACGTACGGAAACTTTATACATGTAAAATAATGAGTAACATCAGAAGCTATAAAATGGACAATATCAGATCACTACTTATATTTTTAGTGGTCATAGGTCATTTTTTTGAAATTTCCGGCAGCTTGAAAATAAGATATCTTACTGAATTTATTTATTCATTCCATATGCCTGTTTTTGTTTTTATATCAGGCTATTTTGCGAAATTTCATCCCAAAAGGATATTTATAGGATATATATATCCTTATGTACTTTTGCAGCTTATATATAATGTTTTCACTAAATATTATCTTAACGGTGCATCAAATATTTTTATTATGAGCATGCCTCAGTTTACACTGTGGTATTTGTTAGCAATGGCATTTTACTGTATGCTTATCCCATTTATCACCACCAACAAGGCTGTATTGAGATGGATCGTTTTTGCAATAAGCGCAGTGGTTTCCATTATATCAGGATTCAATACCGGTATTGAATATTCATTTGCTATGGGTAGATTTTTCACATTCCTTCCTTTCTTTGTAGCAGGCCATTATGCAAAGGATATAGCACTTGCAGAAAAGATACAAGGTATGAGAATTGGCATAAAATCAGTATGCGCTGCTCTTTTGGCTATAGCTGTTGTGGTAGTTGAAACGGTTATCCTGAAAAGCAAAACGGTTGGGCTCAACGAACTATACGGTGTTTTTGCATATGTAAAGACAGGTGATACGTGGCATCTGAGAGTATTCTTAATGGTAGTTGGTTTTGTATGGATAGGCTTTTTGCTGTTTTCAATTCCAAATATTAAGGTGCCGCTTTTGACAGTAGTAGGACAGAATACTTTCCCCATATATATTTTCCACGGATTTTTCATAAAGATATTGATGAAAAATAATATTACACATATGAGTGCTCTGCATTTTTTCATAGTCACTGCATTGATCTCTGTTGTTATAGTTTTGGTTTTTGGAAACAAGATAGGCTCTGCAGTGGCAAAGTGGGGATTCACAGGGCACTGGATAACTGCGCTGATCGATAAAGCTAAAGAGAAATAAGAAAAACTGACATTTTCGTCAGTTTTTCTTATTTGGTGATAGGCTTTGTATCTTAGTTTATCTTTAGTGTATGGGAAGGCTCAAAATGTGTAGATATGCAGAATATCTGAGAGAATATTTACTTTAAGGGAGATTTATGGTACAATACGAAAAATGTGTTGAAAGCATACGAGGATATACTATGAAGAAAACAGATATAGATCTTATTCCTGATGTTGTAAATCCGACGCCTGATTATTACTGTACGTGGCAAACACAGCTTTATGCTACAAGCGACGGCAAGCCGGGCGAGCAGAGAAGGGCAATAAATGAAAACTCGCTTTTTAACCCTGAGAAGCCCTACGGATGGGCATATTTTCACGAAAAGGCAAGAGGCGACCTTTTTATAGTTATGGATGACAGTTGGGACGTACCTCTTTCAAACGATGAAAGATATCACGGAAGTCTTATCCTCAGCCCCGATAAATTTCCAAGCTACAGTCTTGAATCTCTTTCAAAGAAGATAAAAAGCCTTGGATGGAAGGGGCTGGGCGGCTGGGTGTGCGCTCAGGAATCGTCTATATATTCCGAGGGTAAAACGGAAACGGAATATTGGAAGGAGCGCATAATTGCGGCAAATGAAGCGGGGGTTTCATATTGGAAGGTTGACTGGGGCGCAAAGGATCACTCACTTCAGTATAGAAAAATGCTCACCGACCTTGCGGCGGAGTATGCTCCCGAGCTTGTTATAGAGCATTCCATCATAAAAGAAGTTATCCCCTATGCGCAGACCTTCAGGACATACGACGTTCCTGCCCTTATGTCTATTCCCATGACTCTCGAAAAGCTTGTGCACTACAGCGACGCACCTGCGCCCAAGGATCCTGCAATGGGACTTATCAACTGCGAGGACGAGGCGTATATCGCGGCGGCGTGCGGATATGCAATGGGAATCATGCGTCATCCTCACAGCGGATGTCTCCCCGACGGAAGAGCGGATATGTCCTTCCCCGCAGTTCACAGAGATTTGAAAACAAAAATGTTTGAGGTGGCAAGAGCCGCAAGATGGCACAGAGTTGCTCCTGCCTTCAGCGGCGGAACGTTTATTGCTTCAAGCGAAACTCTTGACGACGTGTGGGAATACAGAAAGGTGGAAGAGGAGATAGAGGCTTGGTGGCTTGGGCACGGTATTATTAAAGATAATACTGTTGACGGCGTACTGACAAAGACCGCGCCTGTGGCGATTGCCAGAAACACAGAGCTTCCCTGTGTTATTTCGGATATAGGCGAGAAGCCTTTCTGCGTTGCGTCTCTTAACCCAAACGGCGTTTATTCCGTTGCAACCTTGGGACGCTCGCTGAAAAAGCTATACTGTATTCCGAAATGTCACGTGGAAGTCAATATAGGTGCGGCAGACACAGTGGGCATATTCGGAGAGTATAAGTCGTTTTCTCTCACAACTACAGCAGAATACAGCCGGGTGCTGATGCAGGATATTGCGGGAGACGCGGCATATGATATGACTGAGTATGTTAAGATAGAGAACGGAAGGCTCAAGATCCCCGGTCAGCTTATATCCTTTGTGGGAAGAGAAGCACAGCCCGATGCTGATACATCCGAGCCCGGCGTGGTACTTAAGCTTGTATAACAAAAAGCAGTAGCATTTTTGCTACTGCTTTTTTATTATCATATGTCGCGTCCTGTCTGGGCGATTATCATATCCTGCCATTCGCGGCTGAGGGTCACGAAGCGAGCATTCCAGCCCGAAACACGAACGGAAAGGTTCTGGTATTCCTCGGGATGTTCTTGTGCCGCTTTCAGAAGCTCGGCATCTGCAATATCAATTTGCATGAAATGGCCTCCCAGGGAAGCAAAGCCCTGTATAAGCGCGCTGATGGCATCAAGTCCAACGTCGCCCTTAACAACGCCGGGCATAAGCTTTATGTCAAGGGCTGCGCCCGATGCTGTGTGTCTCAGGTCTGCCTTGCAATAGGAGCGGATGATGGCAGTTGCGCCCTCTCTGTCAGTTCCCGGTGTGGGAGAGAAGTTGCCCGAGAGTATATCTCCCGCTCTTCTGCCGAAGGGGGTTGCATATCTCTTGCCCGACCATTCTATCTGACGTCCGAAGGTGCTTATTCCTGCGGGTGTGTCATATGGGCAGGTGGCGCTGATATCATCGCATATTTTGGCAAAATCACGGACGATGTTTGAGGCGATGGTATCCACCTCGTCGTTATCGTTGCCGAAATAGACGTATTTATTCATGGCATATCTGCGCAGATGCTCGTTATCTTCCCAGTTACTCTTAAGTATTTTCAAAAGCTCGGAGAGGGACAGCTTACAATCGTCAAAAACGAGCTTTTTTATGGCGTAGAGGCTGTTTGCCGTATCAGGCAGACCGCCTATGTGGGGAGAAACAACGTTGTAGCGGGGGCCTCCCTCAAAATATGAAAGTCCCTTTTCAATGCATCCGTCCTCGAAGAGAGAAACCACTGTGCAGGGGATGGGCGGCTCCCAAAACCACTTGCGCTCTTTTTCGCATTTTACGTTGTATTCATATCTTTTTCTGTCGGAAAATATTTTGGAAACGTTTCTCTCAAGGTCGCTTATGTATTTTTTGTAAAGTGAGTCGAAATCGGGGAAATCCACGTTCTCGCTATACTCTGCGAGAGTTTCTCTCTGCAGTATCTGCAGGCTGTCGAAGGGAGCATAGGTGAAGAAGGTCTTGCCGGGGATCTGTATCTCCCAGCAGCCGTCGTTGGCAAATTTTCTTGCCTCGGAGAGGGAATAGCCTCTCATTGTGAGAGAGTCGATAACAAGGTCTTCGTTGTAAATCGCGATAACTCCTCCGCCGAGACGGATCACCTCCGATATTCTGCGAAGAAGCTTGGGGTCGGTGTTTTTACCTATCCTCACGGTAGTGGGGAAGTCGCTTATTCCAAGCTCCTCAAGCACGTCGAGAACAAGATAGGTAACAGAGTTGGTTATCTCGTTTCCGTTTTCGTCAATTCCTGCAAGGAGGATGTTCTGATAGTGCTGAGCGTCTCCGCTGCCGTAGTCGCCGCCGCAGATCCATTCGCATCCCTTGATGAAGAAGTGAGCCAGGAGCTCTCTTGCCTCGCTCAAGGTGATGACGCCGTCCTTAAGGTCCTTTTCAAGATAGTCTCCCAGAAGCATATCTATTCTTCCGATGCCGGGCCAGTTGCCGCAGAGTCGGTTGAAGGCGAAGACGAACCATATGCTTTGAAGTGCCTGGGCGAAGCTTTTTGCAGGGGAGAAGGGAACGTTTTTCAGAGCCTCGTAATTATCTTTGTATTCCGGCAAGATGCTGAGCGCATCAAGATATCTGCCGTGCCAAATTCTGAAATAGTCAAGGCAGTTAAGACAGCTTTTTGCAAATCTTTCTCTCTCTGTGCCCTTATGCTTTTTAAATGCATCCTCTGCACAGCGCTGAATGTGGTCAACACCACAGCGCACCACCGTTTCGAAATCTATGGTAAGATGGCTTACCGAGCCGAATATAAGGTTTCCGCCGAAGGTGGCGGGGACGTTGTGCGTGATGGCATAGCCGAGAGTTGCCGCACCGCTTATCTTCTCGCCGTCGCAAATGCGGATGGGCGCAGTTTTGGCAATGCGCTCTATTATCCTGTCGTATTTATCAATATCGGAAAGCTTGTCAAAGCCGTCGATATCGTCCATGGAAACGGCGGGGCATTCCCACGTTTCCTTTCCGTATCTGTGGTTAACTGATTCGTGTGCGAAGCGCCTTGTATCCTCGCTGAGACGTACGGGACGTATTCCGTTAGTTGCAAAAAATTCCACCGTTCATCACCTCGCCTTTATTATACCACGGGTTATATATTTTTCGGTGAATAATCGAAAAATATTTTTTGCATAACCGCATCAGTTACTCCACGTTGGGAGAAAAGCATCAAAGCGCTAATTATAATAGTAAACGAACAAGCAAAGAGCTCTGTATACACTTGGTCAAATTTATGTTATAATAAGAAAGGTAGAACTATTGGACTATTTATCACAAGTTGTAAAAGCTGCAAGCAGTGGAAAGCCTATTCCGCAAGAACCTGAATGGAACGTTTGGATTCACCGAAATACAGGAAAGACTCATTGTGAAATATGTTTAAAGCTTCACGAATGTTGGTTTGCGAAAGAAAAAACTCTTAAATGGCCTCATCATCCCTTTTGCCATTGTATTTTTGTGGATATTCCGTATGTTAACGTTATGTATAACTGTACGAGCAATGCTGCTTACAGTAAGTTTGATCCGTATTTTTTTAACACCAACGGTAGTTATTCTCATCATAAAGAAGATATGTTTATAAGTTGGGGATATACAGTAGAAGACTCAAATTGGTTAAAAGCTGAAATAGAAAGACAAGGTTTGCAAAAATATATAAACGGTAAATATACCCTGAACAAACTTGACTGCAACGGCCAGCGAATAAATATAAGGGTAGAAATACCGAGAAAAGACGGCTCGGGAACAGTCTCTTTTATAACAGGATGGATGGTCCGTCCTGATGGCCATATACAATTAGCAACACCTTATGGAGATGAATAGAATGAAAGAAATGGATTGTGTAAGAATTAGAGTTGAAAAAGAAAAGTACACTAAAGAGGGTGTACACAAAGGAATGTACGGTTGGATTTGCTTTGATGAATGTATCAATGGATATTGGCTTGTAAATTTTCCACAATGCTATGACAGACCTGATATTGCTACTATTTCTGTGCATGAAGATGATATGGAAATCGTACCAATTATGTATGCGGAGGAAAATGAAAAAATCAAATCTCATTTCGAAAAGTAAAAAGGAGTTGTGCAAATATGAGCTTTGATACGTGTGATGTAATTATACGAAATATGGCTTTTGAAGATTGGGACAAGGTGCTTGAAATATATAAGCAAGGAATAGACTCAGGCAAAACAACATTTACTACAGCTTATCCTATATGGGAAGAATGGGATGCAGCACATATCAAAAATTGCAGATATGTAGCCGTACACAACGATGAAATCATTGGATTTGCTGCTGTAAGTCCCGTTTCAAACAAATCCCATTATTCCGGTGTTATGGAAGTAATGGTATATGTTGAAGAGCAATTTCACAATAACGGTGTAGGAACGATTTTGCTTAAAAAACTAATTGAGGAAGCACCTAAAATTGGTATATGGTGTTTGTACTCCTCTATTTTTTCAACAAACGAAAACAGTATCAAGCTACATAATAAGTGTGGTTTCAGAACCATTGGATACAGAGAACGAATTGCAAAAGACCGATTTGGTAATTGGGCAGATACGACTTTAATGGAGTATAGATTTCCTGATAATATTGTTAAAGAATAGGCTTTATATAGTAGTAACGGGCGCACTCAGGCGCCCGTTATGCATTTAATAACCCAATAAATCCCCCCGTAAGCCACTCCTGCGGCGGTGCCGTAGAGGATGACGGGGCCGGCTATAGTGAATATTTTAGCACCAACGCCAAGGACGAATCCCTCGCCCTTTGAGTCTACTGCGGGGGAGGCAACTGCGTTGGCAAAGCCCGTTATAGGGACAAGCGTGCCTGCTCCTGCGTGCTTTGCTATGCGGTCAAAAACGCCGATGCCCGTTAGCAGTGCCGTTATAAATATCAGTGTTACTGACACCAGGGTTGATGATGTTTTTTCGTCCTGCCATATGCTGTATATATCCTTCAGCACTTGGGCTATAAGGCAGATGGTGCCGCCGAAGAGAAATGCTTTTGTACAGTTTTTTTTCGAATTGGTTTTTGTGGCTCTTGCTGTGGCAAATTTCTTATATGCTTTTTTATCAATATTCATTTTTTGCTCCGAAGTGGTTTTACATTATTTTGTCCGCTTTGAAGCTTTTTAAACTATTTACAATATGTTTTTGACTTTTTAATCAATATGGCATATAATTAATATAGAAATTAACCTTTATGAAAGGAATGGTATATATTATGGCTATCTGGGGAGAGATTTCCAAGGGCGCTAAGGACGCTGCTGCTTTCACCGTTAAGAAAACTGAAGAGATCACTGCTATTGCCAAGCTGAAGCTGGCTATTCACAGCGAGGTTGGCAAGCTTGAAAAATGCTATCAGGAAATGGGTGAGCTTTACTACGAGATACTCCGCAAGGATGTTGATAATTCTGCTGAGGTTGCGGCTCTTCTTCTTGAAGCTGACGAGCTTAAAACAAAGATCGCTGCGCTTAAGGCTCAGCTCGCTTCTGTTCAGAGAGGCATTATCTGCAAGGAATGCGGTACTCAGGTTTCAAGCGAGTACGGCTTCTGTCCTATCTGCGGTACGAAAATCGCTGATGACAAGGTTGAAGAGTAATATTTAGTTTTTATTTAAGGGGGGATTTTAAGGAAATCCCCCCTTTGACCCCCAAACCTTTTAAACAAACGCGTATTTGGGTGGTTAGAATATTCTAAAGCGAAACGGTATTCGGAGCAGTATAAGGTAGGTTAGCATTCCCGCCCCAATGCTGTGTATTGGGGATAAGGAAAAGAAAAGGATATTAAAAAAGGAAGCTTGTTTCCTTTTTTAATATCCTTTTGCTTTTTCAGGCGACCTACGGTCGCATACGGGAATGCGCAAACTTCAGCGCACCATATAAAATTAGCCTTTATTCAAAGTTCTCTGGAGGGGGCTCGGTGGAACCTCTCTGCGAAAGAGAGGTTCCACCGAAAAAACAAGCGGGGGCTCTCGCTCCGAAAGAGAGGTTTCCACCGAAAAAAACGAATAATATTTTCACTCGACATACGCCACATTAAGGCAGGGCGCGGTGTGCATCTCATAGAATTCATCATAAACTGATATTTCGCCGTCGCCCTCGCCGTAGACGGTAATAACATCTCCGGGAATAAAGTTTTCCGAGCGGTCGATAATACAGTCTCGGATAAGAATTGTGAATGTGGCACCTGAAGCATCCACGCATTCATAGTAAACGGGATAATCGTTGCCTGTATATTCAGCCTCGGCGTCCCGTATTTTTTCCGAAACGGTCAGTGTAAGACTAAGGTGTTTGCCCTTGTATTCCTCGGAATTACGGTAAAAATCTTCATTTGTCACAGCTTCACAGGCGGAGATATATTCATCTCTTGAAAGTGAGGTGTCGACAGGCTTATATGTAAGTCGATTGATGCCGTTTATAATATTTCCGACGCCGACGGCGGAAATAAGTCCCCACACAACGGCAACAATGCCCACTCCTATCTTGATCGATCTTTTGTGTGGACTTGTGAACAGCAGGATAAGTCCCATGATAGGGAAAAACAGCAGAGCAAGGATAATGACCCACCACTGATGATACCAGTCTATAAAGGTAACAGTCCTCGATGAGGAATTGCCTTTTTTCTTTTTCTTCTTAAGGGGCTTGCGGTTGCCTGCACGAAATTCTTCGGGGCAGGGCTTGCCGCAAAGGGGACAGTTGTCGGAAGCAAAAAAGCATCCGCAGTCGGGACATTTATTGAGGTCGGGGCGGTCTATCTCTTCTCCGTCATAGGAACCGAGAAATCTTCCCATAGTGTTCACTCCTTTAAACTATTTGTCTTATATTATCACATAGCGTCAAATGTGTCAAGTGTCGGATATTGCGTTTTTAACGTCTTCGTCTGTAAGTGAAACAAGGTCGTCGCGAGTGACATTTGCCATAGCGGCAATTCTGTTAGCCTGAGCGGAGATGACCTTTTCAAATGTGTTTCTAACGCCGCGTGCGTTGCCGAAGTCGGCAGGAGTAAGAGCGCAGTCACAGAAATATTCAAGCAGCAGCTTTTCAGCGCCATCAGAGACGGTGTACTGTCCCTTTTTGCAATTGAGCTTAAATATCTCAAGCATTTCCTCGGGAGTGTAGTCGGCAAAGTCGATGTATTTGTTGAATCGGGATTGAAGTCCGGGGTTGGAGTCGATAAAATCCTGCATAAGGTCGCTGTAGCCTGCGATAATAATTATTATATCGTCGCGGTGATCCTCCATGTATTTAAGGATAGTCTCAACTGCTTCCATGCCGTAGTCGTTTTCGCTTTTGGACGTGAGGGAGTATGCCTCGTCAACAAAAAGAACTCCGCCAAGGGCGCTTTCAAGCACCTTAGTGGTCTTTTGCGCTGTTTGACCTACGTATCCTGCCACAAGAGATGAACGGTCCACCTCAATGAGCTGTCCCTTTGACAGAAGTCCCAAAGAATGATAAACTCTTGCCATAAAGCGGGCTATCATTGTTTTGCCGGTACCGGGATTACCCGAGAAAACAAGATGAAGGGACATCTCGGGTGTGGGAAGGTCGTTATTTCTGCGAAGGGCATATACCGTTGCAAGATTGATAAGACTCTTTACTTCATTTTTTACCTCTCCAAGACCTATATATGTTTCAAGCTCTTTTTTGAGAGAGTCGATATCTTCTTTTTTGGCTTCCACGGTTTTTTCTTCTTTTTTGGCAGTATCCTCTGCCTTAGAGACGGTGGCAGCTTTTTCTTCAGATTCTTCTTCCACCTTATCATTGTGACAAGGTGTGCTTCCGAAAAGATCTGTTCCCAGATTGCGCATATTGCGCTCGGTCATGGTGCGTATCACTTCAAGCTGTGCGGCTATAAGCTCGTCTTTTGTGGACATATTATCGCTCCCTTGATTATTGTTGATATAATTGTAGCATACATTTTGAATTTTTACCATACAGGATGTAAAAAATAACAAAAATACAGTAAATACTATTGAAATCCTACCAAAACGGTAGTATAATAAAATGCGTAATAAACATTGACATAATGTGACAGTAATGATATACTATTTATTTGATAGAAAGGCAGAAAAAAAGCCTTTGGGAAGGTAACAAAATATGAGAGTTTATGCAGACAATGCCGCAACGACCCCTATTTCTGAGAGGGCGAAGGCGGAAATGATCAAATATATGGACGCGGAATATGAAAATCCGTCCAGCCTCCACTCCTTCGGTCAGTCAGCGGCTGAGGCGCTTATGGAGGCAAGAGAGAGAATAGGCGGTTGTATCGGCGCCGACGCAGGTGAGATATATTTCACATCCGGCGGAAGCGAGGCTGATAACCAGGCTATAATCTCTGCCGCTCATTTCGGAGCAAAGAAGAATAAGAAGCATATTATTTCCACAAAGATCGAGCATCACGCCGTTCTTCACACACTTGACCGCCTTGAAAAGGAAGGCTATAGGATCACTCTGCTTGATGTTGACAAAAGCGGTCTTATAACAGCAGAGCAGGTTAAGGAAGCTATATGTGATGACACCTGCCTTGTAACAGTTATGTTCGCAAATAACGAGATAGGTACAGTAATGCCTATCGCCGAGATCGGTGAAGTGTGCCGCGAAAGAAAGGTAACATTCCATACCGACGCAGTTCAGGCGGCAGGTCATCTGCATATCGACGTTAAGGAAATGAAGATAGATATGCTTTCCATCTCAGCCCATAAGTTCCACGGACCTAAGGGTATCGGCGCTCTTTATTGCAGAAGAGGCGCATATATCGAATCCCTTATCAGCGGCGGCGCACAGGAGAAGGGCAAGAGAGCGGGAACGGAGAATCTTCCGGCTATTATGGGTATGGCAACAGCACTTGAAGATGCTGTTTCAAATATCGACGCTAATGCTGAGAAGCTTTGTGCAATGAGAGACCGCCTTATAGACAGCCTCTCAAAGATCGACCGCACAATAGTTAACGGCGATAGAGTGAAGAGACTTCCCGGTAACGTTAATATGTGCTTCCAGGGCATAGAGGGTGAAAGCCTTCTGCTTATGCTTGATATGTACGGAATTGCCGCATCGTCCGGTTCCGCCTGCACATCCGGCTCACTTGATCCCAGCCACGTGCTTCTTGCATTGGGGCTTCCCCACGCAGTGGCTCACGGCTCACTTCGTCTGTCTTTTTCTGAATATACAACAGACGCAGAGATAGACCATATTATCGAATGTGTACCCAAGGTAGTTGAAAGACTTAGAGAAATGTCCCCCGTATGGGAAAAGATCCTTCGCGGAGAAGAAATTTTATAATTCAGGAGAAATAGAGATGGCATACAGTGCAAAGGTTATGGATCATTTCCAGAACCCCAGAAATGTTGGTAAAATAGAAAATGCCGACGGCGTTGGCGAGGTTGGTAACGCAAAGTGCGGCGACATTATGAAGATATATCTTAAGATAGAGGATGACTGTATAGTTGACGTTAAGTTCAACACATTTGGATGCGCATCCGCTATTGCAACAAGCTCTATGGCAACCGAGCTTATTAAGGGCAAGCCCGTTTCCGAAGCCCTCACACTTACAAACAAGGCAGTTGTTGAGGCTCTCGACGGACTGCCCCCCGTTAAGATCCATTGCTCTGTTCTTGCAGAGGAGGCAGTTAAGGCGGCTATCAAGGACTATTACGACAAAAACGGTATCGAATACGATGCCGACCTGTTCGGAGAAAGCGGCTGTTCTAATTGCTGTCATTGCGACTGAGATAATGCAAATGATAACTTAAAGCGGCGTCTTTAGCGCCGCTTTTCTATAGGAGAAATTATGAAGGTATTGCTTGGTATGAGCGGAGGGGTAGATTCCTCAGCGGCGGCTGTTTGCCTGCAAAGGGCAGGATATGAGTGCATCGGCGCAACTATGGTCATGCACGGAGAATGTGACAGCGACGGTGTTTCAGATGCGAGAGCGGTAGCGCAGGCGCTGGGGATGGATTTTCACGTGCTTGATGTGAGAGAGGAATTCCGACGTTTTGTTATGGAAGAATTTGTAAGCTCGTATCTTAGAGGCGAAACGCCTAATCCCTGTATTGTTTGCAATAAAACGCTTAAGTTTGGACTTTTTGCAGACAAAGCAACAGCGCTTGGAGCTGAAAAAATTGCAACGGGCCATTATGCTGTAGTAGAAAAATGCGGTGACAGATACCTTCTTAAAAAGGGAAAGGATCCCCAAAAGGACCAGAGCTATGTGTTATATAACCTGACGCAGAAAGTTCTCTCACGTCTTATCCTGCCTCTTGGCGCTATGGATAAATCCGAGGTGCGTGAGCTTGCTCTTGAAGCATCACTACGTAATGCTGGGAAAAAGGAAAGCCAGGATATCTGCTTTGTACCCGACGGAGATTATGTTGGATTTATCGAAAGATATACGAGCAAGATCCCTCCCGAGGGCGACTTCGTCCTTCGTGACGGTAAGGTCATGGGCAGACACAAGGGTATCATACGGTACACTATAGGTCAGCATAAAAAGCTTGGACTCGGTATACACACACCTCTCTATGTTCTTGAAAAGGACGCCGAGAATAACAGGATCATTCTCGGATCAAATGAGGAGCTTTTTACGAGAACGGTTGTGGCAAAAGACCTTAACTGGATAGCCGACAGCACACCTTCATTCCCCTTCAGAGCTGCGGCGAAGATAAGATATAGGCACACAGAGCAGGGCGCAACGGTGGAGCTTATAGCAGATGACACAGTTAGAGTGACATTCGATGAACCCCAAAGGGCGGCAACCCCGGGACAGGCGGTTGTTTTCTACGATGGCGACATCGTTATCGGCGGAGGAACTGTTGTATAAAGCCTTTAAATATAAGGGGATATAGACTTAGTCAATCGCATAAAATGATAGAGCGGAAATGCATATTCTGCAATTGCATAAATCATAAAGGACAGATATAAGTGAACGAAAGAAAGAAATTAATAGCTGTTGCAGGACCTACAGCTTCGGGAAAAACAGCTCTTGCAGTACAGCTTGCGCTCCGTTTCGGCGGAGAAGTCGTTTCAAACGATTCAATGCAGATATATAAGGGAATGGAGATCGGCACCGCCGCACCCACAATGGAGGAGCGCCTCGGAGTTCCCCATCATCTTGTGGGGATACTTACTCCAGACTCGGATTTCTCCTGCGCCGATTATAGTGATATAGGCAAAAAAACGGCTGATGAGATAATCGCGCGAGGAAGGCTTCCCGTTTTTTGCGGAGGTACGGGATTATATCTTGATGCAGTCACGTCCATTTCAAGCTACTCCGAGGGAGTGCGTGATGATGCTCTCAGGGAAGAGCTTGCGCTTATGGCGGAGAGGGAAGGTAACGAGGCAGTTCATAACAGACTGAGGGCGATCGATCCCGAGGCGGCAGAAGCTACTCATCCCAATAATGTTCGCAGAGTAATAAGAGCTATTGAGATATTTGAAACAACAGGCACAACAAAAACCGAATGGGACAAACGTTCAAAGGAGGATCTTCCTCCTTACGATGCGAAAATAATCGTGCTTGAATTTAAAAACAGAGATCTGCTTTACCGGCGTATCGACAAAAGAGTTGACATGATGCTTAGCGCCGGTCTTGAAGAAGAGGCCCGCATGCTTTTCGAAAAGGGACTTATCAGCGAAAGATCACCTGCATTTCAGGCTATCGGATATAAGGAGCTGCTGCCCTATTTTGCAGGTGAGGAGACTCTTGCGGAGGCGGCTGAGCGCATAAAGCAGAATTCACGCAGATATGCCAAGAGGCAGATAACATGGTTCAAAAGATACAAAGATGCAGTTATGATCCATCCCGACGACGGCGAGAGGATGCGGGATTTCGATGATATAGTAAATGATGCAGTTGAAGCTGTGAAAGGATTTGTTGAATAAATCGTTTTAAGAAGATCATTGTGTTTTTCTCGAAAGGCGGGGCTTGTCCCCGCCTTTTTTGCTTGTGGACTTTTTAGCATACACTAAATGTGAGAAATTTTATTTCTACCCCCTTGACAAGATAAAAATGTGCTGTTATACTGTAACTGTACTAAGACACATAGTACAGTTACGACGGATGAATAGGAGGTAATTATGTTCCGAATAGACGGAATGTCACGAACTCCGGTTTATGAACAGATCATAGAACAGGTAGAAAAGCTGATAACTCTTGGAATAATGAGTCCCGGCGATCAGCTTCCTTCGGTACGAAGCTTGTCGATTGAGCTTTCGGTCAATCCCAATACCATACAGAAAGCATATTCTGAGCTTGATGCCAAAGGAATAGCGCATTCTGTACCCGGCAGAGGATGCTTTATTGCAGATAATGCAGAAGAAATACTCAGGGATGCAGCCAAGGGAAATCTTAGCAAGCTTACGGAGCTTGTTCGTGAAATGTTGCTTTTAGGAGTGACAGAGAAGGAAATAAGAGAAGCGGTGGAAAAAGGATTTTCATCCGCAGACAATTAATGAAAGGAAATAGGTTATGATCAAAACTGAAAATCTGACGAAGCGCTTCGGTGATTTTGTAGCGCTTGACAACATAAGCTGTACCATAAACGAAGGCTGTATCTATGGCATGGTCGGCTCAAACGGTGCAGGTAAATCCACCTTTCTCAGAACGATTTCCGGTGTTTACAGAGCAGATTCCGGAACAGCGCTCCTTGACGGTGAGCCTATATATGAGAATCCTGCAATTAAGTCTAAGATAGCATATGTACCTGACGAGCTCTTTTATCTTGCCGGAGCGACCATGGAGCGCATGGCAGTAATGTACCGCTCCATCTATCCTGGCTTTGACTACGACAGATTCAGACAGCTTGCAACAGATCTTGGCCTTGATACAAGAAAAAGTTTAAATACTTTTTCAAAGGGTATGCGCCGTCAGGCGGTGACCATACTTGCTCTTGCCGCAAGACCTGATTATATATTCTTTGATGAGACCTTCGACGGACTTGACCCCGTTATGAGAAACTATATAAAGAAGCTTATCTGTCAGGATGTTGTTGACAGAGGCGCAAGTGCTATCATTACATCCCACTCACTCAGAGAGCTTGAGGACACATGCGATCAGCTGGCGCTACTTCACCGCGGAGGGCTTGTACTTGAGAGCGATGTTCAGAATCTAAAAACATCACAGTTTAAGATACAGATAGCTTTCCGTGACGATTACACCAATGAGATATTCGGAGATATTGACATAGTACACAGCGTCCGTCATGGTTCTGTTACAAATATGATAGTAAGAGGAGACAGAAGCGAGACTGTAATGCGTCTGTCCGCCCTCAACCCCATACTTCTTGACGTACTTCCTCTCACGCTTGAAGAGGTGTTCACCTACGAAATGGAAGCTTTGGGCTACACCTTCAACCTTGATTGAGAAAGGAGATACTGCAATGAAGAAAAAGTTATTTTCCCGCGGACTGTATGTTGAAGGTCTGCGTCAGCTAAGACTTACAGGTGTTATTTTCCTTGCCGCTCTCCTTCTTTTCGGAATTGCCATACCTGTTATTCAGTATATCAGCGCAACGGCATACGAATACTACATTGACGATTATTCCGCTCAGGTCGTAGATTATATGTCAATGTGCTCCTTTATGGTGGCTGTGCCCATAGTAGTTGCACCTGTGTTTACATTTGTGTTGTTCGGTGGATTCAATAAGAGAAGCACATCCGACTTCTATCACTCATTGCCCTACACACGAATCTGTATGTTCATCAGCTTCATAGCGGCTATATTTACTTGGATCGCGGCACTTACAGTCATCTACAGTATTGCTACTATTGTAACGTATCTGATGATGCCCAAGATATTTATAGTGTCTCTTGCGGGAATGTTTGATATCCTTTTCACGATCGCCGCTCAGACAGCTATGGTAGTGTTCGTGCTCATTATGGCAATGAGTATCACAGGTACACCTGTTGCGAATATTACCTGTGCCGGACTTATAATGTTCCTGCCCAGACTTATGATAACGATGATATCCATGACACTTTCAGAGCTCGCTCCCGTCCTTGGCGGCAACTTTGGTGTATTCGGTCACAAATACAACGTTATCTGGGCGATGATATATATGTTTTTCGGCGGAGGCGGTTATAATGATCTCTACCGTGATAATCTTGATTGTGACATATATTCTACTGTCATTGCGATCATATATGCCCTTCTTGCTGTGTTCCTTTTCTGCCGCAGAAAGAGTGAAACAGCAGGTCATTCTGCTCCCGGAAAGCTGACACAGCATGTAATCAGAATATGCGTTGGTCTTGTTATAAGCGGTGTTACCACCTGCGGACTGCTTATGGAGTTTGAAATAGGTGCAGCAATAATCCTCTATCCCATTGCTATAATCGTATATTTTGCATACGAGCTTATTACGCAGAAGACCTTCAGATCTATTCCCAAAACTATTCCCGGTCTGGGTGTACTTGTAGGACTTAATGTCCTTATAGTTGCCGTATGTCTGGGAGGAGCGGCGTACGTTCATTCCTACACTCCCGATTCGGACGATGTTAAGGCTATATATCTTGAAAGCGACGGCTTCGACAGCGACTATGAGGTGAGCTTCTATAAATATGCTTCAGAAAAGGCGGCGGCTATCAGAATTGAGGATAAAGCGGCTATTAAAATAGCAACTAAGGCGCTGAGAGAAAGTGTTGAACTCTCAGAGAGAGGCACATATTACGGAAGAGACACATACGATCCCGAAACAAGCTCATATGTTGCCACATATATGGAGGTTTCCTTTGTTTCCGGTCTGGGAATTAAAAAGACAAGAAATATACAGATAGATTTTACAGAGTATAATGAGATAATCGAGATAATTTCCGATAACAAGGAATATAAGGATAAGTTTGTAGAGCTTCCTGATCCCATTGTACGTACACTTAATGTGTACACAGGAGAATATTGGTTCAGCCCCGTTCTTACAGACGAAGACAGGAAGGAGATATATGACTCTGTTTGTGAAGAGATAGAGAATGTTGACTTCAACAAGTGGATCGACAACCTGAGAAATGATGCAATGGATTCCAACGGCTTTGAAATCAGCTATACTATGGACGGAACCAGCAAGAGAGTCAGCTTCAAAATAAATTATGACATTCTTCCCAAAACCTCTGAGCTTATTATGGATAAGATCAATGACAGTGCAAAGGATGAAATGGATGTTTTATACGAGTTGCTTTCCGATTACGAAAATACTGTAGACAAGTATTTCGATATACATGTTCAGATGGGCACAAATGAGTGGACAATTAACACCTATGAGCTTTATGATCTTTACAATATTCCTGATGAGCTTGACGCCGACTTCAAGGCGCTTGCTAAGGGAATGAAGTCCACAGAGTTTGATCCTGAAAACTGCATTATTGTAAATATCGAGTATTCAATTGCGTCTGATAAATCTGAATACGGCGAGGAATGGAAGAATGTAGTTGTATACATGCCCAATCCTGATGATTTCGAGCCTGAATGCGACTATTTCCATTTTTTCAGTGATGAGCAATACACGGAGGAGTATTACAAATACGAATACTATATAGATTAATAAGCTCTGCGGGTGAGAGGATAAACTCTCACCCGCGAGCTTTAAAACTAAATTATGAGAAAACATATAAATGCAACTAAAATTATCTTTTTAATATACTGCCTGATATTGGCCTGGCTGGTGCTTTTTAAAATGGCGTTTTCGTTTTACGATATTCCTTGGTTTGCAGGCGAAAGAAACGTTAATCTTATTCCATTCTATTATGACAAAGATGTTGGAAGCTTTCACGCCAGAGAAGTCATCCTGAATGTGCTTATCTTTATTCCCTTCGGTGTGTACCTCAAAATGCTTGACTTGCCGTGGAAAAAGGTGGTCTTGATCGGAGCTTTATGTAGTCTTGCATTTGAAGCGCTTCAGCTTGCTTTTGCTATCGGCGCAAGTGATATTACGGATATTATTACTAATACTCTCGGTACTTTTTTTGGTGTACTGATATACGCCTTGATGAGAAAAATTTTTCAAAGCAAAAAAATAACAGACAGGATAATCAACATCTTGGCAGCAAATCTTTTGGGGCTGTTCTTATCCCTCACCGCTTTGCTGTTTGCTTTTAACCGATGAGGGTAATTGAGGAGGCTTTTTTGATTTTGCGGGGAGCCTTTTAAGGAAAGGCCCCCACGCCCCCCAAACCTTTTAGGATAACGCTTATATAGGTGGTTAGAATATTCTACAGCTAAATGGAATTCGGAGAGGTTAGGGACAGTTCGTCTTCCCGTAGGCGACAATAGTCGCCGCGAAAAGAAGAAGGATATGAAAACGAAAACAAGCTTTCGTTTTCATATCCTTCTTCTTTTCTTTGTCCCCAATGCACAGCATTGGGGCGGGAAGACGCGAACGTTAGCGCACCATATTAAGCTTACCCCTATTCAAAGTTCTCTGAGGGGGTCAAAGGGGGAACTCTCTGCGAAAGAGAGTTCCCCCTTAAAAAATATCTACCAATCTCAAACCTCAGCGATAACCTCGACCTCAGCGAGAACGCCCTTGGGGAGGTCACGGACAGCCACGCAGCTTCTTGCGGGCTTGCTTGTGAAGTACTTGCCGTAGATCTCGTTAAAAGCGGCGAAGTCAGCGATGTCGGCAAGGAAGCAAGTTGTCTTAACAGCCTTGTCATAGGAGGAGCCTGCGGTAGCGAGAACCGCGCCGAGGTTTTTCATGATCTGTTCGGTCTGCTCCTTGATGCCGCCCTCCACAACGTTGCCTGTTGCGGGATCGAGAGCGATCTGACCGGATGTGAAGATAAGATTACCTGTAACAACTGCCTGGGAGTAGGGTCCGATAGCGGCAGGTGCGTTTTCTGTTGCAATATAGTTCATAATAATTCTCCTTGTTTATATGAGCTTGAAGCCTGCGTCAAGCAGGGCCTTCTTGATCTGATCCTTGTGATCAGCGTTTCTTGTTTCAAGATTAACTCTCAGGTAGCAGCCGTTAACATCGGAGCCTTCGTTTGCTCTTTCGTGGTGAACGGAGGTCACGTTACCGCCAAGCTCAGCGATGATGCGGGAAACGTCAAGAAGCTGACCGGGCTTGTCGATAAGCTCGATAGTAAGCTGACAGCTTCTGCCGCTCATAAGCAGACCGCGCTTGATAACTCTTGAGAGGATGGTAACGTCGATGTTGCCGCCGGAAACGAGACAGCAAACCTTCTTGCCCTTAACGGGAACCTTATTGAACATAACAGCCGCAACGGATACAGCGCCTGCACCCTCTGCGATAAGCTTCTGCTGTTCAATAAGTGCAAGGATAGCCGCCGCGATCTCGTCGTCGGAAACGGTTACGATCTCGTCAACGTACTTGGAGCAGAGCTCGTATGTAAGATCTCCCGGCTCCTTAACTGCGATACCGTCGGCAATAGTGGAAACGGAGTCGAGACGCTCGATCTTGCCGTCGTGGATAGAGTTTGCCATGCTGGGAGCGCCTGTAGCCTGAACGCCGTAAACCTTAACGCTCGGATTAAGGTTCTTAAGAGTGTATGCTACACCTGCAATAAGTCCGCCGCCGCCGATAGGCACAACAACTGCATCAAGATCGGAGAGCTGATCTATAAGCTCGAGAGCGATAGTACCCTGGCCTGCGATAACGAGCTCGTCGTTGAAGGGATGGATAAATGTGTATCCCTCCTTGTCGCGAAGCTCAAGCGCGCGGTTGTAGGCATCGTCGTAAACGCCCTTAACAAGGCAGACCTCTGCGCCGTAGCGTTTTGTAGCCTCAACCTTGGAGATGGGTGCGCTGTCGGGGAGACAGATTATGCTCTTGATGCCGTTCTTTGTTGCGGCGAGAGCAACGCCCTGTGCGTGGTTACCTGCGGAGCAGGCGATAACGCCGCGAGACTTTTCTTCGTCTGTAAGCTGAGATATTTTATAATAAGAGCCTCTTACCTTAAATGAGCCTGTTGTCTGAAGATTTTCTGTTTTGAGATACACGTCAGCCTCAGGGTTGATCCTGGGAGCCTTTATAACGTCAGTTTTGCGGATAACGTTTTTTAGCACATATCCTGCGTGATAAACTTTGTCAAGTGTAAGCATAGTGTTAATTCCTTTATATAATAAGTTTTATATCAGTTTTTCATATCAACGATGATGCTGTCGATAAACTGTCCTGCAACTCTTGCGCTTCTGCCGCCCTTGGCAAGAGCGAATGCTTCTGCGCGTATCATAAGAGAAGCTTCATCAGTTTCGATGCCATTTTCTGCGGCAAGGGAGGTAACGATCTGAGTAAAGAGCGCTTTGTTTGGCTTGGAGAAAAGAATGTTCAGCCCAAAGCGTGCAGAGAGGGAAAGAGTTTCCTCAAGTGTGTCTCTGAGGTGCACCTCGTCACCCTCGCGAGCGGAGAACGTTTCGCGTATCATATGGCGGCGGTTGCTTGTGGCGTAGATGACTGCGTTGGGAGTTTTTGCTGCCGCAGATCCCTCAAGGATAGCCTTGAGCGCCGCAAATCCGTCGTCCTCACTTGCAAATGAAAGATCGTCTATGAAGATAATAAATTTAAGCGGGTTGCTTGCTATGTGTCCCATAATATCGGGAAGCATGGTAAGCTGATCCTTGCGAAGCTCGATAAGTCTGACGCCCTCGCCTCTCAGCTCGTTTGCAACAGCCTTGACCGTTGAGCTTTTGCCTGTTCCTGCGTCGCCCACAAGAAGAACGTTTGCCGCAGGCGCATTTTTTATAAGAGCTCTTGTGTTGGTAAGAACCTTGTTTCTCTCCTCGTCGTAGCCCACAAGATGTGAAAGTCGGATGGGGTCGGGAGAGAGTATGGGAAGAAGCTCGGCGTTGTCGGAAACACGGAACATTCCGTATCTGGCGTAGATGCCGTAGCCGTTTTTCGAGGTGTTTCTCAGGGCTTGACCCATTATGCGGATCATTTCCTTCTTTGTGCTCTCAAATCTGGGAACGAAGTCGGGAAGTCCTCCGTAGTATATAAGCTCCTGTGCTGTGATTTCGGTGAGTCGGGAGAATATCCTTAGCTCGTCGCTGTAGCACTCGTCCATAATGTCGGGTACCCCCTTGCCACAGGCAACGGTGCGCACGTAGATATTGTCGTCACAGCGCAATGAATCCTCAATGTATGCTCCAAGGTCGCATCCGTGCTCATACAGAGAGGATACAAAATCACAGTAGCGCTGAATCTTGTCGCAATCGTCGGCATCTGTTTTTGCAATGGCAAGGTAAGCTCTCAGATTGCTGAGAACATCCTTATTAACAACGTTTCTGAATATAACGATAGATGCAAGCTCCTTCTGCATCATCTCAATATCTTTTATCAATGGGACGTCCTCCTTTTAGTATCCTTGGGTAAGCCTCTTTCGAGGCTTACCCTTTTATGATCATATTCTCTTAAGTATTTCTTCTGTCATTTCCTTTGTGCCGACAGCTCCGTCTCCGTGGCAGATGTCGGGTGTGCGGATGCCGTCCTCAAGAACGCGGTCAACTGCCCTCTCAATAGCTCTTGCCTCTTCCTCAAGGGAGAATGCATAGCGAAGCATCATTGCGGCGGAAAGGATGGTTGCGATGGGGTTTGCCTTGTTCTGTCCTGCAATGTCGGGAGCAGAGCCGTGAATAGGCTCGTAGAGACCTCTCTTTGTGTTGCCGAGGGATGCAGATGCAAGCATACCGATGGAGCCTGTTATCTGTGAAGCCTCGTCGGAGAGGATGTCGCCGAACATATTGCTTGTTACAACAACGTCAAACTGAGAGGGATTCTTAACAAGCTGCATTGCCGCATTGTCAACCAGCATATCTGTGCACTTTACCTCGGGATATTCCTCTGCGATCTCGTGAACAGTTTTTCTCCAAAGTCTGGAGGTTTCAAGAACGTTTGCCTTGTCTATGCTGATAACGTTCTTATTTCTCTTCATAGCCGCTTCAAATGCAGCTCTTGCAATTCTTTCAACCTCAACTCGGCTGTAGCATTCTGTGTCGTATGCTTCCTCGCCGTACTTGCCCATTCTGTAGCCTCTGTCGCCGAAGTAGATACCGCCTGTAAGCTCGCGGACGATCATAATGTCGAATCCGTTTGCCGCAATGTCGGGGCGGAGAGGGCAGTCCTCGCTGAGTGCGGGATAGAGACGGGCGGGGCGGAGGTTTGTGTAAAGCTCCATTGCCGCGCGGATACCGAGAAGCGCCTTCTCGGGTCTCTTATCGCCGGGGAGACTGTCCCACTTGGGGCCGCCTACAGCTCCCAAAAGAACGCTGTCGGATGCAAGACATCCTTCAACAGTTTCGCGGGGAAGAGGCTCGCCGCAGGCATCAATGGCACTGCCGCCGATAAGATAGGGGGTGAAATTAAATGTGTGGTTGAATTTTGTTCCTATTTTCTTTAAAACCTCAACAGCGGAGTCAACGATCTCGGGACCGATACCGTCTCCGCGAAGAAGTGCTATATTCATTTCCATAATTGTTCTCCGTTTTTTGAGAGGGTGTTTTTTCGAGAGAAACTTTTAAGGAAAGCTTCTCTCGAGCTCTCTTCAAACCTTTTTGGGTAAGGCTACTTTTACAAATCCGTTTAGCCGCATAAGCCCCAAACAGCATTATACGCGTTATTTAAAAAGGTTTGGAGGTGGGTTCGGGAGGAACCTTTCCTTAAAAGGTTCCTCCTGATAAATTACTTAATGCTTCCGTTTTTAATAGACTCAACCAGACCGCCGCCTGCGATTATCTTGCCGATAAATTCGGGGAAGGGCTTGGTGTGGAAGGTCTCACCTGTGGTGAGGTTAGTAATGATGCCTGTATCTGCATCAGCGGTAACGGTGTCGCCGTCGCCGATCTTTTCAGCTGCCTCGGGGCATTCGAATATTGCAAGACCGATATTGATGGAGTTGCGATAGAATATTCTTGCAAAGCTCTTTGCGATAACAAGCTGAACTCCGCTTTCCTTGATGGCAAGGGGGG